>JBAUYV010000143.1:0-41451 GCA_049584975.1 Xanthobacteraceae bacterium | reverse complement strand
GACAGCGAGCGGCACGAGGAGCGCGGCGCGGATGCCAGTCGCAACGCCGTGCTTATGAATCTTCCAAGGGGACGGTCGGCGACCTAATGAGCCACCAATGATGCCAGTATTACAGGAACGCGAACCGGGTCGCAACCCGACATTTAAGTGTAGACGCTGGTGCAGGCATCAGTCTGCCGCCGTGACCGAAATGCTCAATGATTTGAGTCCTGTAAGCGGGAAAAGCATGGGCTGCTTAGCTGTTGTCGTTGCGGTCACGATCTCGCCGGACACGGAAACGGTCCAGTTAAGAACTACATTCCGATTCTATCAATCCGTTCCAGCAACTCCACCAGCGTCTTGTGTACGTATTTTTTGTGTGAGCCCTTCTCAGAGTGACCGAGCAAATAACAGCTAAACGGGCGTCCGTCGTCGCGGTCGAGAATGGTTCCGGCCCTGTGTCTGAACGAGTGTACCGTTTTGCGGCTGTCGATGATACCGCAGTCACGGATGAAAACGTTTAGACGCCGGTTGGTGTAGCTGTTGTCCGCCGCATCAAACAATGGCTTGTTAATCTTGCTGGGCAGGTCCGCAAGCAATGCTGTGGGCAACGGGACCATACGCTGCTTCACGCCCTTGTCAGCGCCGACACGCACAAACCGAACGCCGTCTGCAAACTCTTCGGAGTCGATACCGTGCGCCTCAGAGAAGCGCATTCCCGTTGTCGCCAGCAAGCGCAGCAACAGTTGATCGGACGCAGTTAGCTTGTTCAAGTTCGCACGGACGAGCGCCATGTCCTCTTCAGAGAAGTCAAGGCGCTCCTCTTCGTCGTCGAGGTTCGGAACGATGCCTGAGAACGGATTGACCCGGATATCGAGCATGTGCTCATTGATCCCGTGATTGACCGTTGCCTTAAGCCATGACATCTTGCGGCGAACCGTCGTGCTTGAGTTCTTTGGCGTCTTGCCATCCGGTTTTTTCTGCTCCAGCAAGTGCGCAACAATCTTCCGACCGTCGTCTTTCTTAAGCTTGGCCAACGGAATCGTGCTGCCCTTGTCGTCAACGCAAATCGTTTTGTACAAGTGCCACATGGCCTCGGCATTGCCACGCGCCTTCGCTGTAGTGATGCCCGCGCCATTCTCGCCGCCGTGCTTCAAGTAGTGCGCGAAGATTTCATCGTCGGAGTTCCTCGCGGGAAGCCTCGGCCGGTCTTCGTCGGCGGCCACGCTATCGAACGTTGCGAAAGCGTCCGCCAATTTCAAAAGGGTCATCTGGCCCGGTATTTCCAGCCGCTTGCCCGGTCCGCCATTTGAACCCGGCTCACCGACGACAGCGCCAGAGTCGTCGAGTTCGAATATCTCGCGGGCGGTGGCCATGAACCTCCGGCCGTTGGGGAGGGTGTGGAGTCCGAGAGGATATGACTGTATCCAGCCGCACGGAACGAAGCGCGGCTTCTGCGCCATGTATTCGCGGTGAGCGGTGAGATAAGGAATAGCGCGAAGCTCAGCCTCGCGTTTGTCCGGAGTGCCGAGCGAGCGGTTGACCCGATGCGCTGGGTCCGCCGCTTTTAATCTGATCCACCAGTTCGCGCTTTCTGGTCTCTTGTAAAGGTACGCCATGACCCTGTTCTCTTTTGTAAGTGCCACAGACAATGGCTACAGTCTCAGGGCTACAGTATGGGGCAACAGGTCACGGCGTTGAAATATCTAAAGAAAGTAACGGTGAACAAAAAGTACATTCCCCCCGCTAAAGGGGTGAATGCATGCCTGATCTGACATCTTGCGAGGCCCTCGCTAGGCGCGACGTCCGTCGGTGGTCAGGTTCGATACTGACATACGTAAGCCGGAGCGAAAAAGTGAGCCACCGCCGCAGATCGTTTCTGGCCTCACACGCCGAGGATTGTCATACTGGCGATGGTCGGCAATCCCGAGTGAACGGATCGAGGTGGGGTGATCTGTCGGTTTGATCCGGCAATCGAGATTCTTTGGCCACGGCTTCGCTGGCTTCCAAGCATAATGATGGAAAGAGACTTTGCTGCACCTGCTCAGGGCAGTTGGCCCTTAGCGAAAATTTCGCGCATGAGCAGATCGGTCGAAGTTGAGCGGATAGCGGACCTAGCTATGAATTGTTTCCCAGCGCAAAAATTCGGGCCGCCGCTATTCTCGACGCGATGAGGGGCAAACTTTTCACCAGCATCGACCCAAAACGGAAGCGTCCTCGCGCACGAGGCATATCGGAGCCGCTTGCAGCCTGCTCGGCAAAGCCGCAACGTGCACACCCGTTCAACAGGAGGACACGCATGGCCGCCCCCGAAGAAATTAACGCCGACATGCTCGCCTTCTGGAACGGCAAGGGCGGCCACACCTGGGTGGCTCGCCAGGAGCACACCGACATCGCGCTCACACCGGTGACGGACGCCTTGCTCGGCTTTGCTGCACCACGCGCCGGCGAGCGGGTGGTGGATATCGGCTGCGGCTGCGGCGCACCCACGCTGGAGTTTGCCCGCGCCGTCGCTCCGTCCGGCCGCGTGGTGGGGTTCGACATTTCCGCGCCGATGCTGGCTGAGGGTGAGAGGCGCGCCAGTGCCGCCGGCCTCGGCAATGTCGATTGGCGGCAGGTCGATCCTGCCACCGCCGCGCTGGATGAGTACGATTTGCTGACTTCGGCCTTCGGCACGATGTTCTTCGGCGACAGGGTGGCGGCCTTCACCAATATGCGCCGCGCCGCCACTCCAGATGCCCGCATGGCGATCGTGTGCTGGCGCACGCTCGCCGAAAACCCGTGGATGGAGGTGCCGATGACTGCCGTCGCTCAACACCTGCCACCGCGGCCGAAGCCGGTCCCGAACGCACCCGGAATGTTCGCCTTCGCCGATCCCGAGCACGTCACTGAGGTTCTCTCCGCGGCCGGCTGGGCGCCGCCGCGCTTCGAGAAGCTCGACATGGACCTCGATATCGCCGCGGGCCGCGGGCTGGAGGAGGCTGTCGTTCAGTCAACCGAAATCGGCGCCGTGAACAGTTGGCTGCGCAACCAGCCGGCACAAGTCATCTCGGCCTCCGTCGCCTCTCTCCGCGAGGAGCTAGCGCCCTATGCAGACGGTGTGAGCGTGCGCCTGCGCGGTGCGATGTGGTTGATCAGCAGCGCGACGGCCTGAACGAGCACTCCTCCAAACAGTTTTTTGACGCGCATAGGAAGGAGCCGTCATGAGCATTTACGAGAAAGGCCCTGTTCGCATCCATTTCGAGGAAAAAGGTTCTGGCTTCCCGTTGCTAATGATTGCCGGCGGCGGGCTGAATTCCGCTATCCCAAATCTGTCCGCCCCCTATTCCCCCTTCAATGCGATGGATGAGTTCAAGTACGAATACCGCTGCGTCGGCGCCGACCTTCGCAATGCTAATGACGGCCAGTCCACAGGTCCCCTTGAGATCGATCGCCCTTGGGATTCTCATACGGACGACCATCTCGGCCTGATGGATCATTTGCGCATCGACAAGTTCATGGTGCTAGGATTTTGCATCGGCGGTCCGATGATCTGGAATTTGTTGAGGCGGGCGTCCGACCGAATCGTTGCGGCCGTGCTGGCGCAGCCCTCGGGCTTCCGGCCCGAGATGCGCGACCTGTTCTACGACAACAACATGAAGAGCTGGGCGCCAGAGCTTGTGAAGCGAAGGCCCGACATCACGATGGAGCAAGTGGAAAAATTCTTGACCAGGATGTATCGCACCAACCCCGACTTCGTGGTTGTGGTCGGCGGACTGCAGCAGCTTGAGAATTATGTTTTCGACGTCCTCGCCGACATAGCCGGCTTCGGTGAGCGTCGTCGCATCTGCAATGGTAAAAGGAACGTCAAGAGTGCGCGCCAGCGTCTGCGCGAGCAACGTCTTGCCCGAGCCGGTCGGACCGATCAGGAGGATATTCGACTTCGCCAGCTCGACATCTTTGTGGTCGGCCTGGTGTTTTAGCCGCTTGTAGTGGTTGTGGACCGCGACCGAGAGCACCTTCTTGGCGTGGTTCTGACCGATGACGTAGTCGTCGAGGACCTTGCGTATCTCCTTCGGAGTCGGAATACCGTCGCGTGACTTCGTCAGCGACGACCTGTCCTCCTCGCGGTTGATGTCCCTGCACAGTTCGACGCACTCGTCGCAGATGAAAACGGTCGGCCCGGCGATGAGCTTGCGCACCTCGTGCTGGCTCTCGCCGCAGAACGAGCAGTAGAGCGTGTTCTTCGATTCGCTGCCGCCGACCTTGCTCATTTCAGAGCCCCGGCAAGACGAGAGTTATCGCCCTCGCTATACCGCAGGTCCAAACCAGGCGTGCGCACGATCTGTCCCTTTGAGAGGCCGGCCGATTCAGCCCCCCTTCGACCGAATGATTCATAGGGCCAAGGTGCCTCCGTTGGCAATGCAGTTCGGTTGGCGTCGAAACAATTCGTTTGCCGAGGCGACATGCGCTTGCCTTCATGCTTTTTCTTTGATTTCCGCGGATGTTTTCCGGTCGCTAGGTGCTAAGTGGCTCGTTCCCAAGCCTCGCCGGCCGCGAAAACTTAGGCAACAAAAAGAAAGAGCCGTCGGACATGCCGGCGGCTCAAGTTTGCCTTCTCGTTGAAGGGGGCGGCTACCCGCGTCGAGAGCGGGATTGCCTGCGGTCACGTTGGTCAAGGCGCTGGACATTTGCGCCTCCTGCCGGTGGCTGCTGATGGTCCTCGTCGCCCTTGGGTGGGCGCAGAACGATCTTGCATTGCCCGTCCCCACCGGGGATGGGCAATGCTTGCAGGACAATGTTGAACCCGTCGCCGGACTGGTGGGGGAAGGCCGCACCAATGGCTTGCCAAAAGTCATCTTGGCCTTCGCCACGCTTGACGACGGTGTAGGCACGATAGGACGGTTGCTGGGCCATCGCTGGCTCCTTTCTCGGTTAGGATTGTGGGTTGGTCAGTACTCGTCGGCGCGCATGATGGTGAGCACGCGCGCCGTCTTCTCCGGGTCGGCGGGGTCTTCCGAGCCGCCGTCCATGTCGAGGGCGTAGTAGTCGATTTTGAAGAAGTAGGTTTCGCCCTCGATCTCGAAGCTGCCGAAGTCGTGCTCGTGGTGGGGGTCGTTGTCCTCGGTGAATGTGTCGAAGGACTGAACCGCCAAGAGCACGCGGGCCTTGGTATCGACAGGCAGGGCATTGACGCCCGCCGTCATGAGCATCCGGCCGCCTATAAAGGTGGCACGGAAGTTGTCGTTAAGAACGCGAACGCGGGCCGCCGCGTCACGCATTGGAGCCTGGGCCATGGCAGGCCTCAGACGGTGCCAAGTGCGGTGAGAGGCGCGACGTTCCGCCGGATGATCGTCAGGGCCTCATCGAGCGTCGTGACGTGCTCGTGAGCGAGGTCTTGGCCGATGAAGTCCAGCCGCTCTTCGTCAAGCAGCGTGGCCTGCATCGCCACGGAATACTTGCCGTCGATCAGCGGCGTGATTTCGATATTGATGAATTGTAGGGGATAGGCTGGCGGCGCCGTTGCGCCGCTTGGTATGTCAAGGGGCATTGAACATTCTCCGTCTTGCTCCGCCGACACCCGAGACATTCAGGGGGCGGCGCGCAGAACGGAGGCCAGCGACAATATACACCCGTCTTTTTTATCCACAAGGAACGGAAGGGAAGCGGACCTTATAATGAGCGCATGTATTTGGAGACCCGCACCCGTGGCCGATTATTTGAAAGACCGCAGGAGCCGCGCCCACTCCGCTTAACCTCACGCGAGCTAAACTTGTTGGCGAATCTGGCGCGATTGCGATTGGCGTCCACAGATCAGCTCGCGGCGCTCGATGGGGGAAGTGAACAGAATGTCTCCCGCTCATTGCTAGCGCTGTGGGAGAACGGATATGCGGAACGGTTATTGGGCCAGGTCGCCGCGCGCATTCTTTACAAAGGATCCTTTCCGCTGATCTATGGACTGACCCGTCCCGGCGCCTGGCTACTTCGCAAAAACGGGTATGACGTGCCCCGGCGGCTGCTGTACGAGACCGACAAACAACGGGACGGGGGTTGGCGATTTATCGACCATCGCGTGGACATCAGCGAATTCATGGTACGGCTTGAAGTGGCGTGCCGTGCCCGATCCGATATCGAACTCGTGGAGCGCAGTGAGATCGTCGGGCGCGCGCCTCGAACTAAGCGTGATCGGCGAGTACGAATGACAGCCAAGGTCAGAATTGATGGGGTCAACCATCTTCTCTCGGCCGACCCAGACGAGTTCTTTGGCCTGCGCATGCCGACTAAAGACAGGACGAATTATTTCATGTTTGAGCGCGACCGCGGGGAAATGCCGGTCCACAGACGTAGCAGTAAGGATCAAACGTACTATGCGAAGAAGTTGCTGACTTATTACGAAGCCAGTCGGGCTGCCGAGCATCACCGTGAGCTCGACATCCCCAATTTCCGAGTGCTAACGCTTACAACCACGCGCGATAGGGTAGAGCAGATGATTGCGGCTCAAAAGGATATGACGCAAGGGCGTGGAACGAATCTATTCCTGTTCATCGATGACGAAAGCTTTCTGAAGAGCAATCTGATCGATGCGCCTTGGATAACGGGTAAGGGGAACGTTATCGGACTCAGCGATTAGCCGGCTCGCGCTCCTCGAAGTTGGTGCGAGCTTCGCACTCGGTGTTGTAGCACTGAATGACCAGCCGAGAGCGGTCGACGTTATGATGCCGGCCGTTATTCTCGCCAGTAAATTCCAGCCGGATAGCGCCCTCGATCCGAGCGTTCAAAGAATGGCAGATGGGGCAGGTAACGCGCATCCCACAGTATACACGCTGCCGCCTAAAATCCCCAGACTGGACTCGCCGATGGTCTGTTGTATCAGGACACGACCGATAAAGTGTCAAGAGCAGGGAAGTGGCTCAACAAAGCGATATCTTCAACGTCGCACAACGTAGATTTCGCGACCTTAGAGCAGCGCACTAAACTCATCCTCACTGAGGCCGATATCCTTGATGATCTTTTTCAAAAGCCAACGAGGTATGTCACCAGGATGCATCGGCACCGTGGTTATTATCTTGCCATTTCTCGGATCGGCAAAATAACGGTGGCTGCCTTTTTGATGAACGCACACAAGGCCCTTTCTATTAAGAGCTCGCTCCACGTCGCGCGCGGTGCACGACGGGAGTCGAGTCATGCATGTGCGGGTACCTCAACGACGACCCCAAGCGATACCTTTGCCGGCGCGGTTCGGTCGGTTGGTTGTGCACGATTTTTCTGCGTGGCCTCAATATATCCGATCAACGCCTCCTCGGCGTACCGTACCGCCTCCTCGTAGCTCTTGCCCCAAGTGTGACAACCCGGAAGATCAGGAAATGACGCGAGATAGCCGTCCGCATGTCTCTCGATTGCGAGCGCGTATGTTTTGGTCTTGGATTTCATCAGCTGAAGTATATCACAACTGATTACTCCGCACGATGAACGACAGTTTGCAGGACAGATATTGTTCGACACTGAAAGACGGCTCAACAGAGGCATTAAATAGAGGGTTTCCCTCTTGGCGAATTGCGCGCGAGGATCGTGCGTGGGAAAAACTCGCAGTATGGTGCTCGTTAAACCAAGCGCACTTGAAATCGAAGAGCGAGATGCCGGTCAGCTGCGAAAGCGCGAGTGCGTAGATCGTAAGCTGCGCGAACGGTTTGTTCGTAGTGGCATCCGGCTTGTAGTCGAGGATGTGTATCGCGCCGTTTCTGATCTGGAGAAAGTCGATGTGACCGGTGATGCTGCGATCCTGGCCGGGCACTTTGGGAACGAGCGCTATCCCCCACCGCACCTCAAGCGCAGTGATGTCCTGCTCGCGCAGCCATATCGGAATTTCTACCGCAACCGTGACGGAATCATTCGCCAGCATGAAGCGCTGAAGCGTTTCGTGGCGTAGCTTGTTGTTGCCGACGGCTGGGATGATGAGTGCCGCTGTGTGGGTCGCTGCATTTTCCCTGACGTTGACGATGGCGTGGGAGGTATCGGCGAACGTGGGCGCTGCCTGGGATGCACGGGCCTTGGGGTCCCCTTCCCTTCTGAATAGATCGTGTGGGCAGTCGGTCGGCACCCGTTCGAGGAAATCTACGAGCGGCGCAAAGCGTGTATCGCCTGTCCGCTTGTCGTCGAGCACGCCGGCGCGGACAAAATCGAGTTTGGGGCGGTGATAGGCGTAGCTGTAAATTTGGCGGTGATAGAGCTTGATCGCGCGGATCGTCTGGTTTGCGGGAAAGCGCGCGAGGCCTTGCGAGCGCAGACGGCGATAACTGCATTGAGGTTTGTATTGGTCTAGCCAGGATGCGATCGTCGACGGAGAGACAGTGCGATTGGTTTTCTGTTTGAGGCGGGCAGCGGTCTGTTCGAGCGTGAAGCCTGTGTCGTAATCGGTCAGAGCCGAGAGGACCATGCGCAGCGGATAGGTCTTGTTGCGCAAGGCCGCTGGGCCGGGCGTGAACAGGCGCTTGCATGAGAAGCAGCGCCAAATTTGGACGACCTCGATCTTTTTGCGACGCGTTCCCTTGCGGGTGACATGGGTGCTGCCGCAATAGGGACAGCAGTCCGGTCGCTTGGCGGTGTGAGGAACCCGAGCGACCCGCGGAAACGTTTTTGCCATGATGGGGAGACGCCGACATGGTACCACGGCGAGCGCGGTTGGAAAAACGCGTCGTGTAATCGAAATGATTTCACATCATTATTTGTTAAACTGACAGCGGGGCGGTGAGCGCTGCGAATTTGTCCACTCCCCTATCGAATATGCCGATCTGTAGGAATTGCGAACACAAAGGAGAGGATCACAACTGGACATCAGCTCCATGTTCGAATTGTGGAGGTCAGAGTCGAACCTGCAGCTTTTGTTTTGAATCATACAGGCAGCGCAGGAAGCGCGGGCAGTGCTGGTATCCCAATTGCAGATGCAGAAAGTATGTGCCGATGAGCGACGTGCCAGCGCCGGTGAATCGATTGCTCGGGCGGATGCTGTATCGCCGGCGGAGATAACGGCGGATTGCAGTCCCACCGCGGCGGTTGCGCGGACGGACAGAAGACCTCAAACTTAGGTCGTGGCCACCACAGACGAAATCGCAATACTTCGCATTGAACTGCAGGGCATCGAACCGCTGATTTGGCGGCGCGTCGCCGTGAGCACGAAGATGAGCCTGATGGAGGTGCATCGCGTCATTCAAGAAGCAATGGGGTGGCTTAACTCGCATCTATGGAACTTCGAGGTGAATAGCCGGAAGTTCGGGATGCGACTGTCCGACGATGACGATTGGAACGAGCGAGTCGAAAATGCGGAGACCATCACCCTGGCAGAGCTTTTGCACGCCGGCGAACGGCGCAGTAAGCTCATGGTTTTCACCTTCTAGGGCGTCGACATCCCAATATGGCTGCTGTTCTCGCTGGCCCTGATCGGATTAGTGACCCGCGTCGTCGGTTGGGGCTGTCGGCGCGGCCAGCTTCATCAAATGGCTGCTGAATCCAGCTCGGCGGCGGCTGATTAGCTTGCCACCGGGCGCGTGAAGTTACGCATGGCCATCTATCGGCTGATTGCCAACGGGTCCTTCGGCCCGGCAGAAATTGAAGCGATGAAAGCACTCGCGCGCTAACGACGCACTTTCGCGGCTCAGCTTCCAGAGGCCTTTCTGTTCGCAAGCTAAACTCAGCGGTTCCTGTGAACTTCACCAGCGTTTCAATTTATTGCATCGCCAGCGCCAGGTTTCGCTCACGGGCGGTGCTGATGAAGGCGGCATAGCTCCAGGTCAGATGATGCGCCGAAGTCTGTTCGCCCGTGTCGCGATCAATTTGTTCGGAGAGCGCACCGTCCGCTGGCGTAAAATTGCGTAGCGTTGCCAGGTAAGCATCGCCGCGCGCGATCAGATCACGGCGAAGTTGTCTTACACGCTCTCGTCGCGCCCGCCTATAGCACAGGCCGGCAGCCGCCAGCGTGGTCGGATACCATGCGCCGCCGCCGAAGTAACGATCCTGCCGGGAGCGGCCGAGCGCGGGCCCGGCTGCGCGCACCCGGTTGATCGGAAACTCGCGCGCAAACAGCGCCTCGATGGCGGTTTGCGTCTTATCTAGCCGCGCATCGGCGACGCTGTGCGGTCCGCTGGGCAGGTCCGCATCCCAAGCGGCAAGCAGCGTAACCGCGTCCAACAAGTCGTCCGCCAATTCGCCCGATGCCGGTCGCATCGGTATGAGCAGTTGGTGGCGATCCGCCCAATATTGCTCGAGCCCATCACGCAGTTTTTGCTCAGCGTCGCGCCACTTCATCTCATCTTGCATCGCCCATGCGCGGCCATGGACCAGCGCAGAAAGTTGCACTAGCTCAACGTAATAGTGGTGCCTGTCCAGCTCCGGTTCTTCCCACGGCCCGATGCATGGCGCGCCGGCATGCGCGACGGTAAATTGCAAATCGCAGCGCAGCAAAGGGACGAGTTCATCTGAGAGGCCGCCGCCGGCTGCGAGATAGCGTAGACAGGCCAGCGCGCGCAACGCCGGGCCATCATGCTGCGGCCGCGACCAACGAAAGATGTCCAGCGTGCCGTCCGGATTGAACCGCGGCTCGGCGAGCAATGCGTTGCCGCACAGTGTGCCAAGCTCGGCCTCCTTGCGGAGGAATCGTCGATCGGCTTCGGCGCATACCTCATTCACGCGAGACAGTGCAAACGAGCGACGCTCGTCGAGTTCGGTGAGCTTGAGGGAGAAGCGTATGAAATTTTTAAAATGCCGCTGCCAGCGCTGTCGCTCCGTCATGCTCTTCGCGTCTTCCATCAGCTCGGCGACCGTGCGCATCACGAGCGCTGAATCTCTTATCCAATGGAAAAAATAATCGGGCTGCGGATCCCAATCGGCAAACACCGGCGACGCCAGCACCGAACCCATGGCAGGCGTTATGACTTGGCCGAAGCGGTCGCGGCGCCGACACAGGTGTGTTGCCGACATCGCTCGCTCCATTGCGGCGATGCTTATGCCAGTCTGGCGGGCGATCCAGGCGTCGAGTTCCGGAAGTTCCATCGTGTTGGTGGAAAGTTGCGAGACATCCTGGCGCGCACCCCAACCATGGACAGAGCTGCTTTGCAATGTGCGCATGCATGCGGCATGGAACCGCGCGGTTCCATGCCGCCATGAATTGCTCGCATTTTCGTAGCCTAACGACCCAAGGTGAGGGTGGTTCAATCGCATGCCCATGACGCTGGACCGGAAGGTCGCGCACGACTTTTCCGGTGGCTGCAATCCGCGCCGTACTGGCGCCGACGCGCAATCGCAAGCGAGCGATAGCGGCGGCGCTGACGCGGCCTATGCCGGCAGCGAGATTGATTTTCATCCTCCGACCGCCGAATACAAAGGGAGTTCCGCAGCCGTCGAAAGCTGCGCTTTGTTGCGCGCGCTCTGGCATTCTCCGCATCGCATGTGCATCGCACTGAGCGCCTTCGGCATCGTCGCGGTCCTGCTCGGCAACATGGCCGGGCAGCTGCGGCTCAATTCGTGGAACGGCGCGTTTTTCGATGCCGTAGCGCAGCGCAGCCTGGACGGCCTCGGCCGCCAACTGCTGGTGTTCCTCGCCATCGTCGGGGCTCTGCTGACGCTCGTGGTCGCGCAGACGTGGTTACAGCAGATGCTCAAGGTGCGGCTGCGCGAGTGGCTCACGGAGCATCTGCTCGACGCATGGCTGGTGCCCGGCCGCCCCTATCGGCTCGGCCTTGCCGGGCCGATTGGCGCCAATCCGGACCAGCGTATCGAAGAAGATACCCGAAAGCTCACCGAGCTTTCCGCCAGTCTTGCGGTCGGTTTGCTGCAGGCGACGCTGCTGCTGATCAGCTTCATCGGCATGCTGTGGATCTTGTCCGATCAGCTTGTATTCGTCATTGGCGGCGCCCGCTTCACCATACCGGGCTATATGGTCTGGTGCGCGGTGTTGTACGCCGGCATTGGCTCGCTGCTGACTTGGCGGGTCGGCCTGCCGTTGATTGGACTGAACGCCGAGCTTTACGCCAAAGAAGCCGAGCTGCGCTTCGCGCTCGTGCGCGTCAGTGAAAGCGCCGAAAGCATCGGGCTGTTTGGCGGCGAGCAGGACGAACGGCGGCAGCTCAACGGCAATCTCGATCGCGTCATCGGCTCAATGCGGCAATTGTCCGACGCGTTGTCGCGCTTGACCTGGATCACGTCGGGTTATGGCTGGATCGCCATCGTGGTGCCCATTGTGGTGGCGTTGCCGGGCTATTTCAGCGGCGGCCTGACGCTCGGCGGCCTGATGATGGTGGTTGGCGCTTTCAACCAGGTGCAGTCATCGCTACGCTGGTTCGTCGACCAGTTTCCCTCGATTGCCGACTGGCGCGCCACGCTGCATCGCGTCAGCGCGTTCAAGGCGGCGATCGAAAAACTGGACGAGATCGACAAAGTCGTCGATACGATTAGCTTGGTCGAGCACGCGGAGGACGTGCTGGCATTCGAGGGCGTCAGCGTCCTCACCGCCGATGGCCGCGTCGTCATTGCAGAGGCGACGGTCGACGTCGGTCCGGGCGAGCGCGTGCTGATTGTCGGCGAATCCGGGATCGGCAAGAGTACGCTGTTCCGCGCCGTCGCGGGTCTCTGGCCGTGGGGTGGCGGCACGATCCGACTGCCCGACCGCCACGCGACCATGTTCATGCCGCAACGGCCATATCTGCCGCTCGGCACGATGCGCGCGGCGTTAGCCTATCCGGAGCCGCCCGACGCCTTCGCTACTGCAGACGTCGCCACGGTGATGCGGCGCGTCGGATTAAGAGAGTTCGTGCCGGCTTTGGATTGCGAAGCGCGGCTCGACAAGATCTTATCGCTCGGTCAGCAACAGCTCATCGGCTTCGCGCGCCTACTGCTGCACCGGCCATCCTGGGTCTTCCTCGATGAAGCGACGTCCGCGCTGGACGAATTCAATCAGCGCCGGGTCATGTCGATCTTCGACCACGAGCTGCGCAACGCCAGTCTCTTGAGCATTGGCCACCGCCCCGGACTAGAAGTGTTCCATACCCGCACCTTGCATCTCGTCCGCACTCCTGCGGGGGTGCGGCTGCATCACAACAGCGAGACTGATCAGGCGAATGCCTCGCGGCCCAACGAACCGGCGCCCGCGCATCAAGCAGTTGCCGACCAAAAAGCGCTGGCGCGGGTCTAGTGGCAGGCGCGATCGGCCTTTTAAGGCCGGCACTCGCCGTTCATCGGATAGTATTGATACAGCCAGGTTTCGGTCAGCGCCTTGCCATTGAGGCGCAGATAGCAGCGCAGCTCGATCGGATCGTTGTCCGGAGCGGCGAGGTCGAACAACGCCCGCCACTTTTCCGTTCCCACGACCTTGATGACATAGGCGTTGCTGACCTTGCCGCGCGATACGGTCACGACCGGTTGCACGTCATAGCGCGGCGCCATTTGTGCTAGCGGGCCGCCGGCAAAGTCGACGACGAACTTGCGCTTGTCCTTGTCGTCCGGTGACGGCTGGCCAGGCACACCGCCGCGGCCGATGCGCGTTGCGATCACCGAGCCGATATCGTCGGGCGGAAATGGGCAATCGTCCTGCCAGTACAGCCGGTAATTGACCTCCAGTTGATCGTGCGCCTTGATTTGGCGCTTCGGATTCCAAAAGGCGACGACGTTGTCGTGGATCTCATCGTCGGTCGGGATTTCCGCGAGCTGCACGGAGCCGGCCTCCCAGGGGCCGAGCGGCTCGACCCAAATGCTCGGCCGGCGGTTATAGAACGCGCTGTCGTCCTGATAGTCCGCAAAATTCCGGTCGCGCTGCATCAGCCCAAACCCTTTGGGGTTCTGATCCAAAAAGGAGTTAGTGAGAACGGATGGCGGATCGATCAACGGCCGCCATATGCGCTCGCCGCCACCGGTCCAGAGTGCAAGACCATCGCTGTCATGAATCTGCGGGCGCCAATCGGACGCGCAGTGATGGTCGTTTTGGCCGTACCAATACATGCTGGTCATTGGCGCAACGCCAAGCCGCGCGATATCGTTACGCATGAAGAGCTTTGCCTTCAGCTCCGTGAGCACGCCGGTCGCTTTGGTGGCAATCACCTGATATGCGCCGGTAAGGCTTGGCCCATCCAGCAAGGCGTAAATCGTAATCGAGGAAGTCTGCGACTGCGGCTGCGCCAGCCAAAACTCAACGAAACGGGGAAACTCCTCCTTGCTAGAAAGCGCAGTATCCACCGCAATGCCGCGCGCCGAGGCGCCATACTGATTCTGCTGGCCGGCGCTGCGGAAATAGCTGGCGCCCTGGAACGCGAGCCAATCGGTCTCGACGTTCTGTCCGTTCAAAACGCGAAAGCCGGAAAAGCCGAGATCGGCAGGCAGTTTGGCCTGAAGGTCAGTCGAATCGTAATCGAAATCGTCAGCCGAGTAGAGGACTTGGCGCGCGGTATCGCCTTCGAGAAGGTTGATCCGCACGGGCAGCGGATTGAACTTGTCGAGATGGAAGAGGCGCACTGGAAACCGATGTGATCCGTTGGCCCAGAGAGCGCGGTCGGCGCGAAACTTGATCTTCTGCACGACATCGAAATCGATTCGGCTGATGATCGCTGCGGCTGGGGGCTGTACCGGCACGTGAGCTTTTTTGGCGAGCGTAGAAGCCTGTTGCGTCAGCCGGTTAAAATCGAATGGTTGCGGCGGGCCGTAGCGCTCCTGCGCGGCGGCGGCGTAGCCGCGGTATGCGCCCATCGCGCTCAACGCGAGGGCCATCGGAGCAGTTGCGGCAAGCAAGCGGCGTCGGCTGAACGGACCCATCTGTCTCACTGCTGGTTAGTTTGCGGCATGAGCGCCGTCCGTTCCGCGAGTTGCGATTTGCGGCCACTATGCCGCGCCCACTAACCCGCGCGGGCAACGCAAGTATTGAAACTATCAAGGCCGGTGCGCGTTCCATAGACATTGAGGTCCAGGCGAGTTGGCCACCGCAGGCTCAAGGCGCGGCACAGCACAATGACTGAATATTCATATTCACAAACGACAGCCGGCAACTGCGCCGAAGCGCGCCTTGATAAAACTACGCCACCGCCTCGCCCCGCCCCGATGCCGACTCAGGTGATCGAGTTCTGGACGGCGCGTCTTCTTTTTGTGGCCCTACTGCGTCGGGTCGCGCGGGGGCTTCGCAGCGCTATTAGCTCTCGCGGCGCTGCCTTCTCAGCGGCGAACAGCAATGAACCACGATGAAGCGGCGACCCAACGCTGGTTGGTGCTGGGCTTAGTATTCGCCACGACCGCCGTCGCCACGTCGAAGCTTTTTGCGATCTTTCGGGTCGACGGCCTGTCGGCCGTAGAATGGTTGCTGCTCGCCGTCTTTGCTCTGCTGTTCTCTTGGATCGCGGCCTCGTTCTGGCTCGCCTGCGTCGGCGCATATGAACTATGGAAGGAGCCCGGCCAGAGACATATAGTGGACGGCGCCGCACGAGCAAGCCCGTCGCGCTCGCACACCGTGCTCGCCACACCGATCTACAACGAGGATTGCAATGCGGTTTTTGCCGCCATCGACACGATGCTGGAGTCGCTGAGCGAGACCGGCGCGCTCGAAGGTTTCGATTTTTTCGTCCTCAGCGACACCCGCGACGCGGAAACTTGCGCCGCTGAGGAGGCCGGCTTGCGCAGTCTGCGTCGAGCCCATCCCGACGCTCGTATCTACTACCGCCATCGCAGCCGAAACGTCGGCCGCAAGAGCGGCAACATCGCCGATTTCTGCGTGAACTGGGGAGCGCTGTACGAGTATATGGTAGTGCTCGACGCCGACAGCCTAATGAGCGGGCGCACGCTCGTGCAGCTTGTTGCATTGATGGACGATAATCCGCGAGTTGGACTCATTCAGGTCGCGCCGCTTTTGATCGGCGGCGACTCCCTCTTCGCCCGGATGCAACAGTTTGCGTCGTGGGTGTATGGCCCGATCTATGCCAACGGCCTCGCCAGGCTGCAAAGCGCCGACGGCAATTATTGGGGTCACAACGCCATCATCCGCGTGCAGGCGTTCATGCAGCATTGCGGCCTGCCGCGTCTGCCCGGTCGGCCACCGCTTGGCGGCGAAATCCTCAGTCATGACTTCGTCGAGGCCGCACTGTTGCGCCGTGCCGGCTGGGACGTTTGGCTGCTGCCGTGGTTGGGCGGCAGTTACGAAGCGACGCCGCCCAATCTGATCGATCACCTCAAGCGCGATCAGCGCTGGTGCCAGGGCAACCTGCAGCATATTCGCCTGCTGTTTGCCCGGGGCTTTCGCCTGCAGAGCCGACTGCATATGGCATTCGGCGCCATGAGCTATTTGTCGTCGCCACTTTGGCTGATGTTGATTGTGTTGTTTTCGGCCGACGCGGTGCGGCTCCAGAGCGCGCCGGCGGTGACTTTCATCGGCCCCCATCCGATTTTAAGCTGGCCGGTGTCCCACGTCGAAGCCTTTCTCAGCCTGATCGCAGCAACCGCGACGCTGCTCTATGGACCAAAATTGCTGTCGGTCGCGCTTTTGCTGCGGAGAAGCGAGGCGACGCGCCTTTACGGCGGGGCGCGGTCATTGATCCTCAGCACAGTGACGGAAATCGTGGTGTCGACGCTGCTGGCGCCGGTGCTGATGCTGTCACACAGCTGGTTTGTGGCCAATACGCTGGCCGGCCGCACCATCGAGTGGGGCACGCAACAACGCGCCGGCGGCACGCTCCCGTTTGCAGTATGCGCCGCCACTTTCGCTTTCCACACCGTGCTCGCGATCCTTGGCGGAGCATTGGCGTTGTACTGGATGCCCAGCTGTATCTGGTGGTTCCTGCCGCTCCTGGCAGGTTTGGCTATCGCGCCGATCCTGTGTTGGGTGACGAGCGACCCCAAATGGGGCGAAGCGGCGCGGCGCCACGGTATCTTCGTCGTGCCGAGTGAAACGGGCCCGCCGCCGCTTCTCGCCCGATTCCACGCACGCCTGAGCGCGGTCGACGGATCGCGCGATGACGACGCCGATCATAGCGACGGATCATTGCAGCCGGCATAGGCCGCATTTTAGTGTTTTGCAGAAATGCGCGAAATCGTCGACAGTCTGATGCAGCGCATGAGCTTGGCCGAGAAGATCGGTCAGCTCAATCACCCCAACGTCGCTGGCGCGGACACCACCGGCGCCGGCGGAGCCGTCACTGACATCGAGGAGCGGATTCGGCGCGGCCAAGTCGGTCTAATCGCTGCCGGCCTGGATCCGCTTCGCGTAGACGAATTGCAAAAGATCGCGGTCGGGGAATCGCCACACGGCATTCCGCTGCTGTTTACGCTCGACGTCATTCACGGCCATCGCACCATTTTCCCTTTGCCGCTGGCGCTGGCTTGCTCGTGGGACATGGCGCTCGTGCGCCGCACGGCGCACGCCGCGGCCGCGGAAGCCGCGGCAGAGGGCATCGCGCTCGCCTGGGCGCCAATGCTAGACATAACGCGCGATGCGCGCTGGGGTCGCTGTGCCGAAAGCCCCGGTGAAGATCCGTTGCTTGGTGCAGCGTTCGGCACCGCCATGGTGGAGGGTTTCCAGGGCGACGATCTATCCCGGCCCGATACCGTGATGGCGACCGCCAAGCATTTTGCCGGCTACGGCCTGGTGGAGGCGGGGCGCGATTACAATGCGGTCGACGCCAGCGCCTACCGCATGCACAACGTTGTGCTACCGCCGTTTCAGGCCGCGGTCGCGGCCGGCGTCGGCGCCGTAATGGTGGGCTTCCACGATCTCGCCGGCATTCCTTGCACGGCGCACCGGCAGCTGTTGCGCGACCTGTTGCGCCGGCGTTGGGGTTTTGAAGGCCTTGTCGTTTCCGACTACACCGCGATCCTGGAACTAGTACATCACGGCGTTGCGGCGGATCTGAAGGAGGCCGCCTATTTCGCGTTCTCGGCGGGTGTCGATGTCGATCTGATTAGCGAGGCCTACGTCCGGCATTTGCCCGAATTGGTTGTCGAGGGCCGCATTGCCGAAGCCGACGTCGACGCCGCGTGTCGCCGAGTCTTGAGCGCCAAGGCGCGGCTCGGATTGTTCAAAAGGCCGGATCGCGGCAGGACCGGGTTGAGCACGAAGCCTGCGGCGCTCGCGCCGGCAAACCGTCGCTTGGCCCGCGAGGCGGCGGCAAAATCCTGCGTCCTGCTCAAGAACGATGGAATCCTGCCGCTCGTGCGCGGTCGCATGGTCGCGGTCGTCGGGCCCCTCGCCGAGAGCCTCGCTAGTATGCAAGGCACCTGGGCGGTCGCGGCGCGGTCCGCCGACAGCGTCACGGTCATGCAGGGCTTGCGTGACGCCCCAGCTAATCGCGGCCGTATTGTGTATGCCAAAGGTGCCAATATCGTCGACGATCCCAATGTTGCCGCGCGATTGAATGTATTCGGCGAAACGTTTGCGATCGATCCGCGCACGCCGGCCGAGCTGATTGCTGAAGCGGTGGATGTCGCTACCTCCGCCGACGTCGTCGTGGCTTGCGTCGGCGAGGCCAAAGAGCATTCTGGCGAATCCGCGACGCGCACCGACCTCGGCCTGCCAGGCAGCCAGTTGCGTCTGTTGCAAGCGTTGCACCAGATTGGCAAGCCGCTGGTCGTCGTGACCATGAGCGGACGTCCGCTGGCGCTGGAATGGGAGGACTTGCACGCCAATGCGATCCTGCACGCCTGGTTTGGCGGCAGCGAAGCCGGCAACGCGATTGCGGACGTCTTGTTCGGTCACGTCAATCCATCCGGCAAGCTGGCGATGAGCTTCCCAAGAAATGCCGGCCAATGCCCGATCGGCTACGGCGAACCGCCGACCGGTCGGCCCATCGACCGGATCGGCATCGATGTCGCCGGGGATGCTGCCGTCGATCGGCACGGCCGACGTGTCTTCCGCAAGTTCACCACCGCGTGCCGTCTCGAAGGCCCGCACACGCCGCTTTACCCGTTCGGCCACGGCTTGAGCTACAGCACGTTCGAGTACGGAGCGCTCGAACTGGATCCCACACTGCTTCGTGGCGAACGCGACCTGCTCAACGCGCGTGTGAAGGTCCGCAATAGCGGACCGACGACCGGCGAGGAGATCGTGCAATTGTACGTCGGCGACCCGGTGGCCAGCCGGTCACGCCCGGTGCGCGAGCTCAAGGGTTTTCAAAAGATCGGGCTGCAGCCTGGCGAAGAACGCTTTGTCAGTTTCAGTATTACGGCTGACGACCTCCGGTTCTTCCGGGCCGAGTGTCTGGCGGCGCCTGAACAGGTCTTTGAGCCGGGCGTGTTCGTTATTCAGGTTGGGCCAAGCTCTGATATTGGGCCCTCGGCGACGATTGAATGGCGGGCCGAGCATGTGTGAGGTTTCCCAATCAGAAACTGCGTCGCGTCGGTCGGATCGTGAGCTGCTCGACTTGGTGCAGCGACAAACGCTGAACTATTTCTGGGATTTTGCCCACCCCCATTGCGCCATGGCTCGCGAGCGCAGCAATCCAGTGGCCGGCTACGGTTATCTCGACACGGTGTGCAGCGGCGGCACCGGTTTCGGAATCATGGCAATGATCGCCGGCGCAGCGCGCGGATTTTTGCCGTCCGCGGGCGTGCTCGAACGCGTCGGCCAAATCGTCGAATTTTTGCAAAACGCCGAAACGTTCCATGGCGCCTTTCCGCACTTCCTGCACGGTGCAACGGGCGCGGCCATCGCCTTTTCGGAAAAGGACGACGGCGGCGACCTGGTCGAAACCTCTTTCCTGATGGCCGGGCTGCTGTGCGCGCGGCAGTATTTCGCTGCTGCGCACCCCAACGAGAAAAGCTTGCGCGCAGCGATCGACCATTTGTGGCTCGCGGTCGAGTGGGATTGGTACGCTCGCGGCGGCGATCGTCTCTACTGGCATTGGAGCCCGCGCCACGGCTGGGCGATGAACCATGTTATCGCCGGCTGGAACGAGTGCCTCATCACTTACATACTGGCGTGCGCGTCTTCGACGCATCCCGTGACGCCGGCCGCATATCATCGCGGCTGGACCGACAGCCCCACGTTCCGCAACGGGCGCGCCTATCACGGCATCCGGCTCTCGCTTGGCCCGCCGTTCGGCGGCCCCTTGTTCTTCTCGCAATATTCGTTCTTGGGCCTCGATCCGCGCGGGCTCCACGACCGCTATGCCGATTACTGGTGGCAAAATCGCGCGCACACGTTGATTAATTGTGCGCACTGCGTGGCCAATCCCTACGGCCATGCCGGCTATGGTCCGGATTGCTGGGGTCTAACTGCGTGCGACGGTGATGCCGGCTATAGCGCCTTCTGTCCGCAAAACGATCTCGGCGTCATCGCGCCGACCGCCGCGTTGTCGGCTATGCCGTACACGCCGCACGAGTCGATGCGGGCGTTGCGGCATTTTTTTGAAGAGCTAGGCGGGGAGATCAGGGGCCGCTACGGTTTTCGCGATTCCTTCAACCGCTCGCGCGGCTGGGTAGCCGAGGGCCATCTCGCTATTGATCAGGGCCCAATCGTGGTCATGATTGAGAATTTTCGGTCGGGACTGATCTGGAACACTTTTATGTCGTGCCGCGAAGTCAAAGTGGGGCTTGACCGTCTGGGATTTGCCGTGGCGAGCGGAAGATAAGTCGTCTATTGCGTATAACCAAATCGGTGGCTTCCGCGGGAGAGGGCGCACCTGCCAATACGTCTCCTAGGCCGTGTGGACGGATTTAGCCAAGTCATGAGGTAGCAGGATTCCCGAATCACTTTTTCTCTGACTCATGGGCAGTCGGTTTTTGGAGGACCGACCATGCTCACGGCCATGACGGAAGCGGATTGGACGATTGTATTGCGGGTGTTCGCGGCATCGCGGTCACGGCGCGGAGACAAGGGCCGGGACGACCGGAAGTTTCTCGAAGCGTTGCACTATTTTGTGGTTCACAATATCACCTGGCGGGCTCTTCCGGAGAAGTTCGGGCACTGGAACAGCGTGTGGAAGCGGTTTTGGCGGCTGAGCCGATCCGGAACTTTCGAAGCGTTCTTCGATGCCCTGGCGGCGATGAGCGAGACAGCGCATTTAGTGCAGATGTTCGATTCCACCGTGGTGCGCGCCCATGTCTCGGCAGCGGGTGCAAAAGGGGGCAGCATGATCAGGCGCTTGGCCGCTCGCGTGGCGGCTTCTCTACCAAGATTCACTTGAAGGCCGACTTCGATGGCTTGCCAATTGCCTTCCATCTCACCGGCGGTGAAGCCAGTGATAGTCGCAACTTCGAGACACTTCTCGACATCGGTCCTGATCTCACACCACGCGCCGCGCTCGGTGACAAAGGCTACGATTCCAAATCAAACCGCGACGCCGCGCGCCAACGCGGAATATGTCCGGCAATCCCGTATCGATCCAACACCAAAGATATGCCCGCCTTCTTTCCCAAAGCACTCTACAAGGCCCGGGCACGCATCGAGCAAGCGGTCGGCAAGCTCAAGCGCTTCAAGCGTATCGCGCTTCGATGTGAGAAGACGGCGCAGAATTACGGCTCGTTCGTCGCACTTGCTCTCGGCTTCATCTTGATCAAATCCGTCCACACGGCCTAGTCCTCCACGGCATGGGAAGCCGATTGGCAGAACCTCAAGCATTAGCTTTACTACTCCAGAGGCACCATCTTTTCGACAGTCGTCGCCGGAAGTGAGACAATCACCGATCCCAACGGCCACGAACTTGCCGGGGACAAAGAGGCTCGGAAGCACGCTAACCTGCGACATTGCAACCGCGGTGATGATGTTTTCGCCACCAACGGTGCCGTGGCTGGCGCGAGACTGCTCTCGCTGCGTGGCCTCAGTCCGTGAGCCGCGACCAGGCGCCGACCATGCGCGGTAGGAATGTAACGCGCTCATTTGCCACCGCATCTTGCCGCAATCGGTCGGCCAACGTGTCTATCGCTACCTCGTCAGCAGTGGAAAAGCCGCAAGTTCGCAGATTGGTGCAAAGTCTTTCAGCGGATCGTAGTTGAGCTTGCGGAAATACGGGAGCACGACAAACGAGGGCGAAATAATGCCCAGGGTAAAGCTGGCAGAAGAGGCAGACGCCAAGCTTCTCGAGCTTGCCGATAATCCCACCTTCAACGATTTGCCACCGCGCGCGGCCGGCATTGAGCAACCTGTTCGCCGGCATTCAGCTTGCCATGACACAGCCGATCCGGCTTGAAGATGCGGTAACGGTCGAAAACGAATACGGCTGGATCGAGGAAATCACTTCGACCTATGTGGTCATCCGATTGTGGGATTTGCGGCGTCTGATAGTGCCGCTCAGCTATTTTATCGAGAAACCGTTTTACAATTGGACCCGGCAGGCGGCGAGGACGATGGGCAGTGTCTTGATTTACGTTGATTACACCGCGCCGGTCGACATCGTCCGCGCCAAAGCGACTGAAATCGTCGCTACAGCAGGGAAGGACAACGCCGAGGTGATCAACGTTCAGGTCACCGATGCAAGACCTGACGGCATCGAGGTGCGCGTTCTGGTCAATTCCAACTCCTCCGGAACCACCGGCGACGTGTGCGCCGACTTGCGTGAAAAGTTGATCGCGTTCCTGCAACGGGACCATCCCGAGGCGTTGCCGCGAAAGCGCAACGAGATCGTCGACGCATCGGCGCGGAAAACCGGCGAGCGATAGCCGACGCCCTCCCCCGCGCGACGGCTGACGGCAGGATCGGCTACGCAATGTGCATTTCACGATCTTGTGTCTTTGGCTCGGGGACGCTCATCACCGATCCGACAAGATGGCGGTCGGGCGGGCATCAGGCCTTTGTTGACGGCCATTAAAGCCCGCACAGGAGGTGAGCGCGGCCAAATTGGTTTGCAACATCACAGTTGCGGGATGGGCGGGAACAGCAAGCGCCTTGTCGGAGTTCGGCCTCATATTAAGGACGAAAACCTCCATGCAAAGAGTTCTTATGAGGGCAACAAGCATTGGGGCGATGGCGTTGTTGTTCTGCCTTGCGGCAGGGGCCGGTTATGCGCAGCCGGGAAGGCGCGGTCCCGCCGGCCGTCCAGGTCCTGCGCCGCATCTCGGGGGCGGTGGCGCTCCGCACTTTGCCGCGCCGCACTTTGCGCCGCATGTCGCCGCTCCCCATTTTGCCGCTCCGCATTTTGCCACTCGACATTTTACCGCCCCTCATTTCGCAACGCCTCACGCCGCCGCTCCGCATTTTGCCGCGCCCCACATGGCCGGCCGCCCGTTGTTTGCTCATGCCCCGCCGATCAAGCATTTCGCGGCCCCGCACGTGGCGCATATTCGGCCGCATGGGCGCACGATAGCGCACGTGCCAACACCGAACCTGCGGGCTACGCATTTGCCGGCGACAACCACTCGTACAAGCTTCCCTGCCAGTAGCCGGAGTGCTGCCAAAGGCGTCGTTGCGCACGTGCACGGCACTACCAACCCGAAGAATTTTGCGACTCACCGTCGCCTCGCCGGCGATCCCGCGTTCCGTCCATTCCTGGGCCGCGGCTGGCATCGGCACCATCATCTGGGCTGGATCGGTCCGCTGTTTTGGCCGTACGCCTACGGCGATTTCTTCTATTCCGCGCTGTGGCCGTCCGACTACGCCTATTATGATCCGTTCTGGTACTATGGCTATGATGACATCTACGAGGGCATTTTCTCGCCCTATAACTACGACGAATACGTGCAGGGCCCGGGCGCGCCCGCGCGCATGGCGGCGTTGACGCAGAGCGCGGTGCAAAGCTGTGCTGACGAAGCGGCCGAAGTCACGGGATGGCCGATCAACCAGATCCAGGCCGCGGTCCAGCCCAACGCGCAGCAAGACGCGCTACTCGACGATCTCGGCAATGCCATTGCCAAGGCAAGCGACGTGATCAAGTCGCATTGTCCGGTGAGCTTGGCGTTCACGCCGACCGATCGTCTCGCTGAGATGCAAGAGCGCCTTGAAGGGCTGGTCGAGGCTGTAAACATCGTGCAGCCGCCGCTGGCGAAGTTTTATGACGCGCTCAGCGACGAGCAGAAAGCCCGATTTAACGACATTGGCGTGTCGGAGGCTAGGACGGCTGCGCAAGACAACAACCAGGCGGCGCAAAATCCGCAAGCCGAGTGTGGCGGGAACGTCATGGCTTTTCCGACCGATCGCATCGATCGCATCGTGCAGCCGAACGACGCTCAGCGTGGGAAGCTCGATGCGTTGCAGGCGGCGAACGCCAAAGCAGTGAATCTGATTAAGGCCGCCTGCCCGAGCCAGCTTCCTAGCACTCCGCCAGATCGTCTCGCCACCGAGGGTGAGCGGCTGCAAGCGGTGCAGACTGTCAGACCAGCGCTCGACGGTCTCTATAACTCGCTGAGCGATGAGCAGAAGGCGCGGTTCAATGCGCTGGGCCAGCAATTGTTCGCACAGAGGTAGGGATGGACAAATGCGCGGAGCGGCCCACGTCACGATGACACAGTACAGCCAAGGCTTTTCTCCAGCTGCAGGAGCCGGCGATCTCAATCCATTGGCAGACATCTGAAGGGTTGGGCCGCGAGAACCTTCAATCCTCTCAGGAAGCTCCTCACCCACTGCGAAAGTCGGCTTCGTTAAATCACTAATCGGTTCAACCAAAACTCAATCATGCTCAAGTGCCCGTTGATAGAAGCGTCGGATGGCAGATGACGACAAGCAAAATGGAAGCCGGCGCCCGAATCTGATGGCGATGGCCGCGCTAGCGTTTCTCTTCGTGATTGGATGGCTGTTGGTTCGCCAACTTTACACCACAGAGCAATTGGAGGATTGTATCCTTTCAGGCCAAACGCTTGAACAGTGCCACGACTTACCCTGACCGATTCGAGCGGCTATCCCGCCTGGATTCTAAATTACTGTAACACACAGCACTCCTCAGATAAGGACAAGAAGGGCATCAGGTTGTTGCCTAAGTTCAGCCATGTACGACCGCTTGGCAAATCTTACTCACGTTTAACTCGTGTTACTCCTCTTTATCTATTGCGATCTATTGCGCGCGCGAGCGCGAGCCACGGCGGTCAGCCGACCGAGGAGCGGCGCAAGCAGGATCAATCTCATCTACGGCGCCCCCGCAGCTTCGACCGCTTGATAAGACCCTCATACTGATGCGCGAGCATGTAGCCCTGCACCTGCGCCACGGTATTCATGGTCCCGCTCACCACAATCAGAAGCGAGGTGCCGCCAAAATAGAACGGCACCGCCGCTTAGGAGATTAACATTTGCGGCAATAGGCACACGAGGGCCAAGTAGGCCGCGCCGATCACCGTGATGCGCGACAGCACGTACCCAGGCGGCGAGCATCGATCCGCCGACAAGGGCCACCCAGGCGCAAATCGCGCGGGCGGTATTTCCAGTCCATACTTTCATTCCGTCACAGCCTTGCCAGTAACTTGGCAATTCGTGTCGTAGTTAGGAAGCTTAAATCGATCAGTGACAAAGTGGCGCACAGCGCTCCGGCAACCATGGGCATCGCACAAAGGCGCATGACCATGTCACGAACCAAAAGGCCGATGACGTGAGCAGCGCACAGCGCACAGCTCACAGCGAAGGCGTGAGCGGATCGCTGCTTCCGTTCAATAAATGGACGAAAAGCGCGCTCGTAGTGCGACGCTAATTGGCGGTTTGTTTCTCGCCAACGAGCAATAAGCGTCGCCACGAGTGAGGCGACCCAGTATTATTTCGGCGGCCTCGGCAATCTCGTGGAGGCGCAGCACCGGCTCTGCGAAGCCGCTTGATTATACCATCTCGCGGAACTTCCATTGCTGTCGCCCAGATCATCGCAATGCACCTAACAGATCGAGGCACATTTGCGAAAACTTCGTAGAAGCCGCAAGTGAAGCGCTGCAAGGCGCGCGTTTTGTCTCCAGCGGCAAAATGTCCGGAGGTGAGCTGCGCTGCTTACGGAACTCCTATGCGTTGGCCGCATTCAACGACGAAGACGTAGCGCGCGCCGAGCAAGATCCGTTTTTTTAGATTGCACGGGCCAATCAATTTCGGCAGCCGCGACAAAGGTTCGGAACAGGATCGGCGCCGGCAGCAATAGCCGAACGATCCCGAGGAGACCCACATGTTTGCGTCCTTTTCTTTCTCACACCGCGCCTTCGCCAAATCTACTGCAATGGATCGCGCTAAGATGGCCGCCATTGGCTTGATCGCCGTGGCGCTGATTGGCGGTGGCTATGCGGTCGCTCGCGCTGCCGAGCCGTCCGCCGCCGCACCGCCGATAAAGATCGGGTTCGGCATGTCGCTGACCGGACCTCTCGCCGCCAACGGCAAGTCCGCCCTCCTCGCCATGCAAACCTGGGAGGCCGACGTCAATGCTAAAGGCGGGCTGCTCGGACGCCCCGTGAAGCTCGTCTACTATGATGACCAGAGCAATCCGTCGACGGTGCCGAGCATCTACGCGAAGCTTCTCGACGTCGACAAGGTCAACCTCCTGGTCAGCGGCTACGCCACCAACATGATCGCGCCGGCGATGCCGATCGTCATGGAACACGGCAAGGTCTTCATCAGCCTATTCGGCCTCGCTGTGAACACGCAGTTCCATTATCCGAAATATTTTTCGATGCTCCCTACCGGTCCGCAGGCCGAGGAATCTTTCACCAAGGGATTTTTCAATATCGCCATGGAGCAATACCCGAAACCCCAGACCGTCGCGATCGTTGGCGCCAATGCCGACTTTTCAAATCATGCCATGCAGGGCGCCCTCGCCAACGCCAAAGCAGCGGGCCTCAAGGTGGTTTATGACGAGACTTATCCGCCCCAGACGACGGATTTCACCCCGATCGTGCAGGCCATCCAGGCGACCAATCCCGACGTCGTAGTCATTTGTTCCTATCCGCTCGATACCGACGGCATGGTGCGCGCCATCAACGAGCTCGGCTTCGCGCCCAAGATGGTCGGCGGTGGCATGGTGGGGCTGCAGTCCACGTCGATCCAGACCCAGCTCGGTCCCGAGCTCAACGGCATCGTGGATTTTAATTTCTGGCTGCCGGAGAAGACGATGGAATTTCCCGGCGTGACCACGCTGATGCATCAGTACCAGGCCAAGGCGGCGAGCGAAGGGGTCGACCCGCTCGGCTACTACATGGCGCCATGGGGCTACGCCGACCTGCAGGTGCTGGGCGAGGCGATCACCGCAACCAAGAGCCTCAATGACACTAAGCTCGCCGACTACATGCACCACGCGACGTTCAAGACGGTGGTCGGTGACGTCAAATTCGGCTCGGACGGCGAATGGGACACCTCGCGCGTGTTGCAGGTTCAGTTCCACGGCATAACGGGCCATGGGTTGGAGCAATTTCGCAACGCCAATACTGTGGAAACCATTCTAACGCCATCCGAATACAAGACCGGCAACGTCATCTACCCGTACGCCGAAGCAAAAAAAGCCAAAGCAGCGGCCGCGGAGCGCTGATGGATCGTTCGCTTTCGGCTCGGCTCAGCGAATTCGAAGTGGCAGTGAACGTCGTAGATGCGTCCCAAAACTATCAATAGAACTACACGCAGATTTGCGCCGCTCGCTGAGCGACGCCAGCCCGTTCAGCTTTGCTCCCCGGTCGGGGCGTCGGGGCCCGGGGTGCCGTGCTGTGTATCATCGTCGGCCAAGCCTTTCTTAAACGCCTTCACCCCCTTAGCGACATCGCCCATCACATCTGAGATTTTGCCGCGGCCGCCGAACAGCACCAGCAAGACGCCTCCTACGATCAACCAATGCCAGATGCTAACGAGGTCCATAAACGGTTTTCCATAAGACTTTTTCAGCCTCACACAACGGGAAGTGACTGCGCGAGAGCCACTTACTGCTCCGGCCCAACGTGCACCGTTACTAACGTAACAAGCCCGACGTTTGCCAGTTCCAGCGGCTTTTTCGCCGACTGCGGTAGCCGCGACCATTCCGACTACTGGCGCTGCCCGTCCGCTGCATGGATTTTTTTTGTTTCTTGAGTTCGCTGCCGCGTGAACTGGGCAGCGCTGTGCATTTTCTGCTGTGTCGACGAATACGCGGGCGGCAAACCAGCGCTGACCGGGCATCGGTGCGGCTACTTGCCGAACAAAATCTCTTTCGGGATACCGGCCAAGTGGCCAGCCGCTATCAAACTATTGCGTCGCCGTACGGCGTGCTGACACCGGTTACGCCGCTCTGATATCGCTCGACCTAGAATCCCGCCTCATGAGGGCAATCGCCTCTGCAATATCACGAGCGTAACCGATGAATGTTTTCTCTATCCAATCCTGCCTTCGGACAATGAAGCATCCGCTCTGTTCGACGACGTAGTACTTGTTATTTCCGCAACGGAAAGTCTGTTTGTGTTCCATCGGAGGCCTTGTAGTGCTTCGCAATCTCGCGGTTGGGGCTCGGGACTGCCTCAAATGCCCAATGGGCTGGGTGTTGCTCGCGGCAGCATCGATGGTTCCTCGATAGCGCCCGGCAGCGGCTGTCCTCGGGTCTCCGGCAGAAACGGCGCCACCAGGAAGCCGAGAATGAAGAACAAGCCGATGATCGTCGCCGCCGGGCCATAGCCGCCAAGCCCGACAATCAGCGTGCCGGCAATCAGCGGTCCGATACAGCCGAGCAGGCGCGGCGCGTTAAAACAGAAGCCGATGGCGGTGCCACGCATCCGGGTCGGAAACATTTCCGGCAGCCAGATCGGCGCCCAGGCCCAGATCCCCAAGGTGAAGAAGCCGAACACCGCCACCCAGGCCAGCAGCACGTCGCTGTTGTGCGGCCAGAGATAGACGATCGGCGTCAAGATCAGGCACATCAGATAAAACAGCATAGTGACGGGCTTGCGCCCGATCGCGTCGGCGAGGAAGCCCAGGCTGATGAATCCAAGCGTGCCGCATATGCCCGTGACCAACCCGGCATATCCCGCCCACGCCTTCGCGGGCAGGTGAGCCTTCGCGGCCATCGCGCCGACGAAGGTCGGGACGAACGTACTGACGCCCCAGAAGGCGAAGGTGAGCGAGAGCATCATCAGGAGCGAACCGATCAGCGGCCAGCGAACCGTCCGGTCGGCGAAAAGGTCGACGAGGGTGAAGCGCGTGAGCGCTGCACCCTCGCCGGACAATTGCGCGCCCTGGCGCTTAAGAGCGCGGGCATCGCAGCGCCGCTCGTTCGATCGCTCCCATCTGGCCGATTCGGGCGTATGCTGCAGAATCCAAAAGATCGTGAATGCCGGCAGTACCCCGATGAGGTACATCCAACGCCACGCGTTCGGGCCGGTCCCACTCACCGCAAGCCACACCACGGAGGCAAGGATGGCACCTAGGCCCGCACCTGATTGCATCAGGCCGCCGCCCTTGCCGCGCGCGTGGTCCGGCCACAGCTCGGCGACAATCGAGGCTCCGGTCCCCCATTCGGAACCGATCGCCACACCGACGATGAAGCGCAGCGCCGCCAGAGATTCCCAATTCCAGGACGCCGCGCTCAATCCCGTGGTCAGCGAATAGGCGAGGATTGCAAGCATCATCGTCCGCTTGCGACCGATATAGTCGGCGATGATTCCGCCGATTACCCCGCCAATGCCCCAGCCGAACAGGGTCGCCGCGATGATGTAGCCTGCGTAGCGGGGAATAGCCGCATACTCCGCAGGCGCGACCAATTCGTGTAACGCGAAGCCGACGGTCAGGAACAGCGCAAAGAACTCGAAGCTGTCCAGAGTCCAGCTGAGATTGGCAGCCACAAGCGTTTTCCACTGCGCTCCGCTGAGCGACCGGTACCAGGGTAAGGACCGAACAATTGGGTTGGCGGACATCGGGGCGAACCTTCCTTTGCGCGCCCGCATGATTGTTCGTGAGCGCCCATTAGGAGCGGTTCCGTTGTCCTAGGCATCAGGGCCGGTAATTCAGCTATGCCGGATAACATGGAACCTTTGTATCGTGAACGGGTGGGCTCGGCGATGGTTCCACGCTTGCGCTCTTAAGCCGCTGAAAAGCCAGTGCGGGAAAAGCCGTACTTCAAAACGCACTGAGCGGGACAGCGAAGCTGCGGCAACGATGCCGCGCTGTCACGTGCTGTTGATGGAACACGCAGTCTTTCTGTTCTGTTTGTTCGACATGTCAGGCTTGCATCTTTGCAAGCGCGAGCTTTAGGGTTACGCAGTTTGATCACCGCGTAGGTGGGGCAACAACGTCCAGAGGAGAGCCCCATGCCCAACAAACAGACCGTCGAATTTCGGAATCCTGTCCTGCGGCGCCGCACCGTTCTGAAAGCGGGCCTCGCAATCGGTGCGATGCAAATCGCCAGTCCATTTGTCGTCAAAAGCCTGGCCGAAGAGCCGATCAAGATCGGGCTCGACGATCCATTCACCGGAACATATGCCGAGTTGGGCCGCAACGAGCAGATCGGGTGCCAACTGGCGGTGACGGAAATCAACGCTAAGGGCGGCATTCTCGGCCGCCAGGTCCAGCTCTTCTCCGAAGACTCGACCAGCACCGATACCGGCACCGCGGTGTCGAAGGCGCACGAGCTGATCGATCGTGATAAGGTCAATTTGCTGCTCGGCAACGTCAACTCCGCGATGGCGCTCGCGCTCGGCGAAGTGTCGAACCAGGCGGGAATCCTGCACATCGTCACCGGCGGCCATACCGATCCCGTCACCGGCAACGATTGCCATTGGAACGTGTTTCGCGTCTGCAACACGACGCGCATGGAGACCGACGCGGTCGGCAAGCTGTTGATCGATAAGTTCGGCAAGAAGTGGTATTTCATCACACCCGACTATGCCTTCGGCCATACGCTTCAGAAGGGCTTTGAGGCGAACCTGAAGAACTATGGCGGCACGGAAGTGGGCGCCTCGCTCACCCCGCTCGGCGCCACCGACTTCTCCTCTTATTTGATCAAGGCCGAGGCGGCCAAACCGGACGTGATCATCGATCTGACGGCCGGCCAGGACGCCGTGAATTCGCTTAAGCAGATCGTGCAGTTCGGCTTGCAGAAGAAGTTCCACATCGCCGGTGCCCAACAGGAGCTTGAAGTGCTCGAAGGCCTGCCGCCTGATGCCCGCATCGGCACCTGGGTATTCGAATGGTACTGGGTGCAACCAAACGTGCCACATGTGAAGGAGTTCGTTGCGGCGATCCGTAAGGTCAACGCCGGCAAGGTGCCGACGGCGCGGCACTGGTTCGGTTATGCCGCGACCTGGACTTACGCGTTGGTAGCCAATCACGAGAAGACGCTTGAGGCCGTCAAGCTTGCGCACGCGCTCGAGGGTTTCACGCTCCCTCCTGAGGTCGCGTTGATGCCCGATAAGGTCTCCTATCGCGCCGGCAACAATCAGCTCATGCCCGACCTTTATGTCGGCCACGCGGTGGCAGAAGGTCCGGAGCCCCAGGACCTGTTCCATGTGGACTCGATCGCCAAGGGTATCGACGTGGCGCTGCCGGTCGATGAGACCGGATGCCATATGAAGTTCCCGTCGGCCTGAGAAGCCACTCCATATTCGTCTGCCGGCGCGGCCGCAGCATCCGATCGCGCCGGCAAGCAACCAAAGTGTTCGCCGTCGCGGCGGCTCGGACGTTTCCCTCGGTTTTAGAATTTCCGATGAGCCAATTGCTGCTGTTCGACGCTTTCAACGGGCTTATTATCGGCGCCTTTTATGCACTGATGGCCCTCGGGCTTTCGCTTATTCTCAATTTGTCGGGCGTCATCAATTTCGCGCACGGCGGATTTTTGGCGATCGGCGCCTATCTCGCCTACATGTTAATCCCATACGTCGGGTTCTGGGGAGCGCTGGTCATCGCTCCAATCCTGACCGCTCTACTCGGACTATTGGTGGAGCGCGTGCTGATCCGTCCGCTCTATGGACGTGATCCGCTGTACAGCCTGCTGCTGACCTTCGGATTAGCCTACGTGTTCGAGGACGGCACGCGCTACATCTGGGGCGCGCAGACTTTGCCATTTGGTGTGCCCGGCTGGCTCGGAAGTCCGCTCAGCAGCCAGTACTTTTTTCTGACTGGCTATCGCCTCTTTATGGTGGTGGTCGTCATTGTCGCGGTCATCGCATTGTTCGCGGTCCTGACCTGGACCAAGATCGGCATCCGGATTCGCGCGGGCACGCTCGACCTTGAGACGGTCTCGGCTCTCGGTATCAATGTTCGGCTTCTGCGTCTCCTCAATTTCGGTTTTGGCATTTACCTGGCAGGGCTCGCGGGCGTGTTGGCTGCAGGAATGCTTGGCCTGCAACCAACGCTCGGCAGCGATCTGATCATGCCGAGCTTCGTAGCGATCATCATCGGCGGGCTCGGAAGCCTGCCCGGCACGTTGCTCGGTGGGATTCTGATTGGCGTCGCCTCCGGCATCGTCACCGTCTACTACCCGGCAGCCAGCGAGGCGGTGATCTACGTGATGATGGCGCTGATTCTGCTGGTGCGGCCCCGCGGTTTGCTGGGCGAAAAAGGCAGGTTCTAATGACCGCCCACGCCAAGCTTGCCGGCAACGTGGCGGTTTGGCTCGCGTTGTTAACGATGCCTTATTGGATCGGCGCCGTGGGCGGCTACACCTCGCTCGGAAGCCAGGTCCTTATTCTTGCGCTGGCGGCAACTGCGCTCAACTTTCTCCTCGGCTTCACCGGCATGCTCTCATTCGGCCACGCCGCCTTCTTCGGGCTCGGCTCGTACGGTGCTGGCTTGACGATCAAATACCTACTGCCGAACACGCTTGCCGGCCTCGCCGTCGGCGTCGGCGTTGGCACCACCGCCGCCGCCCTGATCGGCGCGCTGATCGTGCGCCTGCGCGGCATTTACTTCGCCATGGTCACGATCGCGTTCGGCCAAATATTTTATTTTATCGCCATCCGCTGGGACAACGTAACCGGCGGCGACGACGGCCTCAGCGGATGGAACAGGTTGCCGATCAATCTCGGCTTTTCCAAGCTCGACATTCTTAACAGCCAGGTTACCTTCTATTATTTCGTTCTTGTCTGTTTCGCGATCTCCGTGGCTATTATGGCCGGGCTACTGCACTCACCGTTCGGACGGACGTTGTTGGCGATCCGGGAAAATGAAGAACGCGCCCGCTTTCTCGGAATTCCGGTCGACTTCCACATCTGGCTGTCGTGGCTGATCTCCTGCGTCTTTGTCAGCTTGGCCGGCGGGCTATATGCGTTGCTCAACAATTTCGCCGACCCGCACTTCCTGCATTGGGAGCAGTCGGGCGAGTTCGTGATCATGGTGGTTCTTGGTGGTATGCGTTCTTTCTGGGGACCGTTGCTCGGAGCCGTCATTTTTCTTGTTCTGCAGAATTACGTCTCCAACGTAACCGAGAATTGGATGACGTTCATCGGCATCTTCTTCATTCTCGTGGTGCTGCTCTTCCCGCGCGGCGTTCTCGGCACCCTTTGGCGGCAGAGGGCGACATGAGCCTGTTGCGCGTCGAAAACGTCTCGAAACACTTCGGCAACCTCAGGGCGGTAAATGACGTATCGATGCGCGTCGAAGCGGGTGAGTTGCACGCCCTAATTGGGCCCAACGGCGCCGGCAAAACGACGGTCTTCAACATGATCAGCGGCTTCCTGATGCCGGATGCAGGCCGCATTGTCTTCGACGGCGAAGACGTAACCGCTCTGCCTCCGGCCCAAAGGGTATGGCGCGGCATGGCGCGCACCTTTCAGATCACCAAGATTTTTCCCGAGCTGTCGGTGGCCGAAAATCTCCGAATTGCGGTCGAGGTTGCATCTGGCCTTCGCCTCAAGCCATGGCTCACCCGCCACGACAGTCGAAAAATCATTTCCACTGTTTCCAATCTCCTCGAAAAGGGCGGACTGACTCGGAAGGCGCATCGTTCGGTCGGAGAGCTTGCACAGGGCGACCAGCGTGCGACCGAGATCATGATGGCCCTCGCACTCAGGCCGCGCTTGTTGTTGCTGGACGAGCCGACCGCAGGGATGGGCGATAAGGAGACCTCTGACATGACCGGTTTAATTCGTGACCTACGTAAGGACAAAGGGCTTGCGATCACTCTAGTCGAACATGACATGCGAGTGGTCTTCGGTCTTGCCGATCGCATCATGGTTCTGGCCGAAGGCGCCGTGCTGGCCGAAGGCACGCCCGAGGAGATTAGCGCCAACGAAGCGGTACAAGCGGCCTATTTGGGGAACTCAACGTGATGAAAGCCCTCCTCGAAGCGGAAGGCCTCCGTACGTACAACGGCAAAAGCCACATTCTGCATGGGGTTGGCCTCACGGTGCGTGACGGTGAGATCGTCACCTTGCCGGGAAGCAATGGAGTGGGCAAGACCACGACGCTGCGGAACCTTATGGGCCCGCAGGGTGATCCTCTCGGATACATGTCTCTAGACGAACATAGCTGAAAAAGCCTCCCGATCGATCATCGTCGCCGCGCATCGCATTCTCCCCAACAAAGGAATCAAACACATGCACGGAATCATACTCCGAGCCCCTCGCAAAACGACCTTTTCAGCATCGTGTTAGATTAGCGGTGCTCGTTTGGCAAGAATCCGCTGTAACGTGCGCCGGTGCATGTGGAGACGGCGCGCGGTCTCCGACACGTTGCGTCCGCACAGCTCGTAAACGTTATTGATGTGTCGCCAACGCACGCGATCTGCCGACATCGGATGTTCCGGCGGCTCGGCCTTGTGGCCCTCCGGAGCGAGCAGAGCAGACACGATATCATCCTCGTCTGCAGGTTTGGCGAGATAGTCAATGGCACCGAGCTTCACAGCGCTGACAGCGGTAGCGATACTGCCGTAGCCTGTTAGGACAATGGCGCGCGCATCGGACCGTTCCCGCTTGAGCGCCGAGATAACCTGGAGGCCGCATCCGTCGCCAAGCCGCAAGTCCACCACCGCATATGCGGGTGCGCTCAGCTTAATTTTGGCGATGCCATCTGCGGCCGATCCCGCTGTTGTCACCTTGAAACCTCGCGCCTCCATCGCATGTGCAAGGCATTGCTGTAGTGGCTCATCGTCCTCGACGATCAACAGCGTGGACGCAAGAGATTCGGGTATTGGGGCTGAACATTTGTTTGGAGTCGCACCTATGAATTTTGTCATGATTGTATGGTCCCAAAGCATCGGGCACCCGTCACCCAACCGAGCCATAGCGGCGGGTGTGCTTCCCGCCGTTGTGGCCCACAGTCATTTATTCCAACCTGGCACGTTCCTGTTATTGACCGACCGTCTCTACGGCGCGGCGACGGGCTTGAAACCCGTCCCTCGACGATTGCTCGTCGGTTGTGGCGGGACCTGCTGGGAGATTGCAGCAGGTCCGATGGGCTCATCGTCACGCTTGACCGAGCGGCATCGCCACGAACATCGTACCGTTGCCGGTCTTCACCCGCATCAGGACGTCGTGCTTGCCGTGGTCCTTGGCCTCGATCAGGGCGTTGCGCACATCGGTGGCATTGGCGACAGCCTTGCCGCCCATGTCGAGAATGACATTACCGGCCTGGAAGCCCTGTTCGGCGGCGGGCCCGTTGGGATCGACGCCGGTGACGACGACGCCCTTGCCGCCGGCGCCAGCCACATCAGTCGCCGGCGCCACCATTAATCCGAGGTGCGGCACGCTCGTTGTCGGTGTCGCGTGCTCCGTTTCGGCCTTGGCCTGTTTCTGCTCATTCGGCATTTGGCCGAGCGTCACGGTCACGGTCTGGGTCTCGCCATTGCGCAGGATCGCAAGCTTGACCGAGCTGTTCGGCGCCATCATGCCGACCATACGGCCAAGATCGCGCGCGTCCTTTACCGGCGCGCCGTTAACGGAGGTGATGACGTCGCCCGCCTCGACGCCGGCTTTGGCCGCAGGACTGTCGGCTTGCGGCTGGTCGACCATCGCACCCTCGGCCTTCTTCATTCCGAGGCTGTTGGCGATGCCTGTGGTGACCGGCTGAATCTGCACGCCCAGCCAGCCGTGGCTGACGTAGCCTTTGGCCTGCAGCTGCGCCACGACCAGCTTCACGGTGCTGGCCGGAATGTCGAAGCCGATGCCGACCGAACCGCCGGAGGGCGAATAGATCGCCGTGTTCACGCCGATGACATTGCCATTCATGTTGAAGGTCGGACCGCCGGAATTGCCCTTGTTGATCGGAGCGTCGATCTGGATGTAATTGTCATACGTGTTCCCTCCGATGTCGCGGCTGCTCGCCGAGACGACCCCTTGGGTCACGGTGCCGCCGAGACCGTACGGATTGCCGACCGCAACCACCCAATCGCCGACGCGCGGTTCGTGCTCGGCGAACCTGACATAGGGAAAGTCGTTCTTACCATCGACCTTGATCAAGGCGAGATCGGTCTTCGAGTCGGTGCCGACAACCTTGGCGCTGTAGGTCGAACCGTCACTGCTCGTCACCTGGACCGACTTGGAACCGTCCACCACGTGGTTGTTGGTGACCGCATAGCCGTCTGGTGAGATAAAGAAGCCCGACCCTTCGCCGATGATGGTCTCATGCGGTTGGACCATCTCGTTCGGCATGTTCTGGAAGCCGAATTGCTGGAAGAATTTCTCCATCGGCGAGCCGGGCGCGAACGGAACGATGTCGTCGCCACCCTTCGTCATGCTCGTCAGCTTTGCAGACTCGTTGATTTTGACCCGCACCGAGATGACCGCGGGTTTCACCTTGGCAACAAGATCGGCAAAGCTGGCGGGATGCGGGATCGTTGCGTCAGCCGCATGTGCTGAAGACGTCCAGGCCGGAAAGCTCATCGGCACATATCCGCCCGGGCCGGCAACAAGCATGGCTACGCCGAGCCCCGCGACCGATGCTAGAAGCGTCAGCCGACGTGCGGTAAGGACCTTTCGTTGTTTAGGAGGGGTGGGATTTCTCTCTGTCATGGCAGATTCTCCGTAAATACCCGCACCCGACTGGCGGGCTCATCACTGAAATGGCAATTCAACGTTACGATGTCCTGACATCGGCATTAACTTATCGAAAGAATTCCTTGTCGACGCCACACGTCGGTCTTCCGCCCCATAACGACATTGAGAGTGAGACCAGGTTGAACCTGACGAAGATGGTCGCGTGTCAGAAACAGACACGGTCAGAGATGACATGGGAATCATGCTATTAGAGCATATTTCGGCTGCGTTGAATCGGGGGATTCCCCTCGAATTATGAATGCGGGAATGTATCGGCATTGATTCGATTTTTGGAGGGGATCGATGCCGAAACCTTGTTCACTGGACTTGCGTATGCGTGTGCTGCGAGAGGTCGAAGCGGGCGCGTCGCGACGCGAAGCAGCCGAATGCGTCGAGGTGAGCGCCAGCTCGCCGATCAAGTGGATGCAGCGCTTAAACGAAACCGGAAGCATTGCGGCCAAGCCGAGCGGAGGCAGCATCTCGCCGCTGGAGGCGCGCTGGATGGACCAATGAATGCAACATCCTTCATGGCCTATCTTGAACATTGTCTCGTTCCCACCCTCAAGCGCGGCGACATCGTGATGATGGACAGCCTCCCGGTGCACAAGGTTGCCGGTGTGCGAGAGGTGATTGAAGCAGCCGGTGCGAAACTGCGTTACCTGCCCAAATATTCTCCCGATCTCAATCCGATCGAGATGGCGTTCAGCAAACTCAAGGCGCATCTACGAAAAGCAGCCGAGCGAACCATTCCGCGTCTCTCACGCAGGATCGGCGCCCTCATCGCCGCATTCAGTCCGCAAGAATGCGCCAATTACTTCAAACATGCAGGCTACGCTTCAACCTGACCGGAATCCGCTCTAACGTTCGCAAGTCGCAGCAAGCGTGCTTGAGAGCATCTCGGTGCCGCTGCTATCAGCCCCCGGTCGCAAAGCCGGGGTAGAGCGTCATGCCGCCATCGACAAAGAGTGTAGCGCCAACGACATAGTCCGAATCATCCGAGGCCAGCCATACTGCTGCGCGCGCGATATCGATTGGCTCACCAATGCGCTTGTATGGGACGAGCGTCATAAGGCTTTCATAAGCTTGTTCTGTTTGCCAAGCCGCTGTGTTGATGGGGGTCCGTATAGCGCCAGGGGCAATGCTGTTGACACGAACGCCACGTGGCGCGACCTCCTGGGCGAGGCTCTCCATCATCATCTTGATACCTCCCTTAGAAGACGCGTAATTTGCGTGACCGCTCCAAGGGATTTCCTGGTGAACGGAACTCATACAGATTATCTTGCCTGCAGCACACGAAACGGATTCGACGACCCCGCGTCGGAGGAACTCGCGCACGGCCTCGCGTGCGCAGAGGAACTGTCCCGTGAGATTGACGCCGATCACCGTGTTCCATTGGACCAGTGTCATCTCATGGAATGTAGCGTCGCGCTGCAATCCCGCGTTGTTGATGAGAATATCAATGGTGCCGAATTGCTCGACCATGCGGCGGAACATTTCTTGCACCTGATCTTCCTGTGACACATCCGCCTTGTGTGCGTAGGCCTTGCTTCCGGATTTTTGTATCTCTCCGGCCACCTCTTCGGCCGCATCGTCACCTGCGACATAATTTACCACAACGTCTGCGCCAGCTTGTCCTAGTGCAAGCGCCACCGCACGGCCAATGCCCGAGTTTGCTCCTGTTACGAGAGCCTTTTGACCCACCAGGACTTTGGGAATCGGCCGCCGGATTGGCGACGCCGATTGCTGGTTTCCGGTCGAGTTAGTCATGGGCGCTCTCCTTAATCTGCGGTTTTTGCTCAACCGGACGCGCAAGTCTCAGTTTCGATTGTGCACGTAATCTACGACGAGGTCGGGCGAGCCTTTGACGACCGATTATAGAGATTATTCTGCCCGCGGCCCGCCCTCGAAATCACGTATCGCAAGGCGGTCGGTACAATCGGCGTGGGATTGCAGACACCAGCCGGCATAAAAAGTGCCCACCAAATGACACCAAGTGTCACCGAAAAAGGAAATCAAGGTCCGGAGCTGAAAAACTGTGTCATCGTCCGTGCAGGTGACGACCGCTAGCGAAGCTGCGGTTGGCGACCGCATCGTGATTCCCCTTGAGTACCTCCCACTGCGTCTTGGCGCCATCCCGCCAGAAGCGGATATCGAAACGGCGCCGCCCTAACCGCAAATCGGTCAACGTCATGTCGGGCAGCCAGTCCGGCAGCGCAGGATCGACGTACAGCTTGCCGTGTGGCGCATCCTGCTGCAGCCCCAACATCGCCTGCAGCAGCATGGATGGCGTCCCCGCCGCCCAGGCCTGCGGGACGTTGGCGCCAAGATACTGCACCGGGAAACTCGTGGGATCGCGCTGCAACCCACCATACAGCTCCGGCAACTGGTTCAACAGGAAATGGGCCGCCGCGCCGCTGATGTCGCGTGCTACCGCCGCCGCCTCAGCGGCAAACCCGTAACGCCGCATGCCCATCGCGATCAATGAGTTGTCGTGAGGCCACACCGCCCCCGTCTGATAGTTGTACGGGTTGAATGAGGGATGATCTGCCGACAGCGTGCGGATGCCCCAACCGCTCCACATGTCCTTGCGCATCAGCCGCTTCACCACGGTCCAGGCGCGCTCCGGCGCAATGATACCGGACCACAGGCATTGGCCCACATTGGACGCCACCGAGAGCACTTTTTTCTTCTCTCCATCCAATGCGAATGCGTAGAAGTCGGATTCCTCGTCCCAGAATGTCTCGTTGAATTTTTTGAACAGTACCGCTGCTTTTTTGCGCAGCGCGTTTGCCCGTGGCTTGTTGTTCAGTTCGTCGTATATCTCGGCCATACGCAGCCAGGCGTTGTAGACGTAGCCCTGTAATTCACAGAGCGCTTTCGGTCCGCGCACCAGCGTCCCGTCGGGATACATCACTGAATCGCCTGAGTCCTTCCACGCCATGTTCTCATAGCCAGCCGTCGAGCGCGTCTGGTATTCCTGAAAGCCATCGCCATCGCGATCGCCGTATTTGTCGATCCAGTGCAGGCAAGCCTCGGCGTTCGGCAAATGCCGCTCGATCAGAGCGCGGTCGCCAGTAGCCTGCCAAGCACAGTGGAGCGCTACCAAGTACAGCGGCGTCGCATCCGCTGTACCGTAATACGGCGTGTGCGGAATCATTTTGAAATACGCCAACTCACCATAACGCAACTCGTGCAATATCTTGCCTGGCTCGGCGTCGCGGTAATCATCGCGTTTCTTCGCCTGAAACCGCCCCAGCACATCCAGTGTCGCGGCGGCAAATTCCGGGTACACGATCATCGTCTGCAACGAGACGATCAGCGTGTCGCGGCCGAACAGCGCTACGAACCACGGAATTCCCGCCGCAGGCACAAAAACCATGTGGTCCGTGCCTTCCAGCGTTAGCCGCAGGGCGGCCATATCCTGGATCCCCTGACTGTAGCAACGATAGAATTCCTCATTGCTGGTTTTGATCTTGAGCACTGTGCGCTGCCGCTCGTCCATCTTAGCGACGTTGGCTGACGCGGCGCTGGAATCGGTGCATTCGCGCGGCGCCCGGATGGAACTCGCGCCGTCGACCAGGTCGTAATTTAGGCAGCGATGCCAGGCCTGTCCCGCCTTCAGCGCGATATCAAAGCTCAGCCGGCCATTGGCGTTCACCGCCGACAGACCGTCGCCATCGCCGGCGTGGACAATCACCTCGCGGCAAAAATCTTTATTGTGATAGCTGAATCGCAGTGCCTGTCGATTATGCGACCACGATGTGGTAATACGACCGCGCCGTACGATTTGGTTGCTCTTTACCTCGAAGATGTCCGCGAAGTCCGCACGGATCGCGATTTCCAGGTTGAAGCGTACTGGCTTCAGGCTGTTGTTGGTGATGTCGATGTCCTCGTGCAACCCACCGTTAATATGGCGTCCGATCACCAAACCCATCGTGCGCGCAGCAACAGGCCCGTCCTCAGTGACAAAGGCGCGGTTGGTTTGGAAGATGCGTGCCGCATGATAATCGATCGCACCGCCGTTCAGCAGATCCCACAGTTCCCCATTGGCATAGATCGCCCAAGCGCTGATCATCCGGGTGTCGCGGAAATAAAGCCCGCGTGAACTCGGCCAGTTCACCTGCCCGTCGGGCCTGGTCACCAGCACAGTCTGGCCCTGATGGATGGCAATCTGGGCCGGGCCGACCTGAACCTTGAATGCCATTTGCGACTCCCTGCCTCAGCCAGAAGATGGTGAAGTGCTAGAAAATATTTCCCATCATTTGAGACGGGCGATAATTTGGTCTCCGACGCGCAACGCGTTCGCAATGACAGTCAAAGTGGGATTAACGGCTCCTATCGAGGGAAAGAAACTTGCATCCGTGACGTAAAGGTTGTCGATGGCGTGGGCCTTGCAATTGAGGTCAAGCACGGACTGCGATGAATCGTGACCGAACCGCATTGTTCCCGCCTGATGAGCAGTTCCGCCGATTGGCACGTTTTGCCCAAGGTAGAGAGACCGGTCGAATAAATGCGGGTGAATGTCAAGTTTGCCGCAGAGGTCGCGCAATTTGTTCTTCAGACGTCGGTGAGCTTCCATGTTCGTTTCAGTCAAATCCAGCATCACGCGCTGCCCAGCGTAAAAAACTCGATTCTGCGGCAGCGGCAAATCCTCTGAGGTCAGCCAGAAGTCGATGGAGTGCTGGGCGATCCAATCGAACGGCTTTTCCGGAAACCATTGCAGGAATTGGGGTAGCC
>JBAUYV010000142.1:0-4818 GCA_049584975.1 Xanthobacteraceae bacterium | reverse complement strand
ACCAGCGTCTGAACCTGATGTTCGATCAGGTCCGCTGTACGGGCGTCCCGGAAGCACAAGGTGAACCGATCAACCAGCCGGATCGCCCGGTCGGTCGCACCCAGTAGCAACCCGCCGGCATCCGATGTGATCGCCCCGCCGTCGAACGAGGCCACCACCTCTCGCCCCTCGACGGGTGCAAATCCAAACAAATCGGGGTTACACTCTGTCTGCATCGGGGAGGTCCTCCATCGCCGGCCAAGTCGTTCTTTGCAAAACAACTTTCGCCGATCAGGAGCCCCGATGCACTACCCTCGTGAGAAATCCGCGCTAGGGCTCACCGAGGATCGGCAGCAGCGCCTCGCCGACTTTCCGTGTCGACAGCCCGAGCCACGAAACAGGCAGGATCATGCGATCGACCGGGGCGGGACGCCGCGCATAGGCGCGCAGCACCCCGATTAGGGCGAAACGGCGAGTGCGCGGTACCCCCAGCGCGATATCGCCGAGCTCGGTAAGCAGATGGCGCCGATAGGACCCGTTGCGCCGGTCGGTCTGGTCGAGCGCCGCCATGCGATCGAGACGCTCGTCGATCGTCTGGCTCATCTGACCGCGCAGGACGGCCAATCGCATCGCGGCCGAGATCGCGATAGCCCTTGCCCCATTCCAACCTTGCGCCTGCATGCCCTTCACCAGCTCAAAGGCCCTGGGTAAACCCCGGATCGCACAGCCTGTGGCATTGGGGGCGCTCCATCTTGCGGACTTCAGCAATCCGCCGAGTATCACCTCAAACCGCCCTGACACAAACTTCCATACATAGCCCGGGCGGGTGCTGCCCTGCACACAATAACCTTGCATCTATAGTCCGATCAATATAAGGCTGATCGCTACATGCTTGAGGTCCGCCTGAAAGGGTCCCCCCTGATCCGGGAAGACTACCGCGCGACCTCGATGAACGGAGGCTTGCAGTGTCCGTAGCGACGGTACTCGCTTACCATCGGATTGTCGCTGACCGCGCGCGCGAGTTCTTTCATGACATCGCAGCGAGCCCTTTCGAGCGGCAGCTCCGCTGTATTCTCGAACGTACGACAGATATGGAGAACGGGTTTCGGCTCATACCGAGGCGCGGTCCGCTGTGTCTAACCTTCGACGACGGCACGGCAGATCACCGGCGCGTGGCCGAGCTTCTGTCCTCACTTGGGCTCACGGGCACTTTCTTCGTAATCACCGGCAGGTTGGACGCTCCGGGCTACCTCAGCAAAGCGGACGTTCGCTCGATGGCTGCCCAAGGGCATCGACTCGCTTCGCACAGCGTCACGCACCGGCACCTGACCTCCCTGAGTGCGGGGGAGCTCGCCGACGAGCTCGAAAGCTCGCGCCACCACATCGAAGCGCTGACGCAAAGAGCGGTCGATTGGCTTGCCCCCCCCGGGGGGGTTTACTCCGAAGCAGTCGTCGATGCGGCGCGGCGTGTCGGATACCAGGTTGTGCGCACGATGGATTGGGGTTATGCAACGTTCCCGCTGTGCGGGCGGGTTGCCTGCCTTCCGGTGATGTCCCGCTACGATATCGCGATGTTCGAGCGTCTGCTCGATGGCCACGCACCATTGTGGGTTCATTCGGCGAAAAGTCTGCTGAAGGGTGCGGTCGGTACCCGAGTGTACACGCTGTTGCGCAATTGGGGAGATCGCCTCAGCGCAACCTAGCCATCACGGAATTTGGAGCAGCAGGTCAGCTGCTGACACGGATGGAGACCTCCAATTACCTGGCGGTTTAGGCGGGTTTGTGATTCGATGAGCTGGGTCTGCGCTGGGGGGCGGAGATGCGGGGGCAGGCGGGTTTTTTTGACATTGACGAGCGGCTGAAGCAGCTCTCGGCCAAGGGCGACAGCCTGGAGCGGCTCAAGGCGGTGGTGGATTTCGAACTGTTTCGGGTGGACCTCGAGCGCGCGGTGCCACGCTCGAAGCGCGCGAAAGGCGGCCGGCCGCCGTTCGATCACGTGCTGATGTTCAAAACACTGGTTCTGCAGGCCAGTCACAATCTGTCCGACGAGCGGACCGAATACCTGATCCGGGACCGGCTGTCGTTCATGCGCTTTCTCGGTCTCGATCTGGCCGACAGCGTACCTGACGCCAATACGATCTGGGGCTTCCGCGAAGCGCTGACCCGCGCCCGGATCGCCGGCCGCCCCGCGATCGAGGTGCTGTTTGAGCGCTTCGATGGGGCGCTCTCGGCAGCCGGGTTTTTGGCGATGAGCGGCCAGATCGTCGACGCCTCGATTGTCGCCGCGCCAAAGCAGCGCAACACCGACGACGAGAAGCGCGACATCAAGGAAGGTCGCATTCCGCCCGCGTGGGCGCAGAAGCCGGCCAAGCTGTGCCAGAAGGACCGCGACGCCCGCTGGACGGTCAAATACACCAAGGCCAAGCCGAGCGTGGACGGCGCCCGGCGCGTCGATCTCGCAGTCCCGGCCTTCGGCTACAAGAACCATGTCGGCATCGACCGCCGGCATCGCTTGATCCGCCGCTGGACGGTCACCGATGCAGCCCGCTACGACGGGACGCTGCTGCCCGAGCTGATCGATCGGAACAACACCGCCAGCGACGTGTGGGCCGACACCGCCTATCGCTCTCAGGCCAACGAGAAGTTCCTCGCCGGGCGCCTCCTGCGTTCACAGATCCATCGCAAGAAACCCAAGGGCAAACCGATGCCGCGCCGCACCGCGCGGGCCAATGGCCGCAAATCGGCGGTGCGTTCGGCAGTCGAGCACGTCTTCGCCCGGCAGAAAGGGCCGATGAGCCTATTCATCCGCACCATCGGGATCGCCCGTGCCACAACCAAGATCGGCCTCGCCAATCTCACCTACAACATGCACCGGTTGATCTGGTTGACGACTCGGAAAGCGTTGATCTGAGCCACGAGACCCACTCTCGACGCGGTCCCGCTCGCACCCTTGATCGCCTCAATCGGGCGATCACTGACCGCCCGTCCAATCCTCGCCTCTCACCAGTCCGAAAACGCGGTTCTTGGAGGTCTCCGGATGGGTCTGACCCTGGACACCGGCGTATGCTTCCTGCGATTGCCGGAGCCGGTGGCCTTTGCCCAGGCCGTACCCGATCCCGATCATCATCCTGAGCCACCCCGGTGGCCGGACGCGGGTCGGCCCTTACGGCCGCCGAACCGCGAGGTATTGCACAGGGGGCGATGGCGGCTCGTCAGGCTCGGAACCTGCCCGATCCGACCGCGTTTCAGCGGCGATGGGGGGACGGCCCTGCCGAGGGTTTCCGCCCTTCTTTGCTACCCGCTGATAAATGGCGTTGAGTCGTCTTCCCTTCTCGCTCCAGCAGAATTCCTGCTTCACGCGCTGGCGCGCGCCGCCCCCGAGCCGAAACCTCAATTCCTGGTCCCCCGCCAGTTCGATCATTGCGTTGGCAATGTCGCGGCTGGCCTGGACGGGATCGCGCGCGGCGATTTTGAAGCCCGAATTCGCCGTTACCTGCGCCGCCGGTCCGCCGAGATCGAGGCAGATCACCGGCAGCCCGGCGGCCATGGCCTCGATCGAGGCCATGCCGCCGGAATCGCGAAGCACCGGATGAAGTAGGACGTCGCACGCCTGAAGGTAATGAAATACCTGATGCCGCGACATCCTTCCCAAGAACCGCACGCGGTCGGCGATCCCCAGTATCGCGGCCATCTCTTCCAGGCTCCGTCGATCCCGCCCGTCACCGATCAGCCAGTACTCTGCACCGTCTAGGTTCGCGCGCGCGAAGGCGCGGAGGCTGATGTCAAAGCCCTTCCAGTGGGCCAGTTCGCCGACGCTGAGGAACCGAATGCTCTCCCGCGGCTCGCCGCGGGTTACCTGGAGTCCCAGGAACTCGGCATCAGACAAGCCGATCTGGGAAAAGGTCTCGACGTGCCGGGCGCCGAGCGTGCGCAGGCGTACGGCGGTCTCCTCGGTTGTCGCCAGCGCCACGGCGCTTCGCCGCGCCGTCATCCGCACGAACGGCCCGCGCTCGCCAACCCACCGCGCGACCTCCCGCCGACCTTCATAGAGTATGCTCCTCAAGCCGGCGCCCCGCCAAAAGCTCCTCGGCGCCGACTCTCCGCCGCCGACCGGCCCCCAAACGAGCGGAACGCCGAGGACGCTCAGAAAGCACGGGGCCCAATACCGGACAAAGGTCACGTGATGAATGAGATCGAACTTTACCTCGGCATGGAGGGCTCGAATGATCCCGAGGATGCGAAGCTGCCAAATATAGTAGTGGAGATGTGCCCCGCGTCTGCGGCGCTTCCAGAATATTGCCCAGCGAGGCAGGTCCCAATAGATGAAGTGGATCCCGGGCTGCGGGTTACGCGCCAGCTCAGCCTCGATAGTGGGTCGATTGTTGGTCCGAGTCACCGCCCAAACTTCGTGGTGTCGCGCCATCTCGGTGGCTGTGGACCAGCCGACGCCGGACTCCGACCCCTTGCTGGGCTCGCAGGCGTACGCAGACATCAGCACCTTGAGCCCGCCCACCGCACATGCCTCCCTACCTTCAACCGCCGGCGCTGATCGGATGAGCTTCCCGGGGCAGCCGTCATCTTGCGCGTGCCGATCGAAGCCAAATATCGGCAGCCCGCCGCAGCCCCGGCCCTGTTCGGCCGAGCGCTGAGCGTGCCCCAACCTTTGAGTCCAAAGATACCTCAACGATCCCCAAAAAAGGTTCCCGATCTTGCCTGCAGTATGCTATACCTTGCTGCGAACGGGCACACAAAGACTTTTGGGAATGACGAGTGCGGGATGCATGAATCAATCGGCAAGAACGATTTCCGACGCAGAATCGTCTCAGTTGGACCAAATAC
>JBAUYV010000141.1:0-5833 GCA_049584975.1 Xanthobacteraceae bacterium | reverse complement strand
ACGGCGGCCCCCGCCACCGCGCCTGCCGGCGCCACCCCGTTCAAGGCGCCCGCCGCCGACGACGACGGCGAGGAGAAGCCCGAGGGCGCGCCCGAGCCCGATTTCGACGAGGACGACATGGAGGGCTCGCTCTCGCTCGCCGCGATCGAGGCCGAGCTCAAGCCCAAGGTGCTGGAGACCTTCGACAAGATCGCCGACTCGTTCAAGCGCCTGCGCCGCCTGCAGGAGCAGGACATTCAGGGCAAGCTGCACAACGAGTCGCTGACGCCGCACCAGGAGCGCAAATACAAGAAGCTCAAGGACGAGATCATTCAGGAGGTCAAGTCGCTGCGGCTGAACCAGGCCAAGATCGATGGGCTGGTCGAGATCCTGTACGGCATCAACAAACAGCTGGTCAGTCACGAGGGCCGCCTGATGCGGCTCGCCGAAAGCCACGGCGTGCCCCGCGACGGCTTTCTCAAGCACTATCAGGGCTACGAGCTCGACCCGCGCTGGCTCAATCGCGTCTCCAAGCTTTCCGAAAAAGGCTGGAAGAATTTCGTCGCCCGCGACAAGGACCGCATCAGGGAGCTGCGCACCTCGATCCATGCGCTCGCCACCGAGACCGGGCTCGAGATCGGCGAGTTCCGCAAGATCGTGCACATGGTGCAGAAGGGCGAGCGCGAGGCGCGCCAGGCCAAGAAGGAAATGGTGGAGGCGAACCTGCGCCTCGTCATCTCCATCGCCAAGAAGTACACCAACCGCGGCCTGCAGTTCCTCGACCTCATCCAGGAAGGCAATATCGGCCTGATGAAGGCGGTCGATAAGTTCGAGTACCGCCGCGGCTACAAGTTCTCGACCTACGCCACCTGGTGGATTCGCCAGGCGATCACCCGCTCGATCGCCGATCAGGCGCGCACCATCCGCATCCCGGTGCACATGATCGAGACCATCAACAAGATCGTGCGAACGAGCCGCCAGATGCTCAACGAGATCGGCCGCGAGCCGACCCCGGAGGAGTTGGCGGAGAAGCTCGGCATGCCGCTGGAGAAGGTGCGCAAGGTTCTCAAGATCGCCAAGGAGCCGCTGTCGCTCGAAACGCCGATCGGCGACGAAGAGGATTCGCACCTCGGCGATTTCATCGAGGACAAGAACGCGGTGCTGCCCGATCAGGCCGCGATCGCCGCCAACCTGCGCGAGACCACGACGCGTGTGCTCGCATCCCTCACTCCGCGCGAGGAGCGCGTGCTGCGCATGCGCTTCGGCATCGGCATGAACACCGACCACACGCTGGAAGAAGTCGGCCAGCAGTTCTCGGTGACCCGCGAGCGCATCCGCCAGATCGAAGCCAAGGCACTGCGCAAACTGAAGCACCCCAGCCGATCGCGAAAGCTCCGCAGCTTCCTCGACAATTAAACACGATCGTCATTGCCGGGCTTGACCCGGCAATCCATGCTGAGAGTCGTCCCCTGGCGGCGTCGTTTGTGAGAATTCTGCATGGACCACCGGGTCAAGCCCGGTGGTGACGAGTCTGTGAGCGGTCGCGCAAGCTCAGAAGCTTCCTGGACAATGCGGTGAACCGCAAATCCTTCGAGCGTTACGCCCGGCCTTATGCCGCGGATCCACGTCTTTGCGATGGCTCGTCGCGCTCCTTCTTCTTCGCCCCGGAGCGGGTGATGCTCTTGATCTTCGCTGGCGGCCGGCCGGATTTTTCGGCGATCTCGCGGTCCTGCTCGATCAGGAAGCCGTGGGCCGGCTTGTCGCCGTCGATACCGCCGGTGAGAGCGCGCGGCACCTTGCGGTTGGAGCGCTGCGCGCCGTCTTCATAGATGACGTCGAACATCACGAATTCGGAGTTCAATCCCGGTTTTCTCGGCATGGTTCTTCTCCGTCATTGTTCTTGCGCCGGTGGTGCACAATCGCTTCGGCCGAAACGATCGGCGCCCCGGCTCTTAACGCATGTCCCGCAAAAGTGGAAACCGGTTCTGCGAACAGGACATGCACGAATAGATAGAGCGGCCGGATTTTGCGTGTTCTCCGGATCCTGCTCTAGGCGAGACGGCAAGCCAGGCTCAATCGCGAATTCGGCTCATATAGTGAAGCCGCGCCGGATTGGCAATTGAGTCGCAGCTCTTGCTGCGAGCCAGGTAATGGGACTCTGGCCGCACCCTTCGAGGTCGCTCGCGCTTGCATCCTCGGGTCCAGCCCAAGGACAGGCTCTCAGGATGACGCATCACGGCGCTCGTCATGCCCAGCCTTATGCCGGGCATCCACATCTTTGGCCTCAATCACGTCCTGTGATAAACTTTCGTGATGAACGTCAAACAGCGTAAGATCGAAGTGGACGCGCAAACCGCCGATTTGCTGGAAGCGCGCGCGGCAGCACTCGGGCTGAGCGTTTCGGCCTTCATCGCGGAGCTTGCCGGCACGAAAGCGGCAATCCAGCACTCATGGAATTGAAACGGTGGGCGATGAGTTCGCCGTTTCGTTTGAAACATTCAGCTCTCGATCACGCTTTAGTCCCCCTAGCACGTCGACGTGTTTCATTTGGCAGGGACGGTCGGGAACAGTTCTGTTTGCTGAACTTCAATTAGTTTGAAAGATTCCTGCGTGGGCACTCCGAAGGCCTTAAATAGGGCGTTGCCGACCACCATTAGGTGATGGTCTGCACACGCCCATCGCCACGTTGGTGCGTGGCCAGTATTCGTGCGCCTATGCGCCAGTAGCCAAATCCGCTCATCGCCACGCGAAAAATCGATCCCCATAAAGTGCGTTGAGCTGGCAATCTTTTCCGCGACCGGAAAAATCGCCTGATAGCCGCCATTTCCTACATTCGCGCCCTTAACAAAAAACTGCGCTACGTCTGTCGTATAATTCAGTTTTGCGGAAGGCTGCGCTTTGATCGGCACGAGGCTTTCGCGGTAGTCAATTCCGTAGTCAGAAAAGACCGGCAGCCGATAGAGCTCGCCTCGGCGCTGCAGTAGCTTTGTGTAAATGTGCCATTCACTACGCCGAATTAGCTTTTCCTCATGCTGCTTGATTTTATGAATTCCTCCTAACGACGTTGCGACCAACACAATCTGATTCCACTCGTACAAACGCGGAAGCTGATTGAGGGCGTTAATCAAGCCCTCTGTGAACTCCTCTTCCTTACTCTCATCAGGTAAAAAGAGCGGGCCGCAATCGACGACTAGAACCGCCTCTTGCGGATCGCAGGAAACCTGATTGCAAAGGCTCTTCAGCCGGTCCGCGAGTGATGCCGCCCCCAAATCGGCTATGCGAATTTGCATTGCAACTGGCGATCCATGCGTTAGATGAGCTTTAGCGACTGCCTGCTGGTACTCATCAGACCGACCATAACTAGTCAGCGGCCAAGCCTGAGAACGGCCGAGGCGAGCGCGTTCAAGAAGGGCGGTTAGTGGGTGAACGTTAAATGCCGCACGATGCCGAACATTGTCGAGGTAGATTGCGTCCACGAAGACAGGGCGGTTTTGTCGCGCTTTTTCGAGCCTCGGACCAAATAACCTGATGTGCTCCGCAGGGCTGAGAATGCGCTTTTTTTCGTGATCGAATGATCCAGCCGGAGGGATTACAAAAATTGGCGTTGTGAAATTATTCACTGCTGGCGACACCGACTTAAACGCATCGATCTCGCCTTTTTTCCAAGGCAATTTCGGCATGTAGATAGATCTCTTTAGCCACTGCTCAAATGCCGCTGACATTTGCAGCCTCCAGAAGACCGGCGTCTTTCAGAATATTTCGTACCTTCCCGTAACCGACCAAGTCCTTGAAAATCGTGTAGTCAGTTCGTTCTCGGCGAATCCATCCGGCAATGATTGCCGCCGAAATGTGATTTTCTTTGGCGAATTCCACAATTTGCTCCTCAGACTGAGTGAACCGAATCAGCGAGGAGAGCCACAATTCAGCCGGCAAAAGTGTGCTTTTTGCAAATTCATCGGCTTCTTGTTCTAACTTATCAACAGCTTCAACTTCATCATTATCGAAAAAGCCTGCCCGTAGTCCTGATTCGCGATGCCGAATGATATGTCCGACCTCATGCAGCAGCACGAACCAAAAGTTATCTAACCGGTCGTGTCGCAAGGTCAGGGCTATCGTGAATATCCGATCGTCAACTAATAACGCAGCACCATCGAGCTGAGTCTTTGGAAGATGTCCCTCAAAGAGAACTAGGATGCCTTTGCTCCTTAGATATTCTACCGCTAGAGCGGGGCCCCGCTCTTGGTAAGTAAACTCCTTGAATGTACTTAGCCAAGATAAATCACTGAAGTTCGGGGCGCCAATCGAACGTCCCTCATGTCGAGCTTTCCAAATTATGCGAGCTTTCCAAGCCAGTAATGCGTAGTCATCTAGGTCAGCGTTTAAACGTTTGCCTTGTCGCAATAGTGCTGGAGTTAAATTCGAAACAGCAGGGGCAATAAAGGCCTCTAAAACCGAACTCAAATCGCTCTTACTCACGTCGGGATTAATTGATTTTAACCAACCGCGATCCTTTATTGCTTTGTTCGGCAACTTAGATAAATCGACATTAGGTCGCGATTGTTTAGTGTGATTTGTATTCGGCTGCTCTAGCGTCAGTTCAAGTTGGAAAACTAGGCCCAGTGCGTCAGCAATTTCGACGAGACGCTCCAAACTGGCGCTAGCGTAGTGTTCCTTCTCGTACCTTTGAACCTGCTGCTCCTTCATATTTAGGCGAAGTGCCACATCTTTCTGCGTCAATCCCTGTGCAATCCTGGCCTCAATAAACTTTTGGCCCAATTCGGATATGGCGGTAGTCGAAAGTCTTCGCACACTTCCCGATTTAAGAACCTCGTAATTTTCTATCTCTCTTTTGAGAGTCTGTAATTGTGACTTGAGCGCATCGCGTTGAGCCTTAACAAGAATAGGGTCAAGTCCTTGTTTAATAAGCTCCAGTTTATTGAACTGCTTCAGAGCAAATTCAAACTTGTCCGCTTGTGATCGTGTGATTTTATATTGTCGTTCGTTCTTGATCATGGCGTTACCTTCGCAGTTCCGGTGCTGATGAGCACTACGCCCTTCTGCACCCCGGTCGTTCGTTCGATTTGAAAGAAATCGAGAAAGGTTTTTCCGGAAGCCAACTCCTGCATGATTGAGATGAACATCTCGCCGCCATATTTTTGTTTCTGGGCGGCGCGGTCGTTGTCATAATCAAAGAGCACAGGATCGAGTTTCCGAGGATCGACCCCGGTAGGGTCCCAACAGCCGTCAAAGTCCCTCGGGAATGGGCTGTCAGAAATGAATCCGCCATCCAAATAAATGGCCCGGCATCCCGCTGCTGCCAGAACTGCTGTCAGCCGTTCAAACCCATCGAACAACTTCTGCCGACATACGTTAAACGCGAAATGTGCTTTCACCTCGGCTAGCGACGCCGGGTGTATGCCCGGAGGCAGGACCCGGTATGGCGCACCGATTATCGTGACAAGCCGGGGTAGTGGCATAACACAACAATATTGTTGTGTTATGAAAAGTCAAGATTGGCGGTGCAAAGCGGCTTAGATTGACAGTCGCCTAAGCCGAAGAGCGCTCCCGCGAACCCAATGCTCACGGCAACTAGCGACGTCCCACATGTAGTTGCGTTATATTGACATTCGTACCTATTTCAGTTACATCTTGCCAATCTCGCCCATGAGGGATGTCACCGGTGACAGCTGACTGACGGAGTGGGTGCGGTTCATGCGGGCGGGGCTTGTAACCCCGCTCCCGGGCGGCTTGGGCATCGACCTGCCGGCACTATGACCGGCGCGCGAGGTGCATCGCTGTGAGCGCGAATCTAAGCGGAGGTAACGCCTTCGCATCGTGTTTCGCGCGAAGCGCG
>JBAUYV010000140.1:0-2644 GCA_049584975.1 Xanthobacteraceae bacterium | reverse complement strand
GCCTTGCTCAATACCGAGCACGCCGCCGCGAATATGGGTGAACCAGCCCGAGGCATCGAAGGCGCGGATGACGACGCCGGCGAAAGCGTATGCAGCGTTCCCCCACAGAACCGCGTCATGCGAATAGGCTGCTTCGGCGAAGCGAAACCCGTCGATGCGGGTATCGTCGTCGCGATAGGCTTGCCGCGCGAGGATACGCGGCAGGGCGATGCCGATGAACCGAGCGTCGTCCGTGTCCTGAAACCTGGACCACCTTTGGAATTCGGGAAGGCGAAAATTCGCAGGCAAATCCCGCGGCAAAAAAAACTCCGAGTAACTGTCCAACCCGAATAGTTCGGGTGCCGCGCTGAGTACGATGGGCGCGAAGGCGGCCGCGCAGATCCGCGAGAGCTCCTGCAGGGCGGCGATATCGTCCGTGTTGCTGCCCGCGAGCCGACGATGAACGATTTGGTAATCGCCGACCAGGAGCCCGTACGGCTCGCCGCCAGGCATGCCGAATTCCTCTTCGTAAATCTTTCGGAACAACTGGGTGCGGTCGAACTCGATCGCCCGCTGCAGGTCGCGGCACAACTCGGCCCAGCTGATATCGAGAACCTTTATCTTGATCCGTGAGTTTTGACCGGCGGTCCCGACAAGACGGCGAATGTTGCGCCAAGACGCCTCCAGCGCCTGGAATCGCGGATGGTGGATGACGGCGTTGACCTGCTCAGTGACCAGATCGTCGATGGCCGCGATAAGCCGATCGACTTCCAGCTTGACCGCAGCTTCCGAAGGCGATCCATCACGCATCCGCGACTCCGCAATCCCGCAGCCGCCCGCTTGCCTCGCTACCGCTGCGGCGCCGGGATGCTCGCGACCATGCGCAGCGAAGTCGTGAGTTCTTCCATCTGCAGCCACGGGCGCATGTGCGCCACCGCATTGTAGGACCCCGGACGGCCGGGAATTTCCTCAACCCGGATGCGCGCTTCGCGGAGCGGGTAGCGTGCCTTCGCCTCTTCGCTCGGGCTTGGGTTCGAGTTGGTGTAGTTCTCGATCCACCGCTTCAGCCACGTCTCGACATCCGACGCCTCCTTGAAAGAGCCGATCTTGTCGCGCGCAATGACCTTGAGATAGTGAGCGATCCGCGAGCTCGCCATCATGTACGGCAGGCGAGCCGAGATCGCGGCATTGGCCGTCGCATCGGGGCGGTCGTACTTCTTCGCCTTCTGCGTCGTCTGCGCGCCGAAGAACACGGCATAATCGGTGCTCTTGTAATGGCTGAGCGCGAGGAAGCCCAGCTTCGACAATTCGGCTTCGCGCCTGTCGGTAATGCCGATTTCGGTCGGGCACTGCAGGTCGATATCGCCGTCATCGCTGGTGAAGACGTGGCTGGGGAGGTTCTCGACCTTGCCGCCGTTTTCGGCACCACGAATGGCCGTGCACCAGCCTGTGCGGGCGAACGCATCGGTAAGACGCGCCCCAAGCGCGTAAGCGGCATTCATCCAGCAATAATCGTCGTGCCCCATGCGCCGTGCGACGCCGTCGCTGTCTATGGGCGCTTCCTCGAAGTCGAACTGGTCGACTTTGGTCGTAAGCTCGCCGTAAGGCAGCCTGGCCAGCACCCGCGGCAACACGAGGTTGACGAACCGTGAATCTTCGGTTTCGCGGTAGGCGCTCCATTTAGTGTACTCGAGCGAGTCGAAAATCTTTTCGAGATCGCGCGGTGCAGCCAGCTCCTTGTACGAATCGAGGCCAAGGAGCTTGGGACTTGCGGCCGTGATGAACGGGGCAAATGCGGCGGCTGCGACATTCGACACCAGACGCAGCGTGTCGATGTCTTCCGGGTGGTTGGTGAATTCGTAGTCGCCGATCAAGGCTCCATACGGCTGGCCGCCTGGAGTGCCAAACTCGCTCTCATAAATCTTCTTGAACAGCTGGCTCTGATCGAATTCCGTCGCCCGCGTCAGGTCGCGATGCAGTTCCCGTTTGCTCCAGTTCATGACGCGGATCTTGAGATTCGCGCTTGTCTCGGTGTTCATTGTCAAATAGTGCAGACCGCGCCAACTCCCCTCCAGCTGCTGGAATTTGGGGTGGTGCATGACCGTGGCGAGCTGAGTCGAGATCTTGGCGTCAATTTGCTTGATCGCCTCGGCGATCGTCAGACTTAGATTCTTGGAATAGGTGACCGTGCCTTCGAGCGCCTGCTCGGTGAGCGTGCGTAACAGCTGCTCGGCGCGTTGCGGCTCGGTCTGCTTTGTCGCGCTGATCGCCTGTTCGAGCAGGCCGACGCCTGGTGCAAGGGCTGCTGCTGCCTCGGCTCGCGCCGTTGCGGGAAGCTGAGCTGCATCCGCCATTAGGGTGTCTCCTCTTCATCTGCGCTACCCGCCGTATCCGCCGGTTTGAGGCCGAGCGATGCGGAAAACGCCTTCAATTCTTCGCTGTTTTGCAGGACCCGGTCGAGGATCGACTCGAGGTCCTCGGAACGATCCACCTTGGTCAGCAGATCGCGAAGCTCGTTGCGGGTTTGCAGCAGCTTGCGGAGCGGCTCGATCTGCTGCGCCACGCTGCCAGGTTCGAAATCTTCGATCGAGTTGAACGCAAGATTGACCGCGAACTCGGTGCCATCGCCCTTGAGGGTGTTTTCAACCCGGAAATTGAGGCCCGG
>JBAUYV010000139.1:0-14200 GCA_049584975.1 Xanthobacteraceae bacterium | reverse complement strand
GGGCACTGTCGCCGCCGCCGACAATGAGAATGCGCTTGTCGCGGAACGCGTCCATCTTGCGCACCGCGTAGTGCACCGACGTACCTTCATAGGGCTCGATGCCGGGGATGGGAGGACGCTTGGGCTGGAACGAGCCGCCGCCGGCGGCGATGACGACGATCTTGCTCTCGAATTCCTTGCCCTGGTCCGTGCGTACGCGGAACAGTGGATCGCCGATCTTCTCTACGGTCTCCACCATCTCGCCGAGATGGTATTGCGCGCCGAAGGGTTTGATCTGTTGCAACAGATTATCGACCAGCCCCTGCGCGCTCGTATGGGGAATTCCCGGAATGTCATAGATGGGTTTTTCCGGATAAAGCTCCGCGCACTGCCCGCCGATCTTGTCGAGAATGTCGATGAGATGCGACTTCATATCGAGCAAGCCGAGTTCGAACACGGCGAACAGGCCAATCGGCCCCGCGCCGATGATCACAACGTCGGTCTTAATAGGTTCAGTCATATCGTCTCGTGCTCATCTATTTTTGATGGGTACATTCAATGAGGTGGCGAGTGTCTAGCGCGCTCGCACTGGCAGGGGAAGAGGACCCGGCGACAACCTTTATAACAGCGGGGGAATGTCCCAGGATTGCTTGGATTTATTCTAGCCTAGGCTTGGCGCTCTGGCGTGCGCACGGTGAGGCCGTCGAGTTCCTCACGCACTTTAATCTGGCAAGACAGCCGTGAGTTCGGCCGCACTTCGAAGGCGAAGTCAAGCATATCCTCTTCCATGGGCGAGGGTTCGCCAACCTTCTCACGCCACGCCTCCTCGATATAAACGTGGCAGGTCGAACACGCGCAAGCACCACCGCACTCGGCTTCGATGCCCGGTACCCCGTGCTTGATCGCCGTCTCCATAACGGTCGCGCCAACGGCTCCCTCGACCGTGCGCGCGGTGCCCCCAACGTCGATGAAGGTGATTTTGACCATGGCGAATGACTGAACGCGGATTGCGGCTTGGGAGGCGAGGCGGAAAGGCGCCGGCTAGCGGCGCCCCGCTCTTCTATAGGGTCAGGCCGCAAAGCGCCAGTACAGGTCTATGCGCAATCGGCTGTGCGGTTCACTGGATCGGCCAAGCGCTTGCCAATCGCGGTGTTGGCCTCAAGATTTGCAGCCTTGAGCGCCGCGATCGCCTCACCCAATTGCTGGTCGTCACCAACGGTGTTGACGGCGCGCTCGAGCCGCTCAGCGGCTTGCGCCACGCGCCACGCGCCGATGCCGCGGGCGGAGCCGATCATCGTGTGGGCGGCAGCCGCGGCGGCGGCAGCAGTATCTCGGTCCGCAATGCAATCGAGGATGAGATTGAGTGTGGCCGCGCTGTGGCGGACGAAAATCTCCAAAACCTCCCGTTCGACCTGGCGATCACCGAACGTCATGCGCCCAAGATGCTCCTCATCGAGGATGTCCGGCTGGGTGTCCTTGCCGATCCAGGGAAAGCGGTTTGCGCTCATATAAACTCACGCTCTACTAAGTCTTTGCAATTGTTGGCGAGTTTGCCAGATTGGGGGCGAACGGATGGTAAAGGGGAGAGTCCCCTGCCCCGCGCGCGCCACCGTTCTTTCCCGGACTGGTGAATAATTCCCTCGGCGCCATAGCTGGCCACGTCCGCGCGGCCGCCGGATCGCCTGCGTGTGCCACCATTGGTCCCGGAAGGAAGAGTTCTGCAAGACTCACTTGTGTCGACGACTGCCCTGTCCAAAAAACTGAAGAATTTATTAACGAACGGCCAAAAGCTGGCCGCATTGTTGGTTCCACAATGCCAAATCGATCTCTGGCCAACATTAAGTGAATCTACGGTAACTGACCCGTTAACGATGATTAAAGAGAGGTTAACGAGGCTAGTTTTCTTTGATGGGCCAGACCGATACGATGCTTTGCAGGGGCGTGCCATGAGGGCGGGGGAGCTCTCGGCACCAGTTTGAGGACGGAAATTTCACGCGCTCGTGGTGCGGCCTTAGAGCTTGCTTGGGCCGTCCTGGTTTAGCGTAGCGAGGCGACCACCGACATGGCGACCAATCCGAAGAAGACAATCGATCCGACCGAGGCAGCATTGTCAGCGATCCAGGAAGCCCTCAACATTCGGGATGACGAGGAGCACGCAAAGGTCACGCCGGAGCAGCCGAGCGTGCCCCTTTCGGCCCCGCAGGAGGTCCGTGAGGCCCCCCCGCCGCTGTCCCCAGTGCCGGAAATGGTGCTCGACTCCGAGGCTATCGGGACGCGCGATCTTGCCGCCCCGTCGGCACGGCCCGCCAATGACGATCAGCAATCCATTGGGCAAATTCTGCAGGCCCTACAACGCCGCCCTGCACGTACGCCATACTTCATCGCTGGGTTGTTTTCAGCCGCGTGGGTGATCGGTTGCCTCGCCCTATCTTGGGCTTTCCTGGCGGAACTCAGCACCACCTTGGCCCCCGGCCACTCGGCGGCCGCGGTCATGATCGGGCTGGGCGCCGCGTCGTTGCTGCCGATCATCTTCTTCTTTGGCGTGGCCCACATGGCCTGGCGCAGCCAGGAATTGCGGCTGATCGCGCAGTCCATGGCGGGGGTCGCCATGCGGCTCTCTGAGCCCGAAGCCGTCGCACGGGACTCCATCGTCAGCGTCGGTCAAGCGATCCGGCGCGAAGTCGCCGCGATGGGCGACGGCGTCGAGCGCGCACTCGCGCGCGCCAGCGAACTGGAAGCGCTGGTGCAGAACGAGGTCGCAGCCCTCGCCCGCACCTACGGCGACAACGAGGTCCGCATCCGCGGCTTGATCCAGGACCTCGCCAACCAGCGTGACTCTCTGGTCAGCCAGGCCGAGCAGGTCCGCTCCGCCATCAACAATGTCCACATCGATCTGACGCAAGACCTGACCACGATCAGCGATCTCGTCGGTCAGCAAGTCAAGGACGCCGCGCAGCGCATTACGCAAACGCTCGCCGAAAAAGGCGAAAACATCACACTTTCGCTCGGCCAAGTCGGCGACAACATGATCGAGCAACTGAGCGTTCGGGGCGGCGGCCTGCTTGAGCGGCTGGAGCACACGAGCGCGGAAACGACGCGCGCCATCTCTACGGCCAGCGACCGCCTGACCTCCAGCCTGAGCTTCAAGGCGGATCATGTCGGCGAGGAATTCGCCGAGATTGCCCAAGGCCTTGAAGACATGCTGACGTCGCGCCTCGACCGCGTCACCGAAGGCTTTTCGGAAAAATCCCTCGCCATCATCGACGTGATGGCCGGGCGCTCGCAGGAACTCACCGATCAGATGGTCGGACGCACCCAGGAGCTCTCCGATCAGATGGTGGGGCGCTCGCAGGAATTGACCCAGCTGGTCAATAACCGCTCGCAAGATCTCACGGATTCCATCATCGTAACGTCGACCCGGCTCGCCGAGAAGATTGCGAACAGCGCCGAAGAGCTGAACAGCACGCTGCGGGCGTCGGGCGAGTCTCTCGTCCTCGACCTCAATCTGCGCGGCGGCGAAGTGGCGACCAAGCTTGAGGAGACCGGTGCGCGCATCACCGACTCGCTCGTTTCGCGCAGTTCAGCGATGGTCGATTCCGTGCGCGAGAGCGCCGAACACCTCGTCGATGTCGTCTCCACGCGCAGCGATGCGATGAACGAAATGCTGGCGACACGGCTCGCCGCATACGAGCAAATGTTCAGCCATTCCGGTGTGGAGCTCAGTGAAAAGATTTCGCGCGACTCCGCGACCCTGGGCGACCTCATCACCCGCAACTTGAGCGAGTTCGACCGCACGGTGAAGACCTACGGCGCCGACCTCATCGAGCGCCTCGGTGCGCGCACCCAGGACGTCTCCGAGTCGATGCGCAGTTACATCGACAGCTTCGACAATCGCGTCACGGCGCGAACCAACGAGGTCACTGCTTCGCTCGACCAGCGTTTGGTGAACTTCCAGGAAACGCTCGACAACCGTACGCAAACGCTAAACGAAGGGCTCTCGACCCGCGTCATGGACATCGCCAAGACGCTTGCCGAGGGTGGCAAGGAAGTGGTCAACGCCGTCGACAGGCGCGTCAACGAAATCGCCGCCCACATCGACAGCCAAGGGCAGAAACTCGCCGACATGGTCAGCGAGCGCGTCGCCAGCGTCGATAAGACCCTGGGTGAAGGAGCGATGCAGGTCGCCAACACGCTCGATACCCGTATCGAGCACCTGGAGCAGCTGCTTGTCGGACGGGCCGAGGCCGTCGTCCGCGAGATGGATGTGCAGAGCCGCGCCGCCGCGGACCTGCTCAACACCCGCCTTGTGGAGCTCTCCGATGCGATCAAGACCAGTTCGACGACTGCCGAGCACACCCTGACTGAACTCCTTTCCAACACCACCGAGGCGCTCGGCAAGAGCGTGGCGGCCACCTCCGCCGTAACCGAAGCCTTGAACCGCAGCGCCAACGAGGCCACCGCCTCGCTCAACCGAAGCGCGGGCGCGCTGAGCACCACGATCGGCACCAGTGCTACGGCAGCCAGCGAAATATTGGGCAAGAGCGCGGCCGTCGCCACCGAAGCAATCACCAGGACCACGGCCACGGCGAGCGACATGCTCGGCAAGACCGCAACGTCGGTGAGCGAAGCGATCGACCGCAGCGCCGCATCCGCTCACGAAACGATCGGCCAGACCGCCGCCGCCGCGACCGAGCTGATGGACAAGACGGCGCGCACCAGCGCCGAGGCGATCGGTCGCTCGGCAAGCGATGCCGAGCGCACGCTGGTCGGCATGAGCGACGAAGTCGCGCGCAACATCGTCGGCCGCGCCGATGACATTCACGCGGCCGTGTCGCAGCGCGTGGGCGAGATGACACGTACGCTCGACGAGAAATCGCACGAGCTGCTGGCGTCGTTCTCCGTCAAGGGCGAACAGTTCGGCGGCGAGGTAACCCGGATCACCGATCAGGCCGTCAAGGCGATCGAGGCCAAGGGCATGGTCTTCGCTCAGTCGATGATGGACAACAGCGAAGAGATCGCCCGGCTGATCAACAATGCCAGCGAGACCGCGACCTCGGCCGTCACCCGCACGCTTGGGCAATTCCAGGAAGGCACTCAGGGCGTCGCCGACGCCGCCAAGGCGAACATCGCCCGCACGCTCGAGGATCTGCATGGCGCGACCCGGGCCGTAATCGACGAGTCGAAAAAGACCGCCGCGGCGACTGTCGCTGACATGATGGAGACGCACAGCATGCTGCGCTCCGATTCAACGGCGCTGTTCGAGCGGCTGCGCGAGGCCAACATCCTGCTGCAGGAAGTGCTCAGCGGCGCCCACGAGAACATGAACGCCATCGAGCACACGATGGTGTCGCGCGTTTCCGAGTTTGTCGCCGCCATGAACGATCTCGACAAGCGGACCGGAACGGCCACCGCCAAGGTGGAAGAGCATCTCGGCACCTTCAACATCTCGACCGTGAAGGTGCTGCACGATCTCGGCGATCTCTCCGCGCAGTTCAGCGCCCACGGACACTCGCTTGCCGAAGCCGTGGAGCTTCTGGATCAGAGCAGCCGGCGCACCGAGGAATCGGTCTCCACGCGGCATGCAACCATCGAATCGCTGGTCACGACGCTCGACGCACGCACCGACGATTTCGAGCAGCGTTTGCGCCGTTTCTCCGGCCTGCTCGACGAATCGCTCGAGTCGGCGTCCGCGCGCGCGCGTGAAATCGCCGACATCGTCGCGGCGACGAGCAACGACAGCGTGCACACGATCGAGCAGCAGCTCGAGGCCGTCCGCAGCGCCGCGGATGAACAGCGCAAACGCACCGGCGAGGCGCTCAGCTCGGCCTACCAGGAGACCGCAGGCCAGGTAGACGCCGTGTTCAACCAGTCCGCCCAGCGCTTCACCGAGGTGATTCAGGGCATGAAGCAGATGGCGGCGGAGATGCAACAGGAGTTGGAAGCCACCCGCACCGAACTGCGGCGCGGCCTCTTCGAACTTCCGCAGGAAGCCGCCGAAAGCACCGCGCAGATGCGGCGCGTCATTGTCGACCAGATCGAAGCCTTAGCCGAGCTCAATCGCATCGTCGCCCGGCACGGCCGAGCGCTCGACGCTGTGGAGCCGACGCGGCGCGAATATGAACCGGCCCTCGCCGCTGTCGGCCGCGTTCAGCAGCGGCCAGCGCGGCCCGATGGCGGGCCTGGACGTCCGGTGCGCGACATCACCGGCGCTCCGACGCGCCGCCCCGATGCGCCGCCGCTCAGCCCAATCCAGGGCGGCCGGGAAACCAACGGCCGCGGCGGCTGGCTCAGCGATCTGTTGACGCGCGCGTCGCGCGAAGAAACGCCGCCGGCGCCGCCCGCGCAGCCGGCTCCTCCGCCTCCGCCGGTTCCTCTGGCCAACCAACGCGCCGAGGAGCGCGCTCCGCGTGACGCCGTCGGCTCGCTCGAGACGCTCTCGGTGGACATCGCCCGCATGATCGACCATGAGGCAACAGCAGCCCTGTGGGAGCGCTATCAGCGGGGCGAGCGTGGCTTGGGCGGCCAGCGCCTTTACAACGCCCAGGGCCAGAAGGCATTTGAGGAAATCCGCAACAAATATCGCACCGACCCCGAGTTCCGGCAGACCGTGGAGCACTACATCCACGAGTTCGAGCGGCTTCTCGGCGAAGTATCGCGTGGCGATCACGGTCCCGCCGTGGCGCGCAACTATCTGAGCTCCGATACTGGCAAGGTTTATACCATGCTGGCGCACGCGGCCGGACGGTTCGAACAGTAAGCTCAACTAGGGCGCGGAATACCACTGGCGCCGGTTGCGAAACCTGCGCCGGATGCATTGCGCCCTCCCCTGCGCCTGATCGTGATTACAGTAACCGAGCCCGGACGCCTTGCTCACGACCACATGACGGCGCTACCGTTGCGGCCATGGAAGCGCCAGTTTCCCTGCCTACTGCCGCAGACGTCGACGAGGCGGCACGCCGGCTCGACGGCGTCGCGCTACGCACGCCTCTTCTGACGTCGGCTGCGCTTGATGCCATGACGGGCGGCCGCGTTTTTCTCAAAGCGGAAACGTTGCAGCGCACCGGCTCGTTCAAGTTCCGCGGCGCCTACAACAGACTCGCGGCGATTCCACTCGAACGGCGCGCCGGCGGCGTGGTCGCCTTCTCTTCTGGAAATCACGCGCAAGGCGTGGCGGCAGCGGCTCGGCTGCTCGGCATGCCGTGCGTGATCGTCATGCCCGGCGATGCGCCGCGCGCGAAACGCGACCGCACTGCGGCGCTCGGCGCCGAGATTGTGCTTTACGATCGCGCGCGCGAAGACCGCGAGGCGATTGCCGAAGCGATCGCGAGAGAGCGCGGCGCCACGCTGGTCCCACCCTATGACGACGCGCTGATCATCGCCGGCCAGGGCACCGCCGGCCGAGAGATCGTCGACGATCTGAATGCGCTCGGGCTTAAGCCCGATGTGGTGGTCGTAACCGCCTCAGGCGGCGGGCTCACGGCCGGCATCGCGCTCGCCGTGAAGGCGCGGGTCCCGACCGCCGCAGTCTATACCGCCGAGCCGCAGGGCTTCGACGATCACGCCCGCTCGTTTCGCAGCGGGCAGCGCGAGCAGAACACCGCCCTCACCGGCACCATATGCGATGCGCTCATGGCGCGCATGCCCGGTAAGCTCACCTTCGCCATCAACCGCGCGCTGGTCGGCGCCGGCGTGGTGGCGAGCGATGACGAAGTCACCGCCGCCGTTGCCTTCGCTTTCGCCGAATTGAAGCTTGTGGTGGAACCTGGCGGCGCCGTTGCGCTCGCCACTTTGATGACCCGCAAGATCGACATTACCGGCAAGGTCGCTGTCGCGGTGCTTTCCGGCGGCAACGTCGATCCGGAACTCTTTTCTCGGCTGGTCGCGTAGGCAGCGCTCGCGCCGGCTGACTGCCATTATTGATCTGTCCCCGCAAACCGCGAGGTACGAAAAATCTCTCAAAGCAAATCAGTGTCCGACCGAACCCTGCTCGCGCAGGAACCGGCGGATCAAAATTTATGCACCCGAGCCCGGAATGAAGCAACGAATCTGCGTGGTACCCGTCGCATCCTTGTAGGGCCACACGACCGCCGGGCCGAACCTGTTTGGCTCCTTCACGACCGCCGCATCAGGGACCACAATCCATTCCCCGTTTAGCCGAACGCGGTAACGACCATCCTGCGTATCCCAGTCGACGTCTTCCACGCTTGCACCGTCGGCGAACGAGCAGCATAACCCTTTGCCGCTCGCCAACTGGTCGAACCAAGGCTTGAGCGCCGAATTGGCGAACCGGCCGTCATCGCGTGCCAACAAGTGGCTTGGCACCATTGCGTTCAAGCATAATCCCACCACCGCCAAGGCAAGACTGGTAAGTCTGTGCATTCTGGCCTCCAGTAGATCCTATCGCGCGGACCTAGAACGACGGGTCCTCCTGATCTGGAGCGCGTAGCGCTCTTTGCCCGCACCGCGTCCTTCGATCCGCGCCGCTGATCGAAGCAACTTTCGTGCCGCATGTACGACGACACATTGAAAGATTTTGTGATTAATTAAGGATTAATGAACGCGTCATGACGCTTAACGCCGGCTTAATACGACGGTTCCGCCGTTGCCGTAGCGTCTAGCGGAAGCTTTGCACTAGCTGAACAGCGCGATTGTTTCTTCTTCGCTCAGCGCGCGTACCGGCCCGAGCGGATCGTTTGAGGCCGGACGTGGAACCGGCTGCGGCTGCACTGGAGCGGCTGCAACGCGCGATTGTTGCGGCGGCAGTGGCGACGGCGGCGACCGCGGCTTGGTATCCGACGGCATCGATGCGGCGAGCGGCGCCCGAATCGCTTGTGCGGGTTCCAGCGTTATTTCGGACGGCGCGACAATAGGCTCGGACTTTGACGCAGCATTGCTCGGCACCGGCGGCGTCACGTCAAATAAATCGCCTGGGTCGTCGTCGGGCGCAACGAGCGGCAACAACGAGACCGACGATGGATCTTTGCTGGGCGGGCGCGCTGCTTCCGCCGCTACCGGAACAACGACGTCGGCCGCTTTCTGCTCCTCGGTTTCGCGAGACAATTGCGCCTCGCTATCGCGTGCATCATCGCCATGCACGCTCTGCTCGGCCAAATCAGCGGGCGGCTCACCAACGATGTCTTCATGAGCGGGCTCGGTTGTCGTTTCCGGCGGCGGCAGGGCGAGCAAAGCCTTTGGCGCCGAGTCTTCGGCTGGCGCCTCTGGCTCTGTCAGCGGCTCTATAACAGCTTCGGCCGGCGCTTCGCTGGTCGGATATTCACCGCGCACCGCATCGCGCAAGAGATCGTCCAGCAGCGTATCGCTCAACGCGCTGGCATCTTTGCTCGACGACTCTTCTTCGCTTGATGGGGTCGGCGGCAACACCGACTCGTCGAGCAATATGGTGCTCGATGATTCGATGACGACCACCGTCTCGCCGGAAGTTTCAGCAGGCGGCACGCCCGCCTCACTCTCAGCCGTCTTCGCTTCGTCCGCTGCCTCCATCGACAATTCGGGCATCGGCGTGTCATCGGTCGGCGGCGCGACATCCTGGGCGAGTGCGGCGGGCGGGACGGGCACCGGAGCGCCAAACTCCGCAAGCGATGGCAACGCCGCCGTCAGCGCCGCAACCACCAGAGCGAATTCGTCGTCTTCCGGCACGTCGGTCTTGAAGGAACCGTCGTTCGGCGTTTCGTCTTCCTCGTCGTCTTCGTCCGCGATGACAAACTGGGCTCTCTTCCACGCCGGACCCGGCCGATCGGCCTTCGACTGTTCCACCTTCGACTGCGCGATCATGTCATGGACACGGCGCGATAGTTGCCGCAACAGCTCGGCGGCCTGCTGGGCCCGTTCAGGACTCACTTGCGTGAGCGCACCGACATCGTTGATCTCCCGCACGGCAGTCTTGAGCTCGTCGCCCAGCGAAGACTCCAGCTCACGCTCGTGCAACGCAAAAGCAATGTCGGCAAGGCGCTCGACAGCGGCGGAACCGTCGGGCCCCTGCGCCGCCCCCTCCACGATCAGCGACTCAATGCGCTCGATCGCCGTCGCGAGATCGGCGAGCTCGTCGGACGGTACGGCCGATCGCCGCGAGGACTCTTCCACGGCGGCGTCGAGGCGCCCTATTGCAGTGGCGGATGGATCAGTGGACATCGTTGCTAAACCACGTCAGCACTGCTCAATGAAATACGCGCCCGAAACCGTCAAATTGAAGGCGGCAAGTGTTCCGCACCTAGCTACCACACACGAGACGCAGCCGCCGAGACCAATGTCATCGTTGTACGCGGCCAATTTAATCAATCTTGGCGCCCGCAAGTTTCACGATCGCGCCCCATTTCGCCATTTGGCTGGCAAGAAATCTTTCGAAGTCTTGCGGGGTGCCAAGATTGGCGATGGCGGAGAATTTGGCAAGGCTGGCCTGCGCGGCCGGTGTCTTCAGGCCGGCGTTAATGGCCCCATTGAGCTTTTCCACAATTGCGGGCGGGGTGCCGGAGGGCGCTACGACGCCGGTCCAGGCGTCGATGACGAAATCCGGATAGCCGCTTTCCACCATCGTGGGGACGTCAGGCAACTCCGGCCAGCGTTGGGCGCGTGCAACCGCAAGCGCGCGCACCTTACCGGCCTTGATCAAAGGCAGAAGCGTAACCAGCCCGTCGATGGTGAACTGGGTCCGTCCGCCAAGAAGATCGGTGATCGATTGCGCGGACCCAGTGTAGGGAACGTACACCACATCGATGGCCGCCTCGGTCTTGAACAAAGTGCTGAGCAAATGCGGCGGCGTGCCGAGCCCGGCGCCAAAGTTGAGCTTGCCGGGATTGGCTTTGGCGTAAGCGACAAATTCGGCGACGGTGCGCGCCGGCACGTCGAGATTTTCCACGAACACGTGCGGCAGCAGTGCCACGGTCGCAATCGGCACAAACGCCTTGCGCGGATCGACGTCGAGGCTGGAATAAAGAGCCGGCGCCACGGCGAGCGAGCCGGACGAACCGAACAGCAGCGTGTAGCCGTCAGGATCGGCGCCGGCGACAAATTTGGTGCCGATGGTGGAGCCGCCGCCAGGACGGTTTTCGACAACCACCTGCCCGACGCTGGCAGTCAGTTCCTCTCCCACCAACCGCGCCATGGTGTCGATGGGCCCGCCCGGCGGAAAGGGTACGATCAATTTGATGGGGCGGTTGGGATAGTTCTGCTGCGCGCGCAGCGATCCGCGCATCGCCAACGGAAGCGCAGCACCGGCGATAGCAGTCAGGACGCGTCGCCTTGTTGCCATGAGGACCCCTCCCGGAGATTGCGGGCTTCAATGGCCGCTGACGCGCATGGCGCGGCAGCTTGGTACAATCATACACCAGTCAACCGCCGCCCTCATCCCCACAATGCCGCATCGGGCGGATAAACCAGGCTGCCATCATAGCGCAGGCCGCAGTCCCGATCCTTAGCGAGCGCCGCCAATCCGGCCAATTCGTGCACCCGGCGGCCCACTTGCTGGGCATTAACGTCCCAGTAAGCACAATCGAGTGCATTACGGGCGGCGCCGGGCGGCATGGCGTGCTGCAAGGCCGCGCGGTCAAGGCCCCGCTGTAACGCCGGACGGACAGTGTCGATGGCCGCCACAATACCGTCCGGGGTCTCACCGTAACGTGCGTAGGGGACGGACTCACCGCGGCCGCGGTGATTCCCATCAGTGAGTTCGGCCACCACCACGACGGCTCCGGTCTTACTGCCGCGGCTGATGGTGAAAGCTCCGGCCAGTGGCCAGGACTCGATCCTTATGGAGAGCTCCATGCAGGGGCAAGTATGACGGCAGCACGGTTCGGCACTCAAGGGCTGCGCGGCCAGGGCACGCTTCCCGGGGGCGCACTGCTTTGAGCGCCGCTTCTCTGACCGGCACGGTCGACGGGGAACGTGTAGCCTTGGCCGCCGCCGGCACGTGGACGGCCGAGCGCGCCTCCGAGCTTGAGCGAATTGTCGATGCCGCCGCCGGCCGGTACGAGAAGGCGCGCAGCGTCGAAATCGATCTGGCACAACTCGAGCGGCTGGACACGTTCGGCGCCTGGCTGATCGAGCGGCTCAACCGCGCATTCACGGCGCAGGGCGCGAACACGCGCATCGTCAATTCGTCAGAAACCGATCGCGGCCTCATCCATCGTGCATCCGGCGCGCCTGCGCCTCACCTCCACAGTACATCACCTCGAGCGCGTCGGCTGGCGCGCCGTAGCAATCATCACTCTTTGTACGTTCCTGATCGGCGCCATCATCGCTCAGCAGGGCATCTTCCGCTTTCGCCCGTTCGGCGCCGACATCTATGTGGTCGACATGGTCACGGTGCTGGTGCTGCGCGAAGTGGGCGTGCTGATCGTCTGCATCATGGTGGCCGGCCGCTCCGGCAGCGCGTACACGGCCGAGCTTGGCTCCATGAAAATGCGCGAGGAGATCGACGCGCTGCGCACCATGGGGTTCGATCCGATCGAGGTTCTGATCCTGCCGAGGATGCTGGCGCTGGTCATCGGGCTGCCGATCCTGGCCTTTCTCGGCGCCATGGCGGCGCTCTATGGCGGCGGCCTGGTGGCCTGGCTGTATGGCGGCGTCGATCCCGAAGCGTTCCTGCTGCGGCTGCGCGACGCGATCTCGATCGACCATTTCATCGTCGGCATCATCAAGGCGCCGGTGATGGCGGCGGTGATCGGCATCGTCGCCTGTGTCGAGGGACTCGCGGTCGAGGGCAGCGCCGAGTCGCTCGGGCGGCACACCACTTCTTCGGTGGTGCAGGGCATCTTCTTCGTCATCGTCATGGATGGCGTATTTGCGATCTTCTTCGCGTCGATCGGAATGTGACGATGGCCCCTGAAGCGTCCGACGCCGTCATCCGGGTTCGCGACATCTCGGTGCAATTCGGGACCACAAAAGTGCTGGACGGGCTCAATCTCGAGGTCAAGCGCGGCGAAATCCTGGGCTTCGTCGGTCCTTCCGGCGCCGGCAAATCGGTGCTGACCCGCACCATCATCGGGCTCGTGCCCAAGATCAGCGGCCATATCGAGGTGTTCGGGATCGATCTCGATGCCGCCGACGCGCGGGCGCGGCGCGGGGTCGAGCGGCGCTGGGGCATCCTGTTCCAGCAGGGCGCGCTGTTCTCCTCGTTGAGCGTGCGGCAGAATATCCAGTTCCCGGTGCGCGAATATCTCGACGTCTCGCAGCGATTGCTGGACGAGATCACGGTCGCCAAGCTCGGCATGGTGGGATTGCTGCCGGAGGTCGCGAACCGATTTCCCTCCGAGCTGTCCGGCGGCATGATCAAGCGTGTGGCGCTGGCGCGCGCGCTGGCGCTCGATCCCGAACTGGTCTTCCTGGACGAGCCGACCTCCGGCCTCGACCCGATCGGCGCCGGCGACTTCGACGAGCTGGTGCGCACCCTGCAGCGCACTTTGGGCCTGACCGTTTTCATGGTAACGCACGATCTGGACAGCCTTTATACCGCTTGTGACCGCATCGCCGTGTTAGGGAACGGTAAGATCATTGCGGCAGGATCGATGGCCGACATGCAGGCTTCGCAGCATCCCTGGTTGAGGGCCTACTTCCACGGCAAGCGCGCCCGCGCTGTCATGGGCTGATCGTTCGTCGGTATCGGAGCTGGTTTGATGGAAACGCGGGCGAACTTCGTCCTGATCGGAGCGTTCACGCTGGCGGTGATCGCCGCGGCGTTCGGCTTTGTGATGTGGTTCCAGAGTCTCCATACCACCAAGGCCCGCACCCCGCTGCGCATCATCTTCGAGGGGCCCGCGGCCGGGCTGCGCAATGGCGGAAGCGTCAATTTCAACGGTATTCGGGTAGGTGAAGTGGTTTCGGTGAAGCTCGACAACCCGCGTCGTGTGGTCGCACTGGCGATGGTCTCCAACGACGCCCCGATTCGCAAGGACACCCAGGTCGGACTCGAATTTCAGGGTCTGACCGGAGTAGCCGCGATATCGCTGAAGGGCGGCGACGAGGCCGCGCCGGGCGTGCCCCTGGACGAGGACGGCGTCCCGGTGCTGACCGCCGATCCCAACGCGCTGCAGGACGTGACCGAGGCGATCCGCGGGACGCTGCAGAACATCAACCGGGTGGTCGCCGACAACCAGGAGGCGGTCAAGAACTCGCTGCATAACCTCGAGGCCTTCACGGCATCGCTGGCGCGCAATTCCGAAAAGATCGACGGCATGATGCTGAAAGTCGACGGCGTCATGAGCAAGGC
>JBAUYV010000138.1:0-21591 GCA_049584975.1 Xanthobacteraceae bacterium | reverse complement strand
CTCATGCTCAAGCTGTTTATACACAAGAACCCGATGGGACGATCATCGCGCAACGGCCGGTGGTCGCTGCGCCGACCACCGTAGTGACGCAACCCACTCAGACGGTCAGAACCGTCACGACGGTTCGGACTGAGCGCCCGATCGCCCGCCATCGCGTAGAGGTGACGCGGCAAACCACCGTGCGCTACAGCGTTGTCCCGCCAGCGCGGAGGGTGGTCGCGCCGACGGTCGCAACTGTCAACCCGGCACCGCCGCTCTACGATGTCGTCGCACCAGCGTCGGCCCCCGTTGTGACCGATCCTTATGATGACCAGCCGATCTATGACACGGTCGTACAGGCGCCGACGCCAACGGTAGCCGCACCTCTGGTCACTCAGACCGTCTCTCCGGTGGCGCCGGTAGCGGTCGGCGCAGTGGTGCCATTCTATCGCTACGTTTACCAGCCCGATCGCATCCTGGTCATCGATCCCTCGACGGGCATTGCGGTTCAGGCCATCCCACGCTGACGCCGATCAAAACGTTAGCAATAAGTGAGGAAGCGCGCGCCACTTCATGAGCAGCGCGCGCCACCATGGAAGAGAGAAGGCGGTGAAGTCTCGCACAGCTGTTTCTATCGCGCTGGGCACGGCGGCTATTGTCTGCGCCGCCAACCTGCAACATGTCGATGCACAGACCGATGATCCCGCCTTCACCGGCAGCAGCGAACAAAAACTCGTACTCACGCCAGCGCAGCGCCGCACCATTTATTCGGCGGTGGCCAAGGAGAAGAGCAAAGCGCCGCCAGGTCGATTCACGCCAGTAATTGGCGGCGACGTACCGCCCATGATCGAACTTGATCCGCTGCCCGACGAAGCGGTGGCCGACAATCCCACCGCCAAATTTTACGAATACACGATGGTGCAGGATCGCGTCGTGCTGGTCGATCCGACCAAGATGCGGGTGGTCGACGTAATCGGGCCAAACCCGTAGCTCGGGCAGTCTAGACCTCCGGTGCTCGCCCTGCTCGGCTTTCACCGTCTTTCCCCCAAACAGAAACGCTTCGAAACGACCCTCCAGGAGCGGCTCGATGAAGTTCAGCGGTCGGATCAAGCCGGCCGCGAACGCAACCAGCCTAAAAGTGTGGCCGGTAGCCACCCCCAGTAGCGACCCTCGCCACGAAGCGTACGAGCTGCCGCGCGCTGTTCTGCTCTCAGCTTCTTTAGACGCCGCTCAATCCCTTTGGTCGAGCCATATTTCTTTAAGGCCTCAAGCGCGTACTCAAGGCTTTGGATCTCGGTCCTTTGCAAAGCGATGCGCGCCTCCACGAGAGTGACACGTGCCCCTCGTTCCACTCGGAGGCGCTTTTCTTCAGGCGATTCGGTCATGAAGAAAAAGGGTAGAGCGACCTGAAGTCCACGCAATTCCCGCGGTGGGAGTTGTCCCCCGGCATTTTCCGCTACGCGGCGCCATGCGGATTCGTGGGTGCACCTGTTCCGGTGCCCTACGCAGCGCGGCTGTTTCGCAAGCTCACGCCCCGTCACGTGTTTTGGCGAGCATCAGCTGTTTCGCTCGTTTGCTTCGTGTATTTGATTCGGCCGCGTGGGTTATGAGTTCGGAATCGCGGAGCTGCTGGCGCAATTGGGAGAAGTTCAGCATGGCGCTCCAAACCTTTCACATGATTTCAGCGATACATGGGATGTAGGAGGGGCACCGCTACCCGTTTTCTGCATCTTGAAGCTACGGCGTGGACCGAAGTTCCGTGGGTAATTCCGGAACCACCGGCGACTGCGCACACGTCGACGCTGCTTACGTTCAATCCGACATGGGAACTGAGTTCGAAGGAAGTTGAAAAGGGAACAATCAACAGATCAGATTGTTTCGCCCACACTATCAGGCTATCCTTGTGAGGATTTACCAAGATGCAAAGGCTCGGATTTCAACACACCCCTCCTCCGGTCTTAAGCGCGACCGTCAGAGCAACCTCGGCCACATGTCGCACGGGGGCCCATTTGGAGGTACTGGCCACCCAACGGCTATGGACAGTCCTCTGCGTTCGGCATCTCCATGGCAGTATTCGGCGCGTTGCCGACGTTCAATCAGATCGTCCCAAATGACTGATGCAAAGATCAGTGCAATCGATCCACATCCGCGCAAGCGTGTGCCGGTGCTCGACACGGAGATGAGCTACGTGGACACCGGACGCGGCGACCCCATTGTGTTCCTCCATGGCAATCCCACCTCATCATATCTTTGGCGCTACATCATTCCCTACGTGGCCGAGTACGGGCGCTGCTTAGCGCCCGATCTGGTCGGCATGGGGCGATCTGGTAAGTCGCCGGCGCGCGCCTACCGTTTCGCCGATCACGCGCGGTATCTCGACGCTTGGTTCGATGCTTTGGACCTGAACAGGAATACCATTCTGGTTCTGCACGATTGGGGATCCGCCCTGGGTTTTCACTGGGCGTTCCGCCATCGCGATCAAGTTCAAGCGATCGTCTATATGGAAGCAATCGCTAAGCCGCGGCGATGGGAGGATTTCCCGAACGGCCGCGACGCAATGTTCCGGGCACTACGATCAGAGCAAGGCGAGCACATGGTGCTCGACGAGAATTTCTTCATCGAGGTCGTTCTACCGAAAAGTGTCATTCGGAAGCTGAGCGATGAGGAAATGGCGGCTTACCGCGCGCCGTTTCAGGATCGGGAGGGGCGCCTACCGACGCTCGTATGGCCGCGCGAGTTGCCGATAGAGGGCGTTCCGGCTGACGTAGTGGAGATCGTCGAACGTTACGGCGAATGGCTTGCCGGGAGCGATCTCCCAAAGCTCTTCATCAATGCCAAACCTGGGGCCCAGGTCGTCGGGCGTATTCGCAACTTCTGCCAGGGCTGGCCGAACCAACGGGAAGTCACGGTTCCAGGCATCCATTTTATCCAGGAAGACTCGCCAAACCAGATCGGTGCCGCGATGCGGGAGTTCGTGGCAAGCTTTCGCCGATGAGGTCCAACAAATTGCCTCCCGCAAAGCTGCGGGAGCATTCAGACTCCTCGCCGTCATCTCGATAACCGACGCCGCAGCCGCCTCACACCTCTCGACCGAATACCTCGCGCGTCTCGCGCGATTGGGTCGCCCCCGCGCCCGCATGGCCGTATCCACCTCAGCGCACTGTCTTCAGGGCTTCAGGGCGCCTCTTTATTCTTTTCAAACACCAAAGGGGAAACACCATGCATCGATCTATCGCACTGGGAATCGCAATGCTGGCGGGCGGCGCCATCGGAGCAACCGCCGTGAACGGACTACATGCACGGGGAAAGGCAGCCGCTGCTTATGCGATCGTTGATATCAGCAAAATAAACGACCCCGCCACGTTCAAAACGCTATTCCCAATAGCGCAAAAGGCGACGGACGACTTTGGCGGCAAATACGTCATCCGTACCGATAAAATAACCGCCCTCGATGGTACGCCCCCCGCGCGATTCGTCGTCATCGCTTTCGACAGCATGGACAAGGCAGCGGCATGGCACGCCTCCGCAGGAATGAAGCAGGTCGACACCATTCGCCTGAAATCAACCAACTCTAGGCAGTTTCTCGTCGAGGGGATGGCCAACTAGGTATCAGAGTCCCACCTCGAACGGAGCCAGGCTTGGCTTTGGCCATCCGGGCTCTCTGTTGCCTCGCGCGGCCCCCACGGCAGCTAAACTCCACCTCCACCTGCATCCTTTTCATTTCCGCTTCCGATACAACAGCCGTCCCGCGAACTTATTGACCGGCCGAGGCCGATCGCTCAGCGGGACATAGTTGCGGCAGCTGCAACCCGGATAACGACACCCCACTCGATGTTCGTCTCTGAGACCAGGCCCGCTGATTACGATAAATAATATTTGATACCAATACTGACGGCAGGGAACCTGCCCTTGTGATATGCGTTTTTAGTGCGAACTAAAGGAGCCTCGACGAGGCATGGGGTGTGTTAGACCGTAGGATGGATGATTTGAGCGGCATCGCGCTTGAGGCGCCGTCTGCTGGCGCCGGTGACCAGCGCTTGCTTCGGTTGATCCTCTATGACGCACTCGCCAGCGAAGCGATGGGGACGCTGACCACGGGCGTGTTCCTGGTGGGCTTTGCGGTTGCCCTCGGTGCCGGCAACTTTGCCATCGGGGTCCTGGCCGCAGTTCCGTTCTGTGTACAGCTCCTGCAAATCCCGGCCGTTCTTTTGGTCGAACGGTTCCGTGCGCGGCGCGCCATCAGCGTGTGGAGCACCGCATTTGGGAGAACATTTCTGCTCGTCGCCGCCCTCGCGCCGATGCTAGCTCCGTCATTCTCTGTCGTAGCCTTGATCGTCTCGCTGGCGGTCTATCAAGCGATGGCAGCGATCGCCGGCTGCGCTTGGAATTCGTGGATGCGCGATCTCGTGCCCTCGTCGCAATACGGACGGTTTTTTGGCCGGCGCACCATGGCGACGACAGCACTTTCGATCACGCTGGCGCTCCTTGGCGGTGTACTGGTCGACACCTGGAAGAGATATGTGCCAAATCACAATGTTTTTGGCTACTCGATCCTGTTCGCGATCGCCGCAATCATCGGCTTCGTCGGCGTGTATCTCCTGCACATCACGCCCGACCCGCCCATGGCGCCTGCTGAAAAGATAACGAATCCTTTTGCAGTGCTGCTTTCGCCATTACGTGCGACAAATTTTCGACGATTGATCATTTTCCTATCGTCCTGGAATTTCGCAGCGAATTTGGCCGGGCCGTTCTTCACCGTCTATATGCTGAAATCGCTTGGCTACCAGATGACGACGGTGCTCGCTCTCACAATCGGAAGTCAGCTCGCTAATCTCGCCGCTCTTGGGCTGTGGGGCCCGCTGAGCGACCGCTTCAGCAACAAGGCCGTGCTCGAGATCGCCGCGCCGTTGTTTCTTCTGTGCACGTTTGCCTGGACCTTCACGGGCCTATCCTGGGTTCAACCCATGGTGCTCTACCTGCTCATCGTCATCCACGTGCTGATGGGCATCGCCACCGCCGGTGTCGGACTGGCGTCCGGCAATATCGCCATGAAGCTGTCGCCGGCGGGACAGGCAACGGCATATCTTGCGGCCAACAGCGTCATTTCGGCATGCTTCGCTGCGGCGGCGCCCATTCTGGGCGGTCTATTCGCCGATTACTTCGCCGCGCACCAGCTCACGCTCGCGTTCACTTGGACGGGTGGCGAAAGAGACGTCACTGTTCAAGTGCTGAATTTCCAGTCCTGGACGTTCTATTTCGGAATCACGTGCGTTCTCGGCCTTTACTCGCTGCACCGCCTCTCATTCGTTGAGGAGCCCTCTGGCACAACCCATCGTCTCGCGTTGCGGGAATTGCTTCTCGAGGCTGCCCGATGGTCCGTCCACAGCCTTTCCAGCGCAGCTGGATTGTTGCGCGTCGTGCGCCTCCCCGACTGGTTTGGATGAATGTGAACGTGTGCGTGGTCGCAAACGGAGGAATAAGCGACAACGCCTTGCACAGCGGCTCTTCATTTGAAAGAAGGGGTTCGGCTGCGGTCCTAGTTCTGAGCGCGGGCTGAATCGCTACGAGTTCAGCCCTCTAGAATGACCGAGCTGGCGAGTTCGGACTTATACCTGGAACCAAAATAATCACTGGACCGTTTGTATAAGGAGTTAATTTAGGAAAATATTCTGGAGAACTACGTAACTGGGGGAGGATCCGCATTGACACGATTAGTGATCGTTTCCAATAGGGTTTCGGTTCCCCCTGGCGACGGCGCCAAACGCGCTGGCGGGTTGGAAGTGGCGTTGCGCCCTGCGCTTCACCGTAACGGCGGCGTTTGGCTAGGCTGGAGCGGCAAGGTCACCGCTCCCGATAAGGTGACAACGCGATCCATCACGCACAAGAATGTCGAATATGTCGTCACCGACCTGTCAAACGACGATTATCAGGAATACTATAACGGCTTCGCCAATCGCGTATTGTGGCCGATTCTGCATTACCGGCACGATCTCGCTGAGTTCGCGCGCAAAGACCTTCGCGGGTATTTAAGGGTCAATGATCACTTCGCCACCGGGTTGGCAAAAATCATTGGCCCCAGTGATCTAATTTGGATTCACGATTACCACCTGATCCCCTTGGCGGCTGCGTTGCGGCGGCGTGGGCATGCCAACCGGATTGGATTCTTCCTGCATGTGCCGTTCCCGCCACCGGAGATTCTGACCACTTTGCCGAACCATGAGCGGCTCATTCCACAGCTGCTCGACAATGACGTCGTTGGCTTTCAAACCGAAGGAGATGCGGGAAATTTCGTTCGATACCTAATGTCCGAACGCGACCCTAAGCATGACACGCGGCTGTTCGAAGCCGCTGGTAACCAGATTACTTTGAGCATAAACGGGCAGCAAACTCGCATCGGCAGCTTCCCGGTGGGCATCGAGCCGCGGGTGTTTGAGCGGCTGGCGCGTCGTAACGTGCGATCGCCCTTGGTGAAGGAGCTATTGGCCAGTCTGGGCGACCGGCCTCTGGTGATCGGCGTTGACCGGCTCGACTATTCGAAGGGGCTCCTCCAGCGCTTCGATGCGTTTGACATTTTCCTTGCCAAGCACTCTGATTGGATCGGGAAAGTCACATATTTACAGATCGCGCCGAAGAACCGTTCAGAAATTCCCGAATACGCCGAACTGGAGCTTGCCACCGGCTCTGCGGCCAGCCGCATCAACGGCAAATACGGTGAGGTATCATGGACGCCGATCCGGTACGTCAACCGAGTCTACAGCCGATCGGTTCTCGCGGGGCTTTATCGGACTGCACGTGTGGGGCTAGTGACGCCATTGCGCGATGGCATGAATCTTGTTGCTAAAGAATACGTTGCCGCTCAAGACTCGGAAGATCCAGGGGTCCTTGTCCTGTCTCGCTTCGCCGGCGCCGCGATCGAATTTCGGCATGCGCTGTTGGTCAATCCGTATGATGCGGAATCGGTCGCAGGAGCGATTGCGCAGGCGCTTGCGATGCCGCTTGAGGAAAGGCGTGCGCGTCATCAGGCGCTACTTGCTGTCATCTCGAATTACGATGTGGATCGATGGCAACGAGAATTCTTGACTGTCTTGTCGCGCGACGACAACGGCCCCTCCGAGCGTCGCGACATGTCGGTCACGGCGCGCTCGTATTTCACAAGTCCCGCAAGTGCTTATCTAACCCACGGGTGACGTTGTCTATAGCAATATGCGTGGTCAGCGGCATCGATTGACGTGGACGCGAATGAAGACGATCGTAAAAGAAGTCCGAAGCCGAGCGCCAGCGCCAGCACCACGCCGATGGCGACATCGCGGCCGCTGATGCGCTCGCCCAGCATTCCCATGACAATCCCTGCTGCAACCGTGACACCAACAAGTCCCCAGACCGGTGGCGCGCCAATCAAGGTGGCGCCGGTCGCCCCCGCAAAACCGATATGGCCAAGCGCGTGACCGGCGAAAGTCTGCCCCCGCATCACCAAAAAGTAGCCCACCAGACCCGATACGATTGCCGCCACACCGGCCGCGGCGAATGCGTTGCGCATGAAATCGTATTCAAGCATGGCGGTGATCGTGATGATGGTCATGGTCGTGCCCGTCTGCATGGCCATGATCGTGCAGATGGTCGGAGCGCTCGACGTCGCGGCCGCCCGACAGCACGAAAATGTGGCCATCGGCACGCACTACGCTGACATCGGTGCCGTAAAGCCGCGATAGGACCGGCGCAGTCACCACTTCCGCCACCGTGCCAAGCGCAGCCTGTCCATTGCCGAGATAGAGCACGCGATCGATGGCCCCGATCAACTGATTGATCTCGTGGGCGGAAAACAGCACCGTGATATTGCGTTCGCGGGCAAAGGCGCGGACCAGCTCGATCACCGCCTCCTGATAGCGGTAATCGAGGCTGATCAGCGGCTCGTCGAGCAGCAGTAGCCGCGGCGTGCCCAGCAAAGCCTGGGCCAGCAGCAGGCGCTGGCGTTCGCCGCCCGACATGTCTGACAGCGGGCGAGCGGCGAGATCGCTGGCGCCGACCGCGGCGAGCGTTTCTTCGATCATCTTGCGGTCGGAGCGCGACAGCGACGGCACGCCCCAGCGCTCGCCGTGCACGGAGCTGGCGATGAAGTCGCGTCCGCGGACGCGCATGTCGGGCAGCACCGTGCGCACCTGCGGCACGTAGCCGATATCCGCAGTGCCGCGCTGCGGAGCGCGGCCTAAGACCCGGATCTCCCCCGCGCTCGGCGGCAACAGGCCGAGGATGGCGCGCATCAGCGTGGTCTTGCCGGCACCGTTCGGCCCCAGCACGCCGATGAACTCGCCGCTTGCGATAGTGAAGCCTACGTCGGTAAGCACCCGCCGGCCGCCGACCTCAATGGTCGCGTGATGAAGTTCGATTACGTTCACGAAGACGGTCCAGCCAGCGCCTTCGCGGCGTTGTCGACTTCGCTCATCATCCAGTCCTGGTAGGACATGCCAGGCGGACAGGTCTCGGTGACGCCCACGACCGGAATGTGCGACGCCCGCGCAAGAGCGACGAGATGTGTCACCAGGTCGTCGGACGCCTGCTTGTTGTAGAACATGACCTTGACCTTGTGCGTCTTCAGATCGCTCTCGAATGCGGCGACCTCGCTCGCGCTCGGCTCGGTGTCGTTCATCACGGCGAGCTGGAAGTCCTGATTGCGCATCTCCAAGCCCAGCGCCGTCGCCATATAGCCGAACACCGGCTCGCTGGCCGTCACCGGGACGCCGGCATATTTGCTGCGAAGTGCGGCGATTTTCTGCTGCAGCGGTTCGAGCGAGGCGAGAAAGGTCTTCAGCCGTGCCGAATAATCGTCGTTGTGGATCGGATCGACGGCGGTGAACGCTGTAGCAAGCGCCGTCGCGACCGCCGGCATTGTTGATGGATCGTACCACAGGTGCGGGTTGTCGCCCACTTTCGTGTGCACGAGCTCGGCAGCGACGATTACGGTACGCTCCAGTCTCGGCGTCGCGGTGAGCAGCTTCGCCATCCACGAGTCGTAGTCAGCGCCGTTGTAGATGACCAACTGCGCCGCTGCGATGTCGCGAACGACGGACGGGGTGGTTTCAAACAGATGGGGGTCCTGGTCGGGATTGCTCATGATGCTGAGGACGGAAACCTCGTCTCCGCCGATCTGCTGCGCAACGCCGCCGTAGAAATTCTCCGCTGCGACAACCGCAATCTTACCGCCCACCGCGCTTGCGCCCGAGAGGACCGCTAATGTGCACAACAGCGCCGTGACGAGTCCGATGGTTGTCCTCATTGGCAAGCCTCCGCCTGGTGCCTGCAAAACAGGCATGTCCCTGATTTGCCTCGAAACCCGTATCAAAACGAAGGTCGATATGTAACATTATAACATGTCATGGGTCGCGAATATGACCAAAGGAGTCGGCCCGTCCGGCGTCGGCGATGGCGGCGACAGCTCGGCCGAAAAAGCGACGCAATTGCAGTAGATAGATCGCTCGCTCTTTTTGGCTTTATGTTCTACACGCTTCGTCGTCTGGGAATTCGGTCAGCGGGGGCGACCGCGGACACGGCGGCTTACGTCCAATGAATTGGTTCCGATCGAGAATTCGATCAGGCGCACAGTTGGAGCTGTTTGCGCTTGCGGTGCAGATGGTGCTTTCGTTCGGTCACGTGCATCTGGACGATCTCGGGCTGCCATCGCTTGCCGGCACCGACCCGACCCAAATCGCGCTCGTTGCGACGTGCGGGTCAGCGCCTCCAGCCGGCCAACATCATCAGCCGGCGTCAGATGATGATTACTGTCCGATCTGCGCCAGCATGGCTGTTCTTGCGACCTGGATGCCGGCACTGCCGCCGGTGCTTGTGTTGCCTGAGCCGATGCGCCGCGTTTGGGCGCCAGTTGCCGCCCTGCAAATCTCACCGAGGCATATCTCGCTTTCATTTCAAGCGCGCGCACCTCCGGTCGTCTAACTCCAGCGTCACATAGCCGCAGCCGTTTGCCCTCGGGCATGACGGCGCAATCGCCTGCGCACGCGCCGCAACAACGTCCGCGGGTGCAGGTGCTGCCGATGAAAGCGACGCGAGCCATGCATGATCTGCGACCGCGACACTGGAGCGGGATCCTGCTGTCGCTTCTTGCCTGTACGTTCGTGACGACCGTCGCGGCACAGGCGCATCCGCATGTCTGGGTAACCATGCAGACCGAGCTGTTATTTGGGACGAACGGCGCGGTGACGGGCGTGCGCCATGCCTGGACGTTTGACGACATGTACTCGGCCTTCGCCACGACGGGCATGCCAGCCAAGACCCAAGGCCAATTCACGCGGGCGGAACTACAGCCACTCGCCCAAGTCAACACCGAATCGCTGAGGGACTTCGCTTTCTTTACTTACGCCCGGATCAACGGCAAGAGGCAGAAGGACGTCTTCAAAGATCCCGTCGACTACTGGATGGATTACGACCCCAAAGCCAAGGAGATTACGCTGCACTTCACGCTGCCGTTTAAGACACCGGTGGCGGTGAAACAGCTCCTCATCGAAGTCTACGACCCGGAATTTTTCGTCGATTTCGGCCCTGCCGACAAGAACCCGGTCAGACTGATCGGTGCGCCGCCGCAATGCACCGTCGCGGCCGAGAAGCCTCCCGACGCGAACTTCCAATCGTCGCAGAGTCTGAGCCAAATGTTCACGAACGCCGAGGCGAACATCGGCATGGGCATGAGCTTCTCCAACAAAATTTTGCTGAAATGCCCATAACGGTCCGCGACGAGAGGCGACATCTCCGCCGCGCTTTGCTGGCGACCTTGATCCTCACCGTCATGGTGGTCACCGCCCATTCCGCGTGGGCGCAATTCGGGCTAGGCATGCGCCCGCCCGCGATCGGCGGTGTAGCCGGCTGGGTGCTCGCCAAACAGGCCGTATTCTACAGGGTGCTCGCCGGCATGATCCGGGCCGCGAAAGTCAACGGCTCCGCGCCGTGGGGACTGATGGGGATCTCGTTCCTCTACGGCATCTTCCACGCTGCCGGACCCGGCCACGGCAAGGCGGTGATTTCGTCCTATCTCGTTGCCAATGACGAGACCTGGCGTCGCGGCGTTACGCTGTCGTTCGCCTCGGCGGTGATGCAGTCGCTGACCGCCATATCGATCGTCGCCGTCGCCGCCGTGCTCCTCGGCGCCACCGCCAAGCTCATGGGCGATACGGTGAAGGTCATCGAAATCGTCAGCTATGGTCTGATCGTGCTTCTCGGCGCGCGGCTTTTATGGGTCAAGGGCTATGGGTTCTTTGGCGCGCTCAATGAGTTGAGGACCGACTCTACGAATCGCGTCGCCGCTCTCGAAACGCACGATCATGCGCATTGCGATCACGCCCGTGATAGCTCAAGCGGCCATCATCACGGAGAGCATGATTACAACCATGCTCATGCACACGGTTTCGCCTCCGACGAGAGCCACGAGGCCGACGCCATGTCCAAGCACGACGACCATCACGGCCACGGCGATCACCATCACGGCGAGGAGTTGGACGTACTACCATGGGGACATGCCCACGGTCCGGAGCCGGAGGAATTGGCTGGGCCCGGTGGGTGGCAGCGCGGTTTATCTGCGGTCGTAGCGGTCGGTTTGCGGCCGTGCTCCGGCGCTATCATCGTGCTGGTATTCGCACTCGCGCAGGGCCTGTTTTGGGCTGGCATCGCTTCGACCTTCGTAATGGGATTGGGCACCGCGATCACGGTCTAGTTCATTGCGACGCTTGCGGTCGGCGCCAAAGCGCTGGCGAAGCGCGTCGCAAACAAGCCGACTGGATACGGAGGCGTGCTGCTGCGCGGCGTCGAATTTGGCGCCGCCGGACTCGTGCTCGCCTTCGGCATTCTCCTGCTCACCGGCTATATGGCGAGCGAGCGCATGGGGCTGTTTTAGGGCGTGCATCAATCAACCATGTCCGAGAATGGGATGGACCGGCCGTGCTCCCGCTCTTGCGGCCTTAAGAGTCGGTGGGGGCTTGGAAGTACGAGCAGCACATCGGCATGTCGCGGAAGACAGATGCTGGAGTCGGCGGTAGCATTGGCATCGATGCAGGCAAGAACATGCTGCATTAGATCGGCCTGGATAACAATGGAGCGGTCGTTTTGCGCGAGAAGCTCGCTTGCGGCCGGATCGCAGCCCGGCCTAATCGGTATTGAGGTTGGCATGGCGACGCATTGTGAAGCGCGAGAGCTGCAAGGGATCGAGCACAAGCAGCCACGTCTCGTACGGATCTTTGTCCCCGTTCGATCGCCGAAACCGTGTCAGAGTGGCGAGTGATGCTGGTCGAGTTAGTTCATTTCAACAATGCCAGGCGGCATGTTGCGCCACTTTTGGTCACCGGCGCAATCTTCGCCGCGCTTGGGCTTGGCCTGATCGTTGCTGTTTCCGCGCAGGCGAAATTCCATCCGATTCCCGATCTCATTAGTCTACCAGCGCTCGCTTTTGTGGGGGCAGCCTTTCTGGTGCCGGCCGCGGGCTTTCTCTCCACCAGCATCGTGACCTTCGTTCGTGCGCGGTTGCTTGATTTCGATCTGCAATCGCGCACGCAACCGGAAGATCCCGTTAGCGCCGCGCAAGGCAGGAGCAGTGTAGAGCGGTTGAAGCGGTTGCTTACCTACGCGGGCGCGTTGTTGGCGCCGCGGGAGATTTCCATCGCGGCGTGGCCGCCGGTTCTGATCGTCCTGCTGTTCGGCCTCTTGGCGGCCGCCGGTGTCTTTATTGGCTGGTGGGTATCGGCACAGACCACTGGCGATCCCTTTGCCCGACAAGTGCTAGGAGGAGTGCTGGTCGCCGCCGCATTTCCGCTTTTGGTGCTGGAGCGCTCCTATGCGGGCCTCTCGGTGGAAATGCTCCCGGAGGCGCCGCAACTCGAGCGACTGTTGCGGGTTCCGTTGACCGCATGCCTTGGTCTCGGGATTTCCATGGTCCTGGTCTCACTCGGGTTTGGTTGGGGCTTCTGGATCGAACGTGCAACCTCACTCCTGATCTTCATCACCGCGCTGGAATTGATCCTGCGCAGCCTGGCGATGTGCTTTATTCCGTTCGCTCCCATCGAACGCCTGCGGACGGTCGCCGACAGCAGCATGGCCGGCCTGTTGCGCCTTTCCGTGCCCAATTTCCAGGCCTTCAACGTCGCCGTCCGGCAGCAATTCGGCATCGATCTGTCGCGCAGCTGGGCGCTGGCCTTCATTCGGCGTGCGTCGATGCCGATCATGATGGGGCTGGGCCTCATGGCTTGGGGCATTACTGGCATCACCGCACTTGGCCTCAATCAGCGTGCCGTGTACGAGCGATTTGGCTCTCCGGTTGCGGTGTTCGGACCTGGCCTGCATGTCCATCTTCCTTGGCCCATGGGCGTGATGCGTGGGGTGGAGCTTGGCGTCGTCCACGACATTCCGATTGCGATATCGCCGACCGGTAATCCGACGCAATTCTCGCAACCGAGCGCCGGCGTCGATCAGCAGCAGCAATTGGTCGGTGCCGAAGCACCAGCGCCGCCCAGCGCTGACCGGCTGTGGAATGCCTCGCACCCTGCCGAGCAGACCTATCTCATCGCCAGCGAGGCGAGCGGCCAGCAGAGCTTTCAAGTCGCGGACGCGGATTTACGTGTGGTCTATCGGGTCGGTCTGTCGGACGCCGCCGCGCTCGATTTCGCCTATCGGGTAGCCGATCCGGAAGTTTTCATCCGCGCGGCGGCCGGCCAAATCTTGGTGAAACATTTTTCGCGCTACACTCTTCTCGACGTTCTCGGGCAAAACCGCGAGACTTTCGCCAACGAATTTCGCACCGCCTTGCAGAACCAATTGGATCGCATGTCGAGCGGCATCGATGTGATCGCCGTGGTGATCGAGGCGATCCATCCCCCACCGGGTGCCGCCGCCGCTTACCATAATGTGCAGGCCGCTGAGATTTTGGCCAATGTGGAGATTGCCGTGCGGCGTGCGAATGCGATCGATACCGCCAAAACGGCCGAGCAAGAGGCGATGGAAGAACGCAACAGCGCGCTCGCGGCAGCCACCGAGCTTCGCGATCGGGCCAACAGTGAGGGCGTGCTGTTCGATGCCGATCACAAGGCATGGCAGCGGGACAATCAGGCTTTTCTGCTGGAGCGACGGTTCGAGCGCCTTGTTAGCGGCCTCGCTAAATCGGAGTTGATCGTGATCGACCACCGCTTGAACAGCCAGAATGCGCCGACCATCGATCTGCGGAACTTCAATGCCAGCGGCAGTGACTCATACCCGTCTGGCAAAAATGGCGGGCCAGACCAAGACGAAGACGAGTTCGTTGGACCCAATTCTCAATCCAAGCCAGGATCAAAGCAATGACGCTCGGCCACCATCACCATGGTCACCATCACCACCATGGTCATCACCATCATGGCGACGATGACCAATCGGGGCTTGGACCGGATCGACGGCAACAAGGCCTGCTCGCGCGTTACGGACGATTTGTGATCGCTTTCGTGATCGTTGCGGCTGCCGTCATCAGCGCGTGCATCATTCTGGTCAGCCCGGGCCGGGCTGTGGTGGTGACCCGTTTCGGCGATCCAATCCGAGTGTTAACCGCGCCCGGCCTTGCTTGGAAAATGCCGGCACCGTTCGAAAGCACCATCGACGTCGATCTACGGCTGCGGACCACGTCGAGCGGGCTGCAGGATGTCGGAACGCGAGACGGCCTTCGCATTCTGGTACAGGCTTACGTGGCGTGGCAGGTGCCGACCGATCCCGACCATATTCGGCAATTCCTGCGCGCCGTTCGCAACCAGCCCGATGTAGCAGCACAACAATTGCGAAGCTTTGTCGGCTCGTCGCTGGAAATTACCGCAGCGAGCTTTGATCTCGCCAATCTGATCAATACTGATCCCGCCAAGGTCTAGCTGAACGAATTGGAAGGCGGCCTTCGCGAGCGCCTCGACGAGCAGGCGCTCAAGGTCTACGGCGTGACCATTCGGCAGGTCGGCATCGAGCGTCTCACGCTGCCGACCGAAACCCTCAGGACGACCGTCGCGCGCATGCGAGCAGAGCGCGAAACCGTGGCTGCCGAGCGGCAAGCGGAGGGCCAGCGCGCGGCCGCCGAGATCGCCTCGAACGCCGATCGCGATTCGCGGGTCTTGCTCGCCAAGGCCAAGGCGGAGGCGGCCGAGATCGATGCGAAGTCGCGCTTGGAAGCGGCCGACATCTATGGCCGAGCCTATCGCAGCGCGCCCGACCTCTACATGCTGCTGCGATCGCTCGACACCCTCGACACGGTGGTGGGCGACAATACCCGGCTGATCCTGCGTACCGACGCGGCGCCGTTCCGGGTTCTGGTTGAAGGGCCGCCGAGCACGACAGTGCCGGCTGCTCAGCCGACCCAAGGAGCGCAGAAATGACGGAAGTCAAAGTGGAAGGCGACGAGCCTGCCGGCGCTTGGGCGCAATCCACCAAGCTCGCATTCCGTTTCTTGTTTCTGACAGTCTGCTTGGCGGCGGTCGGTTGGTGCCTGTCGGGTATTCGGCAGGTGCCGCCCGAAAGCCAAGCTCTCGTCTACCGCTTCGGGACGATCGTACGCCAGCAAGGCGCCGGACTGCTGCTCGCTTGGCCGCGGCCGATTGAACAGGTCGTTGTCCTGCCCTCTGCCGATCGACAAATCGAATTCCAAATCGACGAGTTCAAGCCGCTCGGAACGCCAAACGCTGACTTTCCTCTAGGCTCAGATGCCAGACAGAACGTCGCCTTCCTGCTAACGGGTGACGCTAGCATTGTGCATCTGCAATCTACTTTGTTTTACCAGATCGTGGACCCGGCCGCCTATGTTTTGGCGGCGGAGCATGTCGCGCCCGCCTTGCGGCGATTGTTTATCGCCAGCGCTGTCTCGGTCTGCGCCGCGCGTGACCTCGATACGATCCTGGTGGCGCGCCCCGAATTGGCCGATGGTTCGAATGCCACTGCGAATGCCGGCCGCGAGCATCTGCGTGTGGATCTGATGAATGCGATCAATCGTCGGCTCGACGAACTCACGAGCGTCGGTGCGGGGCTCGGCATCGTGGTTAGCCGCGTCGATCTTGCGGCATCAGTTTCAGCAGGCGCCAAGAGAGCCTTCGACCAGGTGCTGATCGTCTCTCAGCAGGCCGAGCGCGACATCGCCGAGGCTCGCACCCTTGCTGCCAGGGCGGCTTTGAGCGCCAACCAGGACTACGATCGAATTCACACTGACGCTGATGCCAAGGCGACAGAACGAGTTACAGAAGCACAAACGCGCACTGCCGAGATCGACGCCCTAGCGGAGGGATCCCCCGGCGTCTCCGTCACCATGCTCATGAACCGAATCTATTTTGACCGCATCGGAGCGGTGTTGGCCAAGGCGGCGCGCGTCGACACGGTCGACAAAGATGGTGGGATCAATCTGATTCTGCCGGGGCCGGTGCCGCAATGACCGCCGAAACACTGACCTCACCCACCCCGGCTGCACCCGGCTCCGGCCTGCTCAGCAAATCCGAGGAGATCTCACTTGGCTTGCGGCTTACGCTTTCGCTTATCGCCGGCGGATGTCTGATCCTATCGGCCGCCTTGCAATTTCTGGCGCCGAACCAGATCGACGTCGCTGAGCTCGTCGCCGGCGTTGCGGCCTTGCTGGTCGCCGTCCCAGCTCTTTCGGCAGCGTGGCAGAGCCTGCGCTATCCGGATCTGCACGGGATCACCGACCAACTCATCGCGCTGGCTTTGATCGCAGCCTGGGCAGCCGGCGACCTGATGACGGCGGCGCTCCTGCCGCTGGTCATGACCCTGGGACACATCTTGGAGGAACGATCGCTGCTGGGCTCGCAGGAGGCGATCCGGGCGCTGAGCCGGCTGACCCAGACCAGGACGCGCCGCTTGCTGCCGGGCGGCGAAGTTGAAGAGGTGGCCGCGCAGGCCTTACGCGCCGGCGATTTGATCGACCTGCGCGCTGGCGACCTCATTCCGGCCGATGGACTCGTCCAATCAGGCGAATCGAGTATTGATACCGCATCGATCACCGGTGAGTCGGTCCCTGTCGAAGTGCAGCCGGGCAGTGAGGTCCTTAGCGGCTCGATCAATGTCGATGGCCATCTGGTGGTGAAGCTGACGCGCGTCGGCCGGGGTTCGACTCTCGGGCGCGTGATCGCGCTGCTGCAGGAGGCCGAGAGTGCCAAGCCCCCGGTCACCCGATTGCTCGAACGCTATGCCCAACGTTACATGGCGCTAGTACTTCTGATCGCTGCCGGCACTTGGTTCATGACCGGCAATACCGTGGCAATGCTGGCGGTACTCGTGGCGTCCTGCCCGTGTGCCCTGGTGCTCGCCGCGCCAGCCACATCGATCGCCGCAATCGCGGTTGCCAGCCGCCATGGCATTCTGGTGAAGGGCACTGGCTTTCTTGAAAACCTGGCGACTGTCGATGCGGTCGTGTTCGACAAGACCGGGACTGTCACGCTTGGCCAATTGCGCCTGGTGGAAGCAAGACCGGAGCCAGGCGTCGATCAAGATGAGCTGACCACCCTGGCCGGTAATCTCGCCTCCGCCAGCAATCATCCGGTCAGCCGCGCGCTTGTTCCACTCGCGAAGGATCAGCGGCTCCCGCTCGACGAAATCAAGGAGTCGCGAGGTCTCGGGGTGGTCGGGCAGTTAGGGCAGGACCGCGTTGCGCTTGGTCGCGCCGAACTGTTCGACGATCTCGGCATCAAAATCTCGGCCCCGCCGAGCCATGACGGTCCCATTGCGGGCGTTGCGCGCGACACCAAGTTTCTCGGCTGGATCTTGCAGGCGGACGAGCCACGGCCAGAGGCTCGCGAAGCCATTGCAGATCTGCGCGCGCTTGGTCTTCGGCGCCAGTTGCTGCTGACCGGCGATCGCATGTCGGTGGCGCGCCGCATTGCCGATTTTCTCGGTCTGCCCAGCGTGCGCGCCGAGGCGCTCCCTGCCGAGAAGATGACATGCGTGCTAGACGAGATTGCTGCCGGCTATCGTCCCATGGTGGTGGGCGATGGCATCAACGATTCGCTAGCGCTCAAGGTCGGCGCCGTCGGCGTTGCCATGGGCGCACACGGCACCGACGTGGCATTGGCGTCTGCAGATCTCGTGTTGATGACGAACGATTTGCGGCGCCTTGGAACCTGTATCCGTTTGAGCCGGCGCTGCCGCCGGACCATCTATGCTAATGTAAGTATCGGCCTCGTATGGACAGTCGTGATTGTAGCTGCCGCCGCCACCGGCGTGCTGGGCGCCAGTGGCGCTATCATCGCTGCATTTATGCACAATGCTAGCACCTTGGTGGTCATGGCCAACGCTGGTCGCCTGCTCAAGTTTCAGGATTGACGGCTGTTGCCAGCAAACCCGAACAGGGCCATGCTGTTGGGCGCCAACGTGGTGGGTCTTGGTACGCTGGACATGGGAGGCTGGGCGCATGGCTCGATGGCTTTTGATCTCGTGTCCTATGGTCGTCCTTGCCGTTGGACTCGGCGCTTGCAGTTCCTCGGGCGATGGAATGACAACGCGGGCGGAACTCGCCGCCAATGACGACGATAGCTGCCAGGTTGGCTCAGGTCCGCTCAGACCGCGTTGGGCCTACGGCCGGGGCCGCTGGCACCGCTGAAACGCTCCCACCTCTCTTATGGGAGACAGATCGCATTCAAGGATGGGCTCATTCTACCTTGCCGGCGTCGCTGGCGATCCCATACCGCTCGCGTAGCATCGCAGCTTCATCGGCACGGCCAAGTGCCGCGAGCGCGTCGGCAGTGATGCGGGCAGTATCCTTGGTCCAACGGTGATCGTCTCCGAGAGTTTTTTTATGGGCCGCTAGAGCGGCCTCGCTGTACGTAAGCGCTCCTGCAGCATTGCCATCGGCCAGAAGCAGGCGCGCGAAATTGTAACGTCCGCGACTTGTGTTCGGATGCTCGGGGCCGAGCGTTCTCTCATTGATCGCTAGCGTGCGCTCTAAGAGCGGTCGCGCCCCCGCAAGGTCGCCTTGGGCCTGCAGTATAACGGCAAGGTTGGCGAGGCCCGCCGCCGTCCAGGGGTGCTCAGGGCCCAGCACCTTCTCGTAGATCGCAAGAGCGCGCTCGTGGAGCGGTCGCGCCCCCGCAAGGTCGCCCTGGTCCTGAAGCAGGTGAGCGAGTTTGCCGAGGCTGTTCGCCGTAACGGGATGCTCGGGGCCGAGCGCCTTCTCGTTGATCGCCAGCGCGCGCTCGCAGAGCGGCCGGGCTCCCACAAGGTCGCCCTGGGCCCGCAGCAAAACGGCAAGGTTATTGAGGCTCGTTGCCGTACCAGGATACTCGGGGCCGAGAACCTTCTCCTTGATCGCCAGCGCGCGCTCGCAGAGCGGCCGCGCGCCCGCAAGGTCACCGCCCTGGTCCTGAAGCAGGCGGGCGAGAATGCTGAGGCTGTTCGCCGTATCGGGATGCTCGGGGCCGAGCATCCTCTCGTAGATCGCTAGCGCGCGTTCTATCAGCGGACGCGCTCCAGTGAGGTCGCCCTGAGCCTGTAGCAGGAGGCCGAGGTTGTTGAGGCTACTCGCCGTGTCCGGATGCTCGGGGCCGAGCGTCTTCTCGCGGATCGCCAGCGCGCGCTCTATGAGCGGACGCGCCCCCGCATAGACGGCGCGACCCTGAAAATAGGCGCCCGCCCTGTTCAGAAGCTCAGCACACTCCGCGATGGCAGCGGTGCCAGCCATTTCCGTCACGCAGCTTGCAAGGAGATGCGGCGTCAGCAGCGCACAGCGCGGCCATGAGGCCGGGTTATCGTGGCCGTCCGCGGGATAGATCGTCGCAAGTCGTGCGATCAGGCGCTTGACGGCCTTCTGTGCAGTTGCGTTGGCATTCGCTCGTGCTCGCGCCACAGCCTGCACGAGGCGGTGCACCGTCACCGCCGGCGTGCTGTCCTCGAACGGGTCATGTTTGACGAGCGACACTTCGGAGAGAACGCCAAGCGCTTCCATTCGCTCGGCCTCGTCATCTATGGCGCCCTCGACGAGCGTCATCGGTATGCGATCCGGCGCACACTGAGCGAGAAACGCCATGAGTGCTTCGGCTGCTGGGCATTGTCTCACCGCATCCTCAATCGCAAGATTGAAGGTCGCGGCGACACTGCGCGGATAGCCAGCACCCCGCGGTGCTGCGGCTATGAGGCCCGATGCTTTCGCTGCGCAGGCGGCGAAGCTCATCTGTGTCCGCTTGCAAGTGGCTGCCGCATGGTCGAGCGCGAGTGGCAGCCGGCCCAACGCTTCTGCCAGCGTCTGTGCACCCGTCTCGTCGTTGCGCCCGGCGCGGTCCTGGAGGAAAGCCATCGCTTCCTCCATGGGCAACACGTCGAGCGACACCTCGTCCGCCCAGCCGCTCCAGTCCGCGAAGCGTGACGTGATCAGAACCCGCGCGCCAGCAGCGGGCAGCAGATCGGTAATCTCCTCGGGCGTCGAGACGTTGTCGTATACGAGGAGCCAGATGTCTCGCTGCTCGGCAAGCCGTCGCAGTGCCGCCTTGGCGGCCTTCTCGATGTTGGCTTCCTCGCGTGAGGCGACCTCGAACTCCACTGCAAGCGCAGCGAGGCCTGTAATGAGGTCCGTTCGCGTTTCTGCTGGACACCACCAGATGCCGTCATAGAGGTTGCGAAAACGGTGAGCATATTCGACAGCGAGCGAGGTCTTGCCAACGCCTCCCATGCCTCGCACGGCAGCCCGGCTCACCTGCGTCACGGCGGCAAGCTTGTCGTGGGTGAGAACGGCATCGAGCTGGTCGAGCGCTTCCGCACGACCGGTGAAACCCGCAATGCGCGGTGGCACTCCAACAAAGGTCCTGCCGCGCCGACGTTGCGGACGCTCGGCTGCCGAGTGGCGCTCCGCAGCGGCAATGATGCGGCGTTTGCGCTCATCGGGATCGGTGATGCCCACTAAGTCTTGATAGACGTTGTCGGCTAGAAGTCCTCGCAGCGGCACATCCTCGCAGCGCAGGACGACGACGTGACGATCCTTCGTGCCGTGCTGCCGCTCCGCCTCGAAGCTCGTGAACTCCTTACGGGTGTAGGGTGAGGCTTCGTAGTCACTGGTGAACAGGATAACGAGATCGCGTGAATTTTTGATCCCCTCGTGCATCGCCTCGATGAAGCTGACGCCGAGCGGAATGTCATAATCCTGAACGAAGACCTTGTAGCCCTTTTCGGCGAGAACATTCTCGACTTCATGCGCAACGGCCGCGACCGAGCCGCGCCGGCTAAGGAAGAAATCGTACTGCTCTGGCTCTTCGGGTGGCATTGATCGATACGACCTGGTGTGCAGCGATATAGCTGATGTAAACCGAAATTACGAAATAGATCAGGCCGAAAGCAACGTTCACGGATCGCCAGCGTGCGGGCCGTCGACGAAATTAAGTGGCAAGACGGTCACGCGCCTCGCGCACAGCTACGGTACGTGCGCCACACCATCGGACCTAGCGGTGATTCCTGATCTGTCACAACGAACACTCCGCAATAGTTGGCCGCTCGCTGCCACGAGGATGGACAGCGAGCGGCACGAGGAGCGCGGCGCGGATGCCAGTCGCAACGCCGTGCTTATGAATCTTCCAAGGGGACGGTCGGCGACCTAATGAGCCACCAATGATGCCAGTATTACAGGAACGCGAACCG
>JBAUYV010000137.1:0-13035 GCA_049584975.1 Xanthobacteraceae bacterium | reverse complement strand
AAAACCATCTTGGACAGCGTCCGCCTGTGGGCGTAGAAACGGTTGAGGTCTATCCTCTTGGTGGAAGGGAGCGGCCGACGGCTTTTTGGTGGCATACTACCCCGCAAAAAAACATGGTCCATGGGCTGTTGCGCACGTGAGAGTGGTGACGCCGTCCGGCGATCCCGTTTAGGAAATTGATCAACAGCGCAGCCCAGCCCTTCCCCCTTAACTGGAGGATTGGCGATGAGTCGGAACAAATCGACAGACACGGTCCGCCGCACGATAGCGGTGGTCCATCCAAACGCGGCCGCGATTGACATCGGGGCCACCATGCACATGGCTGCCGTGAATGCAGATCGCACGACTGAACCGGTGCGCAGCTTCGGTACCTTCACGACTGATCTGCATCGGCTGGTGGACTGGTTTGCAGAGTGCGGTGTCGACACGGTCGTCATGGAATCGACCAGCGTCTATTGGATCCCGATCTTCGAGCTCCTCGACGCGCGTGGCTTTGCGGTGTTCCTCGTCAATGCGCGCGATGCCAAGCACGTACCCGGACGCAAGACCGACGTCAGTGATGCGCAGTGGTTGCAGCGGCTTCACTCCTTCGGTCTGCTGCGCGCAAGCTTTCGGCCCAAAGGTCAGATCGCCGAGCTGCGTGCCTACCTGCGTCAGCGTGAGCGTCTGCTCGAGTATGGGGCGTCGCATATCCAACACATGCAGAAGGCGTTGACCGAAATGAACGTGCAACTCCAGCATGTCGTCACCGATATTACAGGCGCGACCGGTCTGCGGATCATCCGCGCGATCCTAGGCGGCGAGCGCAATCCGGCAGTGCTGGCGCGCATGCGGGACCGGCGTTGCCACGCCACTGTCGAGACGATCGAGAAGGCGCTGGCCGGCAACTACCGCGCCGAGCACCTGTTCGCCCTCGAACAGGCACTCGCCCTCCACGACACCTACCAGCAGAAGGCATATGCCTGCGACGCCCGGATCGAGGCCGTGTTGAAGGAACTCAGCGCCCGTCGTGGTCGCGAAGCAGGTCCGTTGCCATCACCACGCCAGAATAGATCCCGTCAACAGAATTCATTGCTCTTCGATGTCCGCACAGCGCTCTTCGCGCTACTCGGCAAGGACCTTACCCAGATCAACGGCCTCGGTCCCTACCTCGCGCTTAAGCTCATCGCCGAGTGCGGCGACGATCTCTCCGCTTGGCCGAGTGCGAAACACTTTACTTCCTGGCTCTGCCTAGCGCCGAGCAACAAGATCTCAGGCGGCAAGGTGCTCTCGTCGCGCACGCGCCGCTCTGGAAGCCGGGCGGCGTCACTGCTGCGGCTGGCCGCAGTGACGGTCGGACGAACCGACACGGCCCTGGGCGCCTTCTACAGACGGCTCTCAGCGCGCATCGGCAAGGCCAAGGCAGTGACCGCCACAGCGCGCAAGATCGCAGTCCTGTTCTACAACGCAGTGCAGCACGGGATGGAATATGTAGACCCGGGGGCGTCGTCCTACGAAACCCGATACCGCGCGCGGGTGATTGACAATCTGCATCGGCGAGCGAAGGCCTTCGGCTTTGTGCTCCAGCCCATAAACCCAACGCCCGGAATCGCCGTTTCTTAGGAAACTCTGTACGCGGCGGAGCAGCAGCGCGCGGAAGTGGCCCGCGCACGGCGGCGCTGGATGCGAGAACGGGGCATGTTTGACCCAGCGCGGCTGGTGTTCATCGACGAAACCTGCACCAACACCGCGATGGTGCGGTTGCGCGGCCGTGCTCCGCGTGGCGAACGGCTCATCGACTACGCGCCGCGGGGACATTGGAAAACAATCACCTTTGTGGGCGGCCTGCGGCAAGAGCACTGGCCCTTGCTCCGGGCCGGGCAGGAAGCGGGCGAGCTCTAGCTCTCACCGCTAAGGCCTCAGGGCGAGGATCGTGTCCAGCGCAGACGATGCGCATTCAGCGATTGGCACGCGAGACAGCGGCTCGGCCTATCTGCCACGCCGCATATCGGCTTCAATCAAAAGCTTTGAATTGTTTTCCAGGCGCGCGCGGTAGACCTGCATGTTCTCCATCACGCGCTCGACGTAGTTGCGCGTTTCCGAGATCGGAATGCGCTCGATCCAATCGATCGGATCGACGTTGGGATCGCGCGGATCGCCATACTGGTCGATCCATTCCTTCGCGCGCCGCGGCCCCGCATTGTAGGCGACGAAAGCCAGAATGTAGGAGCCGCGCCAGCTCGCGATGTCGTTGCCGAGCTCCGCCGTGCCGAGTTGCGCGTTGTAGACAATGTCCGACGTCAGCCGATGCTGATCGAACGGCACGTTGAATCGCTTCGCCGTGTCGCGGCCGGCGGCGGGCGTGACCTGCATCAGGCCAAGCGCGTTGGCGCTTGAGCGGTCTTTCGGGTTGAATGCGCTCTCCTGGCGCACGATCGCGTAGACCACGCAGCGCTCCACCTCGGGCCCGATCTGCCGGTAAGGCGGCACGCCGAAGTCCGGGAACGCATAACGCGCGAGCGGATAACCGCGGCCAAGTGCGGTCTTGCCGATCAGCAGCGTTGCCCGCGCGTCGCCGTGGCGGGCGGTGATTTCGCCAAGTGTCGCCAGCCCTTCGGGGTCGGTCGACTTGTCGGCGACGTCGGCCGACATGTTGGCGACGATGTCGGGCTGGTCGATGGAATAGAGAATCTCGAAGGCGCGGCCGAGTTCGAGCGGGCGGCGCTCGGCGGGCGGCGGCGGCTCGCGTATCGTCAAGTCGTCGAGATGGAGCTGGGCCCGCGCCAGTTGGCCGTAATAGGCGGTCGGGTAGCGTGCCGCCACCTCGTAATGGGCGCGCGCCTCTTGTTCGCGCCCCAGCGCCTGGGCGGCGCGGCCCTGCCAATAGAACGAGCGCGCCAGCGCGATCGGGTTGCTGTTGACTTCGGCGATGCGGGCGAAGTGGGTCAGCGCCACGCCCGGCTCGTGCAGGAATTGCAGCGCGATCCAGCCAGAGGTGAATTCGCGCTCGGCTCGGTAGTTCTCGCTGAATGGTGGCGCGGCGTCGTTGCTGATCTGGTAGGCGGTCTTGGCGTCGCCCAGATCGAGTAGTTTGCGTGCCACCAGCCGCCGCTCAATCCACCATTGATCGAGATCGATCTGCTTGGCCGGATCACGCGGAGCTTCCAGCATCAACTCCGCGGCTTCCTTTATTTTGTCTTCGTGGCGCAGCCATTGGATGCGGCTGAACATGTAGCCGGGATCGTGCTGTGCCCCTCCCGGCACCGCCTCGAGCAGCGCCTTGGCATTGGCGGACTTGTTGTTCACCGCGATGCGCGCCTTGGCGATGGCGAGTTCGGCCTCGTCCAGATGATGCGCAGCACGCAAGGCGGCATCGTCGTCTTTGAGGTAGATGCGCGTATCCATGCGCGCCTTGTCGTCGGCCGGGGTGATCAAGCCGGCGAATATCTGGCGCGCCTGCGCTTCCACGTCCTCGGAGAAGCCGGTATTGCGCCAAGCCGTGCGCAGCGCCGCATAGGCGCGGGTGCCGTCGTCCTTGGCCAGCCAAGCGCGCGCGAGCGCCAGGTAGCCCTTGCCGCTGAGCGGTTGTTCGTTGGTGAAAAAGCTGAGGATCGCTTGTGGATTAAAATCCTGCTGCCACAGCGCCGCCTCGGCGTGGCGGCGAAGGGTCAGGAGGCTTGGCCAAGTCGGGTTGGCGGCAATGAAGGCGGCATAACGGGAAAAATCGACTTCGCTGTCATCGCTGCGCAGGATGATCCATTCCACAAGCTTGCGGGCGAGTGGGTCGGAAATAGTCTTTTCCGTATTGGTGGCTTCGTCCAGGCGGTCCTTATGGACGAGTTCGATGGCCTCTTTGACGGCGGACAGGTCGAGGGGCGATGTCGCCCCCGGCGGGGCTACAGCCAGCGGCATGATCGGCCGGCCGGGTGCGGCGAAACTCCCTGGAGGGGGCGAAGCAGGCGAGGATGGGATCGCCCCGGTGGAGATTGGCGCAGGCGGCACCAACGGGTGCGGCGGCGGCGCTAAGGTGTGATGTTCCGCCGAGGCCTTGTGGTCGGTGGCCGCATGCTTCGCGTCGTTATGCTTTTCGTCTTTGCTTTCTTTTTCAGCTTTGCGCTCTTTCTCGGCCTTACGTTCCTTTTCGGCTTTACGTTCTCTCTCAGCCTTGGTTTCCTTTTCAGCTTTCGCTTCTTTTTCGGCTTTGGCTGAGTGTTTTGCGGGCGTTGCCGAATCCGAGTCCGGCGCGGCCAGGACTTCGCCGGCGAATAGGCTGATGGCGGCCAGGATCACGAAGAGGCGAACAGCAGTCACCGGCGATGACCCTCCTGCGGCGTCAAGCGCCCCCCGCATGCGACCCTGCGGCCGGTAAGATTGAAGAAGTCCTAACCGGTCAAGGCACGGTCGTTCCAGAGCAGTCTACACTGTTCGCAGCAAAAGCGGGGCAATTGTGTACCGGCCGGAACCCGGTTCCAATCCGCGCAAGGGCCTTTCAACCCTGAGCTGGAACCGATATCTATGCGCCGAAGGTCGGCCCTCACGGTCGCAGGCGACCTGTTTGCGGGAGGGACCGTGTCGGGGACCGTGTCATGACAGCCAAGACCAGCTTCCGAGGCTCATTCACTGCGCTTGTCACCCCGTTCAAGAACGGCTCGGTCGATGAAAAAGCCTTTCGGGATCTTGTGGAGTGGCAGATTGCGGAGGGCACCAACGGGCTGGTCCCGGTCGGCACCACGGGCGAAAGCCCCACGCTGTCGCACCAGGAGCACCAGGACGTCGTCGAATGGTGCGTCGATCAGGCGCGCGGCCGGGTGCCGGTTGTGGCGGGCGCCGGGTCCAATTCGACCAAGGAGGCGGTCGACCTCGCTAAGCATGCCGAAAAGGTGGGCGCCGACGCGGTGCTGGTGGTGAGCCCGTACTACAACAAGCCCACCCAAGAGGGTCTTTATCAGCACTTCAAGGCGATCAACGACGCCATCGGCATTCCGATCCTGATGTACAACATTCCGGGCCGCTCGGTGGTCGACATTTCGGTCGACACAATGAAGCGTTTGTACGAGTTGAAGAACATCGCCGGCGTCAAGGACGCGACCGCGAATATGGCGCGCGTTTCGCAACAGCGTGCGGCCATGGGCGAGGATTTCAATCAGCTCTCCGGCGAGGACATCACCGCGCTTGGGTTCATGGCGCACGGCGGCCACGGCTGTATTTCGGTGACCTCCAATGTGGCGCCGCGGTTGTGCGCCGAGTTCCAGGCCGCGTGCCTGCGCGGCGATTATCGCGCCGCGCTGAAATTGCAGGACAAGCTCGCGCCGCTGCATATTAATCTTTTCGTCGAAACGAGCCCCGCTCCGGCCAAGTATGCGCTGTCTGTTTTGGGCAAGTGCACCAATGCGCTGCGCCTGCCCATGGTGCCGGCGACCGAGAAGGCGCAGGCTGCCGTGCGCGAGGCAATGGTGCACGCCGGGTTGATCAACTAAAGACGGCGTTGCCTGACGAACAAGCGGCGATATCCTCGCCGCAATTGCTGTTACTACGATCTGGTGCTGTTGATTGAGGAAGGGGGGAAGCGATGCTTGAGGAATTCAAAAAATTCGCGATGCGGGGCAACGTCGTCGACCTTGCGGTCGCCGTGATCATCGGCGCGGCTTTCGGCGCGGTCGTCAATTCGCTGGTCGCCGACATCATCATGCCGATCATCGGTTCCTTGACCGGCGGTATCGACTTTTCCAACTACTTCCTGGCGCTGTCGTCGAAAGTGACGGCGCCGGTGCTTGCCGACGCCAAGAAGCAAGGTGCCGTGCTCGCCTGGGGCAACTTCATCACTCTGGCGATCAACTTTATTATCATCGCTTTCGCCTTGTTCCTGGTGGTCAAGGGCATCAACAAGATGAAGACAGAGGCGCCGCCAGCGCCGCCGACGGGCCCGTCCGACGAAGTGAAGTTGCTGACGGAAATCCGCGACGCGCTGAAGAGCCGCTGAGCGGAACAGGCGTATGGCGGCGAAGGTTGAGAGGAAGCTCCGCGTCGTCGCCGACAACCGCAAGGCGCGCTTCAACTACTTTATCGATGAGACCATGGAGGCCGGTGTGGCGCTCACCGGCACGGAGGTGAAGTCGCTGCGCCAGGGCAAGGCGGCAATCGCCGAGTCGTACGCCGACGCCCGTGGCGGCGAGATTTGGCTGATCAATTCCAATATTCCGGAATACCTCCAGGCGAACCGCTTCAACCACGCGCCCAAGCGGCCGCGCAAGCTCCTGCTTCACCGCCGGCAGATCAACAAGCTCATCGGTGCGGTTGAACGGGACGGGATGACGCTCGTTCCGCTCAAGCTCTATTTCAACGAGAAGGGCCGCGCCAAGGTCGAGTTGGCGCTGGCGCGCGGCAAGAAGCTCTACGACAAGCGCGAGACAGAGAAGAAGCGCTCATGGGAGCGCGAGCGCGGCCGGCTGTTGCGGGAAAAGGGCTAGAACAATGCCTTTGCCCACGAAGCTCGATCATTGCGTTATCCACGTCACCGACTGGGAACGCTCCAATGCGTTCTATACCACGGTACTCGGAGCCGAGCTTGTGGCGCGGCCCGTAGGCTACGCCTACCGCTTCGGCGACAAGCAGCTCAACGTGCACGGGCCGGGCGTGCAGCCGGCCGAGGTAGCGCGGCTACCGGTCGCGCCGGGCAACAGCGATCTGTGCTTCGAATGGATGGGGCCGATTGCGGATGCGATCGCTCATCTGCAGCGCTGCGGCGTCGCTGTCGAGCGTGGTCCGATGCAGCGCTTTGGCGCCAAAGGCGCCGGCACCAGCGTTTACTTCCGCGATCCCGACGGATCGCTGATGGAGTTCATGTCGTATCGTTGATTTCTGCGAGCCCGCTTTCTCTTAGGGCCGCAAACCACTGGAGCGCAACATGAGCGCACGCGAGGGTCCTGGAGCACACGACCCCACCTTTCTGCCACGCGACATCCCGGTCCCGCAGGATGACGGCGCGGCCCGCCATCTGCCGGGCATGAAACTGCCGGATCTGGCGCTGCCGGCGACCAGCGGTCCGGCGGTCAACCTATCGAAGCTTAAGGGGCGCGTCGTCGTCTACATCTACCCGCGCACTGGCGTTTACCCGCGCACTGGCGTTCCCGGCGTCGACGCCCCGCCTGGATGGGACGATATCCCCGGCGCACGCGGCTGCACGCCGCAATCATGCGGGTTTCGCGATCACTTTGCTGAACTCGAGGCGCTCGGCGTCGCCAACGTGTTCGGGCTATCGACCCAGGACACCGACTATCAGCGCGAAGCCGCGCAGCGGTTGCACCTGCCGTTCCCCATCCTGTCCGATGCCGCGCTGAAGTTTGCGCGCACGCTCAACCTGCCGACCTTCTCGGCGGCGGGCATGACGCTACTCAAGCGTATGGCGCTGGTGATCGACGACGGCGCGATCACCAAGGCGTTCTACCCGGTGTTTCCGCCGGATAAGAACGCCGAAGAGGTGATCGGGTGGCTGCGCGCCTCGTGCGCATGATCCGCAACGCGGACTATTTGCACTGCTTGTCGAGAGGGTCGAAGGCGGCGGCAATCTGCTTGCCGAGCGGGGAATTCTCGTCCACCTGATAGAGCCCATCCATCACTTTCGCGTAGTCAGGCCCCATCTTTTGCTCCAGCGCGTCGGCTTGCTCGCTCAAGGTCTGCATGGCCTTGGTGTCTTTCTTCTGGTCGGCCGCCGCGATCTGATCGTTGAGCTTGGACAACTGGCAATAGATCTGCAGCTTGGTCTTGTCGGCGCTGATCGCTTGCGCAAGTTTCTGCACATCAGCGAGCGTCGGCGGCGGCGGCGCTGGCGGCTGATTTTGTTGCGCGAATGTGACTGCGGGGATTGCGGTGAATAGGCAGAGTGCAACGGCAAGCTTCAGGTTCATGAAATCCTCCTTGAACGATTGGGTTATCTTACGGAACTCTCGCTCCGGCCGCCCAACTCGAGGGACGTCGAAGCGTACTTGCATGGCGTGACCGTCACAAGACCGCGGCGGCTGCATCAACACCAAATTGACGCTGGCGCGCCCCAAAGCGCACATCTTCGTAACGCGAACCCGGCGCTCACTCGCGTAGTCATGAACTCTGCCCCAATGTGCGGCGCACACTTGCGAACACCGTACGGAACATCTGCGGCGTGAGCACGCCCGTGTTGGTGTTGTAGCGGGAGCAGTGATAGCTGCTGAACAATGTCAAATCGCCGATCTTGACTTGGCCGCCGTGACTGAACGGCGCCGCCGAAGTCTTGACGGACAGTGCCCGGACGGTGCTGTCGTGCGCGATCCGGCCAAGGGAGACGATGGCCGATAGCTTCTTCATGTCGGCGATGGTCGGCGCGAGGAACTCCCGGCAGGTGGTGATCTCCTGCGGCGTCGGCTTGTTCTCAGGCGGCACGCATCGCACCGCGTTGGTGATACGGCAATCGACAAGCTTAAGGCCGTCGTCGGGGGTGGCCCCGTACTGCCCCGTGGCAAATCCAAATTCCCTCAGCGTGGCGTACAGGAGATCGCCGGCGTAATCGCCGGTGAACGGCCGTCCGGTGCGGTTGGCGCCGCGCAGGCCCGGTGCGAGGCCGACGATGAGCAGGCGGGCATCGACCGGTCCGAAAGAAGCAACCGGCGCATTGAACCATTGCGGTTCGTGTGCACGCCAGGATCTGCGAAAAGCGACAAGGCGAGGACAGCGCGGGCAATTGCGGCCGGGCGAGCCGCTTTCGCGCGGCATTGCGGCGTTCCGTGACGCCTAGTCGTCTTCGAACTCGTCGTCTTGGACTTCGACGCGCTGAGAGGTGGGGCTGCGCTGCAGGAATTGCGGCGTGTGGCGCGGCTCCCGTCCCTCGCGAGGCTCCCGCGGCTCGCGCTGCGGGCGCTCCGACGGATCGCGGCCGATCTTCGTCTGCAACTCGATGAGATCGACGAACTGGTCGCATTGGCGGCGCAGCTCGTCGGCGACCATGGGCGGCTGGGTCGAGATGGTGGAGACAACCACCACGCGGACCCCGCGCCGCTGCACGGCTTCGACCAGCGAGCGGAAGTCACCGTCGCCCGAGAACAACACCATCTGATCGATGTGTGGTGCGATCTCCATGGCGTCGACTGCAAGCTCGATGTCCATGTTGCCTTTGACCTTGCGCCGGCCGGTCTGATCGACGAATTCCTTGGTCGCCTTGGTGACCACGGTGTAGCCGTTGTAATCGAGCCAATCGATCAGTGGCCGGATCGACGAATATTCCTGATCCTCGATCACCGCCGTGTAATAGAACGCGCGCACCAAATAGCCCCGCGATTGGAACTCGCGTAGCAGGCGCTTGTAATCGATATCGAAGCCGAGCGATTTCGCCGTGGCATAAAGATTGGCGCCATCAATAAACAGGGCGATTTTTTCGATCTGTGCCGACATGGGTCTCTCGTTGAGTGTCTCTCGTGATAAAACCGGATCGGCCGCATAGCGATCGGCCGTTCCGGCGCTTTGTCAAAAGTTTTGTCGCCATCCGAAACTTTCGGCGTGCAGTACTGCCGTATGATGGCAAGGGTACTTTGGCAAATGCAGCGGTAGCAAGTCTACTAAAGCGCAAGCACCATTCGCTGGAACAGTGCGGCACGCCGTCGCGGGAACTCAAGCGATTGCTTAGGGCAGCGCGCTCCGGCTCTGCGTAAAAGTTCCGGTAACAGAGCACGGCGCAGCCGCCAAGCTAAAAATCGCCGGCCAGAGGTCGCAACCTAAGATCGGCCTTGCGTTCGGCGGGTCTTGACGATACGTAAGCGCAGATTGCGGCAACTTCCGTTTGCAGGAGTCCTTGCTGGAAACCCTGCCAAAGTTCACCACGATTTGACCCAGAGTGACCGAAGACCTGACCTCAGGAGCTTAGCCAAATGGCCCGTGTGACCGTCGAAGATTGCATCGACAAGGTCGAGAACCGCTTCGATCTCGTTCTGCTCGCCAGCCACCGCGCACGCATGATCTCCTCCGGCTCCCAGATCGCCGTCGAGCGGGACAAGGACAAAAATCCGGTCGTGGCGCTGCGTGAGATTGCCGAACAGGCGATCTCGCCCGAGGACCTTAAAGAGGAACTCGTCCACTCGCTGCAGAAATACGTCGAGGTTGACGAGCCCGAACCCGAGGCGGTGCCGCTGATTGGCGCCCCCGGCACTGGGGCGGACGCGGACGATACCGACGTCACCACCGACCGCATGAGCGAGGACGAGCTGCTCAAGGGCCTCGAAGGCCTCACGCCGCCGGAGAGCGAGCCCGAGCCTGACACCGGCGACGACGAAGAGTAGGACGCTCCGCCGGCGGCGCTTTCCCCGCCGTCTCGTCGTTAACAAATCCTTGCCTCAGCAGGTTGTTGCCGGCCTCTTGGCTGGGGCTGCAAAGATGCCTGCGGATTGCTGCTGCGTCTTGTGGCGTGGGCCGCGCTCCATGATATCTTGGTGAGAGGCGCCGCCGATTTGTCGGGCAGCGCCGGGAAACTCCAAGGATCGCCAAGGCACTTCCATGGCGCGTTCGCCGATCGATCTGCCACGGATGCAGAACCAGCCCCGCCTGCGGGTGGCGGTCGCGCGCGGCCTGCAGCTTGTGCCGCGACGGGGAGAGCCGCCTCTGCCCCCGCGGAAGCCGCAATTGATGCGGCAATACGAGCTGATCGACCGGGTCAAGCAGTACAACCCCAACGCCAACGAGGATCTGCTCAATCGCGCCTACGTGTACGCCATGAAGGCCCACGGCGAGCAGACGCGCGACTCCGGCGACCCTTACATTTCCCATCCCCTTCAGGTCGCTGCGATCCTGACCGACCTGAAGCTTGACGATGCCACCATCGCGGCGGCGCTCCTGCACGATACGATTGAGGATACGGACGCCACCCGCGCCGAGATAGATCGCCTGTTTGGCCCTGAGATCGGACGCCTGGTCGAGGGCCTGACCAAGTTGAAAAAGCTTGACCTCGTGACCAAGGAGGCCAAGCAGGCCGAGAACCTGCGCAAGCTCCTGCTCGCCATCGCCGACGATGTGCGGGTGCTGCTCATCAAGCTGGCCGACCGTTTGCACAACATGCGAACACTCGGGCACCGGCCGCCGGAGGCGCGCCGGCGCACCGCCGAGGAGACCCTCGACATCTACGCCCCCCTGGCCGGCCGCATGGGCATGCAGGAGATGCGCGAGGAGCTTGAGGACCTGTCGTTCCGCGAGCTCAATCCGGAGGCCTACACGGTCATTACTGAGCGGCTCGAGGCGCTGGCCGAGCGCTCCAGCGACTGGATCGACGAGATCGAACAGCAGCTCGCCAAAAAGCTCGGTGATCGCGGCATCACCGCCGAAGTTTTCCGCCGGCGCAAGCGGGCCTATTCGATTTGGCGCAAGATGGAGCGCAAGGCCGTTGGCTTCGAACAATTGTCCGACATCCTTGGCTTCCGGGTGATCGTGGAAAGCGCGGCCGAGTGCTATCAGGCGCTCGGCATCGTGCACACCAGTTGGCCGGTCGTGCCGGGACGGTTTAAGGACTACATTTCCACCCCGAAGCAGAACGACTACCGCTCGATCCACACCACCGTGATCGGTCCCGGCAAGCAGCGGGTCGAGCTGCAGATTCGCACCCGCGAAATGCAGGAGATCGCCGAATACGGCATTGCCGCGCACGCGCTCTACAAGGACGGCGTCGGCTCGCCCACGGAAATGCTGTCGCGCGAGTCCAACGCCTATGGGTGGCTGCGCCGTACCATCGAGTTGCTGGCGGAAGGCTCCAACCCGGAAGAGTTTCTCGAGCACACCAAGCTCGAATTGTTCCACGACCAGGTTTTCTGCTTCACGCCAAAGGGCAAGCTGATCGCGCTGCCACGCGGCGCGACGCCCATCGATTTCGCCTACGCGGTCCATACCGACGTCGGCAATATGGCGATTGGCGCCAAGATCAACGGACAGATCGGCCCGCTCAGTTCGGCGCTGCAAAACGGCGATGAGGTGCAGATCCTGACCTCCGAAGCGCAGGTCGCGCCGCCGTCAGCCTGGGAGTCGATCGTAATCACCGGCAAGGCGCGCGCGGCCATCCGCCGCGCCACACGTGAAGCGGTGCGCAGTCAGTATACGGCCTTCGGCCGGCGCATCGTCGAGCGGCTCTGTCAGCGCGCCAAGTTCGAATATTCCGATGAAAAGCTCGAGGGCGCCTTGCCGCGGCTTGCCCGCGCCTCGATCGACGACGCCATGTCGGCCGTCGGCCGCAGCGAACTGCGCGCGGCTGATGTCGTGCGCGCTATGTATCCCGATTACAAGGACGAGCGGGTGACACCCGTTGCGCCCAAGGCGGAGAGCGGCTGGTTCGGGCTCAAGCGCGCCAAGGCGGTCAAGTTCAAGCTGCCGGGCGAGGCCGAGAGCGACGCCGCGATCCCGATCCGCGGCATCAACACCGATCTGCCGGTGCGTTTTGTGCCCAACGGTGGTGCCGTACCGGGCGACCGCATCGTCGGCATCATGACGGCCGGGGAGGGCATCACCATTTACCCGATCCACTCGGAGGCGCTGAAGGAATTCGAGGACCAGCCGGAGCGCTGGCTCGATGTGCGCTGGGACGTCGAGGACGACCAGGTGCCGCAGCGGTTCCCGGCCCGGCTGAGGGTCCAATCCGTCAATGAGCCGGGCACGCTCGCGCAGATTGCCCAGGTGATCGCCGAGCACGATGGCAACATCGACAATGTGAAGATGACGCGGCAGTCGCCGGACTTCACCGAGTTGACCATCGACCTTGAGGTCTACAACCTCAAACACCTCACCTCGATCATCTCGCAGCTCCGGGCGAAGAAGGTCGTGGCCAACGCCGAGCGCGTGAACGGATAATTGCCCACGGGCTAGGCATGCCGGTCCCTCCCATTCGCCTCGGCGTCAACGTCGACCACGTCGCCACCGTGCGCAACGCCCGCGGCGGGCGGCATCCTGACCCCGTCCTGGCGGCAAAGATTGCAATCGCGGCGGGTGCTGACGGCATCACCGCTCATCTGCGCGAGGATCGCCGCCACATCCGCGACGACGACATGGCGCGGCTCAAGGCCG
>JBAUYV010000136.1:0-19081 GCA_049584975.1 Xanthobacteraceae bacterium | reverse complement strand
GGACGGCACAGGTGCACGGGGTCAGGCGGGAGAGACGACGCGACCGCCGGCGTCCCACCTGCGGCCTTCGCGGTCCCACGAGTCCACGAGCCACTCGCGGTAGCCGCCGAGCCAGAACACGAACACGACACAGGAAGCGGTGTAGAGCAGGTTGACGCGGCCGTTGTGTTCGAGATCGCCCGGTTCTCCCTTCTGCTGCTTTCCGATCAACTCGGCGACAATTGCGCAGACAGCGCTTTCGTCGAAGAGGTGGTTCTTGGGCAGCGCCGCCTCGATCTGCTTGTCGGTCGCATCCTTGAGTTCGAAGACCGCGAGCTGGTAGGTCGTACCTGTCGGGACGAGCTTTGCATTCGCGAGGATGCGGGTACGGAAGCCGTCCCGCACGTACAGGCCGGGGCGTGTCCGGTAGAACGTGGCGGTGTCGTGAGCACACCAGAGCGTGAGTGATATGGACCCGCGCGGTATCAGAACGCCTGCTTGTGTTCGGGCCTGTCCGGCGGTGGATGCTCCACTCATGGGAAGCTCCTTCCTTGCGCTAGCGGGCGACGGGATGTCGCCATAGCCCGGAGAAGCCCAAGGTGCTGAGCTGCTTGGGGGCTATGGCGATTTTTTGATGATGACAAAGAACGAGGTTCATATGATGCCATAAAATCAACATTTGCCAAAATGAGCATCTGACATTCGAGCGCGTTGCACGTCAGCGTATAACTTAAGTAATCGGATGCGCTGAGTGCAGACGGTTTGACAAATCTCAATCTTGTAGTTCACTTGCGTCAGAACGGCTCCGTTGCTCGTTGTAGCTGCTGAATTGTCGGCCGCTACTTGAGCAACAGGAGCTTCAGATGGCCTCGGCACTCTTCTCCGGTGGGGTAGTGGTTACGATTGCGGGATACGCCCTTATGGGCGGGGGTTGGCCTGACAGTGTCTCCCTGTCTGTGGCATTCCTGGGATTCGCATGCATGGTCGTTGGGGCATTCATGTCCTAATCTTCACATTAAACGGACGCTTCCGGCGCTTGATGTTCTCGAACCGTACCGCCTCACTTTGCTCTCTCACCTCCCCTTTTCGGGGGAGGTTCTTTTTTTCGAGTTCTGCGTTCGGATTTTTAAGCCCGAAAAGAAAATCCTCGGGCCCGAGATCAAAGGGTCCGAGGACTCAAGGCACAGGGTGGCACAGGGGCACCGGGTCAGGCGGGAGAAAGGACGCGAGGACCCGCGTGCCACCTGCTGCCGCCGCGGCGCCACGCGAAGACGTTCCACCCCCGGTACCCGGCGCTCCAGCGCACGACCACGACACAGGATGCAGCGTAGAGCAGGTTGGCTTTGCCGGTGTGTTCAAGATTGCCCAGCTCGCCCCTTTGCTGCTTTCCGATCAGCTCGGCGACAATGGCGCAGACAGCGCCTTCGTCGAACAGATAGTTCTTGGGCAGGGAGCGCTCGATCTGCTTGTCGGTCGCTTCTTCGCTGAGTTCGGCGAAGGCGAGCTGGTACACGGTGCCTGCGGGGACGGGCCTTGCCTTTGAGGCGATGCGGTTCGTGTAGTCATCGTAGACGAACAGGCCATCGCGGGTCTGGTAGAACGTGGCAGGGTCGTGAGGCTGCGAGAGCGTGAGTGATATGGACCCGCGGGGTATCAGGACACTCGATTGCGTCCGGGCCCGCCCGGCGCTGGGTGCTCCACTCATGGGAAGCTCCTTACTTGCGCTAGCGGGCGACGGGATGTCGCCATAGCCCGGAGAAGCCCACCGAGGTGAGCTGCTTGGGGGCTATGGCGAACCGGTCAGGTTATTTGTCAGAGAGCGGAGCTGGTCGAATTGAAGCACCGATTGGGGAATTGTCAAACCTTCTCAAATCCGGTTAGTGTCTCAATTCGGATTTTCTTCGCGTAACCACGCGATTTCGAGTCGCGCTGCGCGTTCAGCTGCCTCTGCCGAATCGTATATTCCTGAAAAGCGGGTTGGAGCCCAAAAGGAATATCCACGCTCGGTCTGGTAAGAGTCCTCGGTAAATTGAAAACGTCCATCGGACTCCGTGATGCAAAGGCGGCGCAAACCGTCTGTACTTTCTAGGAGCCTAATTGTCTTATACTCGCTCACGTGGACGCCTTTTTGCAAACTGAGGCAGCTTCTTCTATGGTGCGCACTACATGGATATCCACGCCAAAGGCGCCCATCATCCCGCCGTCACCGAGGATAAGAATGATGTCCCTCGGATCGGATAACGGGACGCCCTCCATGGTCAGAAGCCTAACACATTTCTTGCCGCGCCCTTCCAGATTCCGAGGTTCCGCACAATGTCGAAACCTCGAGAGACAAAGTTCAAATCATTTATCAAAGTGTCCTGAACCGGGACGCGGCGTCGAGCGGCGGCGTTTATCGGTGGCCCTTATCCCCGCGTTCGTGTAGGCTCGTCGTCGAGCTGCCAGCGGACGTGCCGTCGTTCTGCAAAGTTAAAGGCGGCCACGGTGCCTCCCGGCGGGCGACACTTCGAAGACAATCGAACATGAGGAGCGATCTTCCGCGTTGCGGAGGACGCGCACGCTCGTGTGGATTTCGCGGAGGAGCACGCCATGCTGACGAACATCGGTCTCGTGATCATTCTCGCTGGATTGATCGCAATCGTGCCTATCGGATGCTACATGACGAGACCGAGGAAGAACCCCGACCAGTTACCGCCCTTCCACTGAGGTGGGCGCTGGGAGGTTGCTGGATTTACATGCGAGGCCGCGCGCCTATTGGTCGCGGTGAACGCTCCATTTGGAGCGTGGGAAAGAAAGCCGGCAGTTGGCAACGCTGCTTTCATCGCGTTGGAGAGAATATGCGGAGACTTGACATTTAAGGCATGCGTGGCGTGGTGAAATTATGCATTTTCAGGATGTCGCCGGAGTTTTTTAGCCGCGTGATGTTGCTGGAATTTTAATTTCAGACGATGTTGCTGCTCTTATTCCTTTCGTGGTGGATGTTGCTGATATTGAATTGTACACGAAATTGCCGGTTTCAAGGTCGCATTCGATGTTGGCGCTCGATCGTCGCGCGGTGACGACCAAACCGCCTGCCGGCGGCATCAGGTGGATTACGAGCTCAGCCAGTCTTGGCCCATCTTTGTTCGATCGTATGGCGGTCGCGGCTAAAGTGACGCCGGCTCTGCTGTTTGATTGGCTCCGCACTCCCCCGTGGCTCGTACTGCTTCGGCGCCACGTATATGCGGCTGCGATCGATCCCGCGTCGCATCCAGGCAGTGAATGCTTGCTGATCCGTAAGGCCGCCGTCCTCCATCGGCCGAAACTCCGGCGCGAGAAGCTCGGCGTCCTTGCTCCCCACCCTGAACACGATCAGGGTGCCGGCGTTGCCGATCACTGCTTCGCGCACCGCCGGCTGTAATTGAGCGGAGAATTGGTTCGCCAAACAAAAGCTGACAGCAAATTTGCGGGCTTCCGAGAGAAGGATGGCGAAGGACTCGCTAGAGAAGTTCTGAAACTCATCCACATGCACATGGAACGGCACTCGATCCGCCGGCGCCAGAAGCGCCCGCTCCATCGCCGTCAACTGCAGGTGCGAGATCAGAAGCGAGCCTAACAGGTTCGACGCTTGCTCCCCTATTACTCCCTTCGCCAAGTTCGCGACCAAAATTCGTCGCGCGTTCATGTGAACGCCGAGATCAAAGTGCGGCGCGAACTGCCCGAGGATAAGCCGGAGGTTCGGTGAGGCCGAAATCTGGCCGACCTTGTTGAGGATCGGCGACATGGCTTCGGAGCGCAGAGAGTTGCTGTAGCTCCAATACTCTTCGTTCCAGAATCGGAGCGTCTCCGGGTCCTCTACCCGCTGAAGCAGTCTCTCGCGATATGTGTCGTTCGTGTATACCCGCGGCAGGTCGAGGAGCATCGCGTTGCGGCTCGATACCAAGGCTGCAACGCCGTGGTAGAGAAAGTGCTCAAGCCGCGGACCCCAACTATCGCTCCACAAGTGCTTGAAGGCCGACACGATGCCGGCCGCCGCAAGCGCGCGCCGCTCCGGCGCGATGCCCGCTATGGGGTTAAAGCCGACCGGCCACTGCGTGTCGGTCACATCCAGGTAGCACACCTCGTTGATGCGCGAGCGCGGGATCGCATCGAGCACGTCGAGCGCCAGGTCTCCGTGGGGGTCTATGATTGCAACGCCCTGCCCCGCCATGATGTCGCTCATGGCGAGATTGAAGAGCATCGTGCTCTTGCCCTCGCCGGTCTTACCGACAATGTACACGTGCCGCGCCCGATCATGCGGAGACAAAACGACCGGAATCCCCTCAACGGTCTTTGCGATCGGAACGTCGATAAAATCTTCCATAACGTCGCGCGAACCTCCGGCGTAAACCCGAGCTCTGCGCACCCGAAAGGGTTAGAGCTCATGTTTGCCGTCCGTGCGTCACGATCACCTTTGGGAGCGGGATTGGGACGCGGCTCACCGAGCGGCCTATGGTAGGGCGTAGTCGGTGAAGTGCCGGGGGCTCTCGCCACGCTATCGCGCACGCGTGGATACCGGCAGTGTACCCCCGACCTGCCAGGCGCCGTTCGTTCGCGCGTGTGGATAGCCGCGCGGTTCAAAATATTTTCCGCGGGTCCGTCACCGGCTCGTTCCCAAGCCTCGCCGGTTCGGACCCGCGATCCCTCCTGCTGACACATTCTCCCTGCCCGCTGGTGAGACAAGGATCGACTGCCCGCTGGAGCCGACGGGTTCTAGAATGCGCGCCGCCCGCGGCAGTCAAGGCCGGCCGACTTCGGCCGCCCCGCAGGGGTCGCCTTGATCCGGCCGCGGCGCCGGCGCGCTACCCTCTCCGCCGGTGGGAGCACACGTCTCTCCATGTGGATGTGCTGTGTTCGAAACGCGCGAGTGAATTTTTGAGGACCTGCATCGTGCTCGTACTTTTCGCCCCCGCTTTGTCGGAGCCCAAAGCAAGGAGCCGCACCCTAGTGCGGCGACTATGCGACGGCGTCCGGCGAGAGCCGGCCGACCCCGTGCCGCCAGCCCGAGCACCGCAGGCTTCAGCCGAGGAGCGCAGCGGCCGCCAGCTTTGCCAGATGCATAATTGAGGACAGTAATTGTAGGCAAAGTGGCGGCGCGGGGTCGGGCGGTTGAGCCCGACAAAGCGGGGGCGAATAGCGAGGAATCATGAGGAATTTTGGTTAGGTCATTTGAACAAAACGGTACAAATCAGGCGTACCCTTCTTGTACCTCTAACGTGATGAGGATTGTTTGCATTTGTCTCTGTCCGCCGCCCTTTGATGTCGAGCCCTTTGGGGTCGTCCTTATAGGTGCATTTGAGTGCTGGTCTTTGATTGAAAATGTATTTGCATACTGAGTATTATTTATATGAGTATTCTTAGATGCGTATTCTTATATAGAGAGAACGGCCAATATTGCTGGTCAAGACCGGAAAGTATGGCCGATCTAGACCGGCCAATTTGGCCGGTCAGGGACGGCCACGCCGGGCACTTACCTTTTGAACGGTCAAGAACAGTCGGTACAAATTGGTCTTGCCCAGGCCACGCTGCACAATCTCTAAGAGACCGGCGTTTTCAAGCTCTTCGAGGTATCGTCGCACGCTGCGCTCACCCGATCCCATGTCTACTGCGAGCTTGGTCTGACCAGGAAAGCATGCATCATCGCCCCACGCGTATTTGAGGAGCATCGCATACGCGAGTTTGGCGCCAACTGAAATCGCTGCATTCGTTAGAATGAAATTTGGGACCTGCGTGAACCCGTGACGCGTGGCAAGATCGGCACCAACTATTTCGATGTTACGGTCCTTTAGAATTTCGCCGATGTGCCGCTCGGTGCGCTCGTCCATACGGGGTCATTATATGGGACGCGCAAATCGCTATCCCCTGTTTATCCACGCTTTGATGGTGGAGAACCCGAGAAAACTTTTCTGTAAAGATGTCGCGACTGGTCGGGACGTGTCGCGACAGGCCACGACCACGAACTGTTGTGCGTCGGGCGGTCATAAGAGGTCCGCTTTTGGGGCGGAGCCGACATTGAGCCCATCAGGGCGAGAATTGTGACGGGAGCGAATGACCCACTTCCGAAGTCGCGCCTCAGCTATTCCGTCATATTTGCGCTGCCCTCTTCCAATTCGCGAAGGCGGCGCTCTCGCGCAGTGATTTGTAGCTCTATCAACTCCGCGTCGCTGCGGGTTTGTGGCAAATCCTCCTCAGGATAAATACGCGAAGGACTAAGGAAGAACGAGTAGCCTTGCAGAGACGCCGCATTGATCCAAAGAAGATCAGAAATGCAGAATGCTCCCAGTGACAAAAGAAGCATCGCCCCAATGAAAAGCCCGCCATATAGCCAATCGAATAGGAATATCTTTCCAGCGAAGACCACGGTCAGGATTGCAACCAGCGGCGCAATTATGAAGAAACCCTTCAATATCCTCGCCGTGCGACCATACAAAGCGTAGCGAGCTTGCAGGATCGCAAGCTCCGATCTGATTTGCTGGATTTCCTCATCGCGTTCCATGGTCTCAGGCCCAATGTTCCGACGACCTAGTGTGCCGTGGATGAACACTATATCGGAAGCGCAGCGATTGCGCTTTCATTGATCATGGATGTCTCCTATTCCTATCCATGGCGGGATGGAATGTACCTTACTTACGAAATCAGAACGGACGCGCCCGATCTTGCCACCAAGGGCAAACGCGTCGATGCAACGCTGCAAAATTTCTTGGAAAAAATGCTCTTGACCAATCGGAATTGACGAAGGCCCCATGCGCAAGCTCGTTTTGACCTTGGCGATCATCACTGGCGTGGTGTTTGGTCCTTGGGGCCTCAGCTTGATTGATCCTGCTCCGGCCCAGGACAATTGTCCGCTCAAGTCGGTAAGCCGTAGCGAATATCTTCGACTGCTAGCGCAAGCGAAGGCGCAGGACTGGACCGTATGGCCCGGTCTTTCCAAGGGTATCTTTTGGCCCTCGAATAGATGGCTCGCACCACCAGTCAGCGACCAAGCACTGGAAGTCTCTATTGCGGAACGGCTACTCCGGTCTATCGAAGCTCTTCCGTTCGACCACAATTCAGCCGACGCTCAGCTTGCCGCAGCCCATGCGGTGATGCGACGCATCCAGGCAGAACTTGTAGATGTCGATAGCCTGGTCGCAATTCCAGGCGCTGGCATGCCACCGGCGACTCTCTTCAGATATTACATTCCACAGCGTCGATTTGCGCCACTGTGCCTTCCTTGCTTTTTCTGGCGTTATACCACGATCAGTGTGGTTTTTCGTGAAGAGACGATGGCAAAAAATATGCGCTTAATGTCGTCGTCCAGAATTCTAACCTGAAATACGATCCGCAGAAAGAGCGAAACCAAAACACCGTATGCCCCGAACTGCCGCAGCAGCCCTAATCCCGAGGGGGAAACCGCTGTCGCAGGCCGCTTGCGGCGGTGCAAAGCCATGTCGGTTATTGGCCCTTCGCGTCGCTTGCGGCGTCGCTGCGATTTTGTCGCTATCGGATCATAGCGGATATTGGCCGGAACTGATGCTGAGTGGATCGGTCAAGATTGGTACCTCTTTTCCAGGCACGCACTGTGAAGTAAGACCAACTTACCCCCTTATCGCCGCCCTTAAGATTGCCCCCGTTCGGATGCAAAATTGCTCGACCAAAAAGGGCTTAAACCGCGATGAAAGCAACATTCGCCCTGGAGTCATGGCTGGCACTACCGCGCCGTAGTAGCGAAAGACCACTTCCTGAAATGGCTGATGAGTGCCTTCGTTTCCATGAGCGATATGGTTCCTCGTCTTACGTAGCTCCGAAATAAAGCCTCCATGACCGAGCAACGTCGCGACGAAATGTTCATTTCGTCCATAAAGCGTTTCCAAATTGGCCGCAATTTCTCCCGCGCCGTTCCAGCGCAATACGTGGCGTGGGTGAGCCCGGTTATATTGCTGCATAGCCATTCGAGCCTGGTCGAAGCCACGCGTCGGCCGAGGTCGTCGCAGGTTCCCATCGCTGCCATCACAATATTTAACTCCGCAGATCATTCGACACGCACAATCTTCAACGATCGCCTCAAAAAGCGAAAAGAGCCGTACTACTATCAGTTCAGCGATGTATTGGCGTGGCAGATGCGCCCCCACCGCGCTTAATTGGGCAACAAGCCCCAAGGCGGCAGTTGTATCCCGTTGCACCCAACTTGCCTGTTTAGCGAGCGTGCGCACTTAATTGAAAAATGAAGTAATGTAGCTCTGGCGAATTCTACGACTTGCAATACGCTGCGTACTTGCTCGACAAGCTTCATAGAATTCGGCGTCCCTTTTTGGTCGTTCATGCACGGGTTTATCCGAGTTAAATCGACTATCTATTTTGAGTATCGCCTCGTTCAACTTCGATGTAGCAATGCGAGCGTTGATGCTATCGAGGGCTACCATCAACGAGAAAAACAGCGGCTGTCTCGAAAAGATCGAATCCGTAATGCTCTTGGGCGGCAAATCCGCAATTTTTGAGAAACAGCTTTCCAAGCGTTTCGCCGTTCTTGTCGCCTCCGGAAACTCTTCTTCACATTTTTCATAGATTTTATTGAGGCGCTCGGAGCTGAAGTCCGACAGTCCGTTTAGCAGATTTAATACTACGTCAGAAAGAAATTCAATTTCATGCATGCGAGCAATGTCGTTTGCAGAGAATATTTCTAAGTCCCTCCAAAGATTGACCCTTGCCGCGGCCTGCTTCAAACAAAACTGCTTGAATTCCCCACTAAACAACGCATTTCGTTTCTCTTGTGCGTTCAGCGTCTTTGCTACCGAATTCAAACGGCCGAATATCTCGATAACATCGGACTCTTCGGCCCCAAGAAGAAATCCTGCAGATAATTTCGTCTCGCGAAGCGCCCTTTTTTGTGTATCGGTGAGCCCCGAATATTTTGCTTTCTTTTTGTGAGCTGGATGTAGAGCGGGATATCCGTCTTCTACGTACTCGATGATCGATCGAATACGTTGTTGCCCGTCTACGACCTCGCGTAGGCTCTTATCTTTTTCCAAGTCGACTGTGTGACGAAAGTAAAGTGTCGGGACGGGTTTCTGCTCAAAAAGCGTGTTAATCAGATATGCCTTCTGCGGATTCGTCCAGACGCTCCTTCGTTGGTACCAAGGCGCCAAATTCAACTCGTCGCTCTTGAACCAGTTGATGAGGTCTTGAACAATTATTGGCTGATAATCAACGCGGTCCATAGTTTACCCTTTTTGATTCGATAAGCCGATTTCCCGCAATAATTGAACATCTACGGGCTAGCGATCAAGTGTGGATTACTTCGCTCTGCCGCCGGCCGCAAGAACATCGAGCCGGCCAGCAAGCCGATTGAGCCGCGGGTCGCGCGCCAGCGCTTCGGCCTTCGCCCAGATCGGCGTCTACTGGAGTAATTTGAGCAGCGGAGCGTCGTCTATTGGATCGGTCGAGATTGACCGAGCACGAACCTTTGAATTCGGGGCTCCACTACTTACATACTTACGCTCGCACACGCTCTACCAAGACGCGGATGGACCGCCATGTACCATCGAGTGATTTCGCAGTGCACGCAGAGCCTGAAGAATTTAGAGACTTGTCTCTACAAGGCTGAGCAGCATGCAGCCGCCAAGAAGTTCGATGTCGGCGTGCTCATGACTAGCCGCCTCGCGCCTGACATGCAGCATTTCATCTATCAGGTCCAAGTGCTTGCGATTATGTCAAAGCCGCGGCTGCCTGGCTCTCAGGGCAACGCCGCCCCGAGCACGAAGACAACGAGCATACGATCGACGAACTGCGTGCTCGTATCCGGAAGACCGTCACTTTCGCTGAGAGCGTGAAGGAGGCGCAGTACGCGGGCGCAAGCGAGCGCAAGGTCAAGCTCTCCTGGGCACCCGGAAAGGTCATCGGAGGCGAGGACTACCTGATGCAGATGACGATCCCCAACATCTTTTTCCACATCGCGATGGCCTACGCCATCCTCCGCCACAACGGTGTCGATGTCGGAAAGATGGATTTTCTTGGCCCTATCAATCTGGTGGACGCGTGATCGGTCTAGGTGTGCCATTTAAACGGCCGAAATCCGGACGAAATGACGGCTGTTGGACCAACAGCGGACCCTAGCGGGCATCGATACGCGAGTCTTCGGAACGACCCAGAAGCGGCGTGAGCATTTTTTGCAATCCGGCGATCAGGTGATTGGTCTCGCGGGCGCGTTCGGTCAGGTCTTTGATCTGATCGTCCTTCACGCCGATCTGCCCGCGGAGGAATTCGTTTTCGCTTTCGAGGCGCTCCACATAGGCTGTCGCGACAGGTCGCGGCTTGTCGCTGCCTGTCGGTGGTTCCTGTCGCAGCTCGTCGCGGCTTTCTTCAGGGACGACAGCTGTCGCGACTGGTCGCGACGTGTCGCGACTGGTCGCGGCATGCCGCGACAGGTCGGGGCTTGTCGCGGTTAAGCGAACTTCCTCTATGTATGCGATGTGCTTGTCTACAGAGGTCGGCGCGATCAGATATTTCTCGCCGAATTCCGTTTCGATGAGGCGGCATTGCAAATGGCCTTTGGCGCAATAGCGCTGGATGCTGCGCGGCGTGCGGGGAAGTCCGGCGCGGGCGTAGCGCTCAAGAGCATCATCAATGGTCAGAGTGAAATCACTGTCGTCGCTTGTCGCGACAGGTCGCGACAGGTCGTCGGTCATAAGCTGAATGATAACCGGCTTCGTCCCAAATCTCGCCGGTTATCCCCAAAGAGAACGATGGGCGCATGGGCGAGCGCCGGTGGCCGAAAACGGCGAGACCATTCGCAAGCCCCGAGACCGGTTCAAGAAGGCAGCCGCAGGAGCGACTGCCTCCGGCGAGGGGCTCCGCTTCGATCGCGCGCGGGATCGTCACCGAACGGCCGAGACGCATACATCCCGGAACGGGATCTCAGGCGGCTCGGGAAGCGATAGCGACTAGAGCCCAACCCCAGGGGCGCGCCAAGACATCATCGTGCAAGCGCCAATATATCGTCCACGGCATACAAGGTAAGCACGCGGCAGGTTTGCTCCGGGTCTATTGGGTCTGGCGAGCGGCCGCTGTCGTCCTTGCCGCGGTACTCGATCCGCCACTCGAAGGCGAAGCCGGCAAAGATAAAGGTGCCCCAATCGTGCTCGCTGTCGCGATCAAACTTGTTGTAGTGCGCCAGCACTGAGAGAGCTCGACCGCGCAAGCGCTCGTCGAGCTGATAAACGCTGGGCGTCATCTGCACGCGCCCACCCTTGAAGGTGGTGCGAAGTCCGTCATTGAGCGCGATGAGCTTCGCTCGGCGGTCCATAGCTCTCAGCTCACAAGCGATAGGGGAGGAAAGCCCACCCGCTGCCACGGAACCGTGAGCATGTGCCCGCTCGGGGCCGGCGGCTTTTCCGACGACGTGAAGGCGGGAAGGGTCTTGAACAGAAACATCTCGGAGCCGCGCCCGGCGGCAAACCGATTAAGCAGCTCCATCATCGAGCCCATGCGGGTGATGTTGGTGGTAATGAAAGGAACAAGAAAGTTGGGGAAGCCGAAGTGGGAGCGATAAATGCCCTGCTCGGCCACGGCCGTGTAGGCCGCAAACTTCTTGGCGATCGACGAGCGGTCGATAGCGCTGGCCTCTAGCGGCTCGGTCGCGCAATCAGCCTCAATCCCCGGAAAGAACAGATAACTGCGCTTGCCCTCGATCGTTCGCTGAAGGCCGAAAGGTCGCCCGTCGGCCACAACCTCTCCGCGCTGGAATTGCCCTCGTAGCGAATAGGACACCGGGATCGAGGCAGGATCGGGTGCCTCGCGCGTCGCCTTGGGGGTGTTCTCGCTGGCCAGAATCTCCGACCAGCCGATGAGCCTGATATTGGAGTTCTTTCTCGTGCCGAGCTCAATGGACGCCGTGATTTGAGCGACCATCAGCTCGTGGGCGAAGTTGCGGCGGTAGCTTTTGGATACGAAGGGTGAGCCGCGGTCCCGCAACATCCGTGCACCACGCTCGTCGAGCTCGTAGATGAGAGGTCGACAGTTGGCGTCGGCGCTGTGGCGTTGCTGGTGCGGCCGCGAGAGGTACAGGTTGGGCTTGCGCGACAACAGATTGAGCCGATACCTCAGCGCCTTCTCACTGCCCCCGACGAAGGCGTGAATGCAGTCGGCGGGCAGATAGTCGAACCGGCCGAGCAGCTTGAAAATCTCGAAATCGCGCTCGGTGGGTTGAACGACGATAGGTGCGCCGTTCGCACGCAAAACAGGGTCGCGGCTCCATCGCGATGCTCGTTCCTGCTGTCCGACAATCGCTTCCATGTCGGAGGCGGTACATCAAAAAGAAATTGCGATCCACGTTCGCCCAGACGAACCAGCAAACACGGCGAACGTCTATGCGTTACGTTGAGCAAACAAAATATTTATTCGTTGCCCCACTTGTCGGCGGGCTTGGCGTGGTCGCCGGCGTGTGGGTCGTTGGATGGCGCCGATGCCTGCTCGGCTGGCGGCGCTGCGGCGCGCCTATCCAGCTCCGCCTTATGATGCACGGGCTCGTTCGCTGGCGAATCAGCGGGGGCCGCTGGGGCATGCGGGGGGTCGACCCCTTCCGCATGCTCTCCCGCGTGGCTATCATCAAGTGCAGTCGAAGCGTGCTCGGGCGGCTCAGTTGCGATCTGACTATCCGGGTTCGCCATACGATGAAGGGGCTCTTCGGGGTCGAAAAATGTTTCATACTTCGAAAAGTCTACAGGAGTAACCTTCAAGACTATTGGCTCCGTCGTGAGATCACGGACGTAGGCGGCGAAAGTCCCTCGTGGCAATCGCAGTTTTTCCGGGTGAGTGTAGAGTTGTCGTGCCATCGCGTCGGCGTCGGTGGGTTCTACGTTGGCATATTTGATAGCGCAATTGGACAGCGCGCTCATGACGTTTTTATCTTCAATTTGTTCGAGCCGCTGGTGTGCAAGAATAAGAGCAATCTTTTGTGGCTCTCCGCGGGAAAAAGTGGGTGAACGGCGGGGTGGTATTTCGCAGTAGGCCAAGTCTATCAAGGACTTTTTGAGGTTTCCGGTGGCCTGAAAACCTGTCACGTTTTCGGGTATGACAGCACAGCCTGACGAGACCCCGATCAAAAGCTTGCGCGACGCTTACAAGGTGTCTGGCTTTCGTGTTCGGGCGAGGGTCGACAGCTACGAAGAACTCGATCATCCGGCGTTTGTCGTCACGCTCGATCGGCGCTCAAAAAAAGGTGTGTGGCGGGTGTGGGAAGCTTTGCCGCAGCGGTTACGACCAACGCTGGCGACGGGCGCGCGATCTTGGCTGCGGTGATCGGGAAGTCTATCTCGATTTTCGCATGCACCGGGTCACGTGCACGGACTGTGGTGTGAAGAACGAGAAGCTGGCCTTTCTGTCGGCCAACACAAAATACACGTTGCGGTTTGCCATGCAGATTGGCGGCTTGTGTCGTGCCATGACGATCACCGATGTGGCGCGGCGCATGCACCTCGATTGGCACACCGTCAAGGAGCTCGACAAGCTCTACATGCGCGAGCAGCTTGCGCGTGCCGGGCCTCCGACGCCGAACGTCATCGGCGTCGATGAAATATCGATCGAAAAGCGACACGTCTACCGGATCGTGGTCAGCGATCTGGAACGAAAGCGTTCGATTTGGTTCGGCGGGGACGGCCGCGGCGAACGGGACATGGACATGTTTTATGCGTTTTTAGGTAAGGAAAGCGTGGATAAAATACGTTTGGCGGTCATGGATATGTGGAAGCCGTTTCGTCAATCGACGCAGCGCAACGCTCCGAAAGCGGCCATTCTGTTCGACAAGTTCCACATCCTTCGCCATCTCGGTGAAGCCCTCGATAAAATCCGCAAGGCCGAATATGGCCGCGTCACGGGACCGCAACGCAAGTTCATCAAGGGACAAAAATATGTCCTGCTGTCGCACAAAGAGAACCTGACGAACGAAGGCAGAAAAGGCCTTCGACTCTTACTGAAGGCCAACAAGCGCTTGAATACGGCTTATATCCTTCGGGAGTCATTCGATCAGCTGTGGGACTACAGATCGGAGGCTTGGGCACGTCGCTTCTTTGACAACTGGAAAGCACAACTGCGCTGGCAGCGTCTCAAGCCATACGAAATGTTTGCCGAAATGATCGAGCGTCATTGGGACGGGATCGCCGCCTATTGCAGGCCGGAAAACAAAGTCGCCCTCGGCTTCGTCGAAGGCCTCAACAACAAAATCCGTGTCCTGCAACGCCGCGCCTATGGCCTGCGCGACGAAGAATATCTCAAGCTCAAAATCCTCACCGCCAATTTGCCAGACCTATGAAAAGTGTTCAAATCTGCCCACTAAAACACGCGGAGAGCCTCTTTTGTGAACGGCACTGGTCGATTATGGCCGCTATTTTCTCATCATTACGAATGACGGTATGGGCTTCGTCGATATACAGGAAGCACGGCTTCTTTTGTGAAGCTGCTCGAAGCGAGCGTTGAGTAGCGGCGGCCCATACTTGAGCCACAAAGAATCGGCCGATAAATTCCGAACCATCAAGATCGAGTAAAGCCCACGAGTTGTTGACGATGATGACCTTGCCCGCGTCCATATCGCGGCTGATATTTATGTCCGATTTGCTCGCGTTGAGCACTTTATTGACCGTGTCATTTTCCATCACGATCCGAAGTCGCCACATAATCTCATTGCGAGTGTTGTCATATTCAGAGAATTCGACGTTATAGAAATCTTGCAAATCCTTTGGAAGTTTTGGGATGATGTTGCTGAGGTGGCGTTTTCCGTAGGTGACAATTTTCCGGAAGTCTTCAAGCGTTGGATTGGGAAAGGCGAGAAGAAGGGACCGGAGGACCGCACGGAAGAATGCCGATTGTTTTGCGGTCAGCGCTCCTTTAAGAAGCGCCCCGAAGATATATTCAAGCTGCGAAACCGCGCTCCTTATATTAGCTTTTGGTACATCAAGCGGATTGAGCCCGAGTTGCTTTCTTGGATCAATAATGACAAGTCGATCTTTGATCATTTTGAGTTTTGAGATTGGTTGAATGAGTTCCGCTTTAGGGTCAATGAGGATGACGCACGCATCCTTTTTGAGGTCCTCCATTATCATCGGGTGAAGAAGGGTCGTTTTACCGCGCCCCTGCGCAGCTACAATCCAATGGCCTGAGAAGCGCGTCTCTTCAGGGATAGCGAACGGCACATCAATAGTAAAAAGCTTGAGGAACGGCGTCTTGTCGAGATAGGTCTGCGCAACCTCTCCGATGGCGTGTGTCTTCGCATACTCCCCGGGCGTGACCAGCTGGTCCGCACTGGTGATCTTGTGCTTGCCGGATGAGGCGGTAACACAGTTATCGGCGAACTGCTGGTTCAGCCGCACAAACCTCCTTGGAGCCTCGGGTGATGCGATTGCCGCCCCCATGAACAGGCCCATCGTCTTATGAATGGCGTCTGCGGAGTTTGGCATAAGCTCGATTAGAGGCAGCGTAATGGCCGTGTCCGACGGCTTTGCAAACGCGGCTTCAGGAAGACGTTCGAACAGGGCTACGATGAAGGTGGTGAGGGTGCTGTTTACGTCCGAGACGATGCGCGAAGATTCTGCATAGAACTCTTCCGCCTCGGCGAGACGGGGCCGGAGCACAACGTCTATGTAGGTCGGCGACGATTGCGGATCAAAGGGGAGAAGGGTGGGACAGTAGATACCTTCATCCTCTAGCAACTCCTGAATCAACTCCACGCATGCAAACAGGATATCCTCGTTAGGAGCTCGCGCATCTTTAAGGGCGCCCTTCATTATGGTGATGATGTGGGTGTTGCACTGTTTCTCTGTCAGATACGGATAAGCATCGTGGAGCGCTTTAACGCGCGCATAGTGGGCAGCGGCGTCATAAGTCGGACCGGTGAGAATCGAGGCAGGGTCGGGAGCACGCGCGCCATATACCCGCAATCGCTCAGTCGGCGACATCGGTGGCTTGTCCCACCAATCGGTCATCGCTTGTTCGCCTCATCACGAGCGTTTTTGTCCATAGCCTTTTGGATCATTTTGTCTTGTTTCAAAAAATGTCCGACACCACCAGCGATGAGGGCGAGGACAATCAATGCGAAAGCGAGACCGAAAATACCGTTGCCGAGGCAAATGATCCCAATGACAAAAATGACAAGACCGATCGAGAAAAAAACAAACCCCGGGTTGGTCTCTAAAATGGTCGGCGCATGAGTCTCCGGGGCAATCCGAACAAAATCGCGAAGTTTACGGGCGTCAAGGTCTTTCGGGAGTATGCTAACCGCCTCCTCGGCAACGGCAAGCGCGTTAGGCTTATCATGGAGATTCAAGTAGACCTCTGCCAAATGGCGGCGATATTGGACTGAATAAGGGAGATACGTAATGGCGCGCTTGAGCAAGTCTCGCGCTCGCTGCAAGTTCACCGGTGGTGCGTCAGTGTATGAATACAGTTGTGATTGATAAAATAGCGTCGTGGCGGCAAGTTCGTCCAGGCTATAGGTGACGGACTCTCCTTTGTTCTCTCCTTTTGTTTTCTGAACGGTGAGTTTGGCATTGGGGTCTTTGTTGCGAGCATGCTGAATATACTGAGCGGCTAACCCGAGGACGTGGTTTCCGTTCTTTGCTACCCAATCTTCCAAATAGGAATGTGCCAGCCGCATGTCCTCGATTGCGGCTTCAGGATCGTAGGCGGCGCGAGCGGCAGTCGCGCTCTTTGTCGCCATTTCGGTTTCTCGTACTCGGGCTGCTTCGGCTTCTCGCGCGGCTTGCTCCTTGGCGAGCTGCCGCTGGTCTTCTCTATATTTTTTGTATTCTTCGGTTTTTCTTCGGATGAAATTGCGAGTGCGCAAAACCACCGGCGCGCAGTGCTGCTTATAAAAGGCCCGCGCGCGCGCAATATATTGGGCGATACGCCCTATCGGTGTATCTTCGTCAAACACTGTGTCGCCCCCACAGCACGCGGGGATTGAACATGCGTTGGTTGTGGGGTGTCAAGATGAAATGACCGCGCTACCCCCAACTCAAATGAGACTGGCTTGCTGAAAAAGACGGGAGGTGGCCACCTCCCGTCCCCATTTCAGTCTTCGCTCCCGTCGAAATCGATGTTCTCAGGAACCGGCAGACCGTGCCGCTTGTAGTAGTCGAGAACCGCAGGCGTGTACCAAACCGGATGGCTGTGCCGGTACGGACCGAGCTTCCGGGAAGCCGGAAAGGCATCTTTCGCGTACGCGGGATCAAACATCAGCCGACCTGTTTGCGTCCTGCCGTAAGGCCATCCCAACAACTTCTTCAGAGCGCTCCATGACAGATAGAGCGGTAGCTTCACCTTGTAAGACATCTGGATTCTCCGGTTTGCGGAGACATCCGGATGCTCCTAGGTTTGCTAGCAGCAGTCGTGGTGTACCATCAAACAAGCACAAGAACAAGTTGTTCAAGGTCCGCCATGGTGCACCAATTTTGGTCTAAGCGGCGTGTTGCGTTGCGGAATCTGGGTCGAGAACCCGCATAAGCTCTGCCTCGTAAGCAAGCATCGCGGCGCGCATTTCAGGAAGATAGGCGTGGCGGTCATACGTCTCGATAAGACCTGGCTGGATGTGGTTTAAGAGCCTTTCTGCGATGTGGGGAGGCGTACCAATTCGGGCGTGGATAGTTCGGAAGGTGCGCCTTAGGTCATGCAGCGTCCAGTTGGTCACGCTGTGCATCCTATCGAATGCGACCTTGCTCTTTGACCAGCCGTTGAAGGGCACGTCTGTCTTCCCGCGTGCAGGGAATAACAGTTTTCGGTCCTTCGGGAGTTGCGAAGACACGAACGATAGACAGACTGACCCGATCGGGAACGTGTGCTCTCTGCCGTTTTTCGTTATCTCGCTTGGCAGCGTTATGGTGTTTTCCTTTTCGTTGAACCATGAAGATTGAAGGGAAGCGATCTCGCCTCGACGCTGGCCTGTATGCAGCAATAAGAGCACAATTTTGCTAAACGTCCCGCCGTCGTTTAGCGCCGCTTTGTACATCGCATACAGCTCTTCATCAGTGAGTACGCGGCTGCGCTTCGAGCGACGATGTGGAAGCGTGAGAGACGCGAGCGGAGAATGCTCGATGTGGTCATTGCGGACCGACCAGCGAAAGAAAATGCGGGCGACCACGAATAGGTGATTGGCGGCTGACGGGGTGCGGTTTATTTGCCGTATGAGAGCCAAGATATCGGCCTTCGATACGTCGGCCATCCGTTTTTCGAAGATGGGCTGAAGGTGCTTTCGCAGTATCCGCTCATGCTCTTTGGCGGTCGAGAGACGGTTCTTGGTCTTAAGGTGGTCAGATACGAAAAGGTCGAGCGCTCCTGCCACGGTGATGCGGGTGGATGAGCTTTTTTGCAGAAGAAGCCTCTTCGCTTCCGCCCTCGCCTCTTGCAGCGTCCAATCGGGAAAGCGCCCGATGGTAATACGTCGGTTGTCGCGCTTGACGAAGAACGTTTTGGAATTCTTGCCGACGCGAAGGCCGAAGCCCGGCGTTTTGGTGTCCCAATAATCAGTGCGCAGCTCGGGCTTCAGAGCTTTTATCGAGAGGTCTGTGAAAGCAATGCGCGGCATGGTCCGGGTACTCAGTGGGTACCTTATTCGCGTGGATAGTGACGGTTCATGACGCGGCGGAATGTGAGTCCGCAACGACAAAAAATCAAGTCAAATAAATGCGTTACGGGCGCGATGGAGCACGGCGAGCAACAGTGAACAAAGAGCGATTTCAGATTCGAAGTCTGGTGCTCTCGGGTTTGAGGATTAAACGAACTTGTCGCAAAGCGTCATCAGTGCTCCATGCGCTCCGCTGGAATAGTCCACGTCTTGTGCCTCAAGTCGATTTCAGCCCACTTCGCGCCGCGCGTTTCACTGGCACGTGCGCCCGTGAGCACCGTACGTGCGCCACACCATCGGACCTAGCGGTGATTCCTGATCTGTCACAACGAACACTCCGCAATAGTTGGCCGCTCGCTGCCACGAGGATAGACAGCGAGCGGCACGAGGAGCGCGGCGCGGATGCCAGTCGCAACGCCGTGCTTATGAATCTTCCAAGGGGACGGTCGGCGACCTAATGAGCCACCAATGATGCCAGTATTACAGGAACGCGAACCG
>JBAUYV010000135.1:0-4841 GCA_049584975.1 Xanthobacteraceae bacterium | reverse complement strand
GCTCAGTCCGCCAGGTACCCCCTGTGACGGGTGTCGTAAATGATGCCGTCGCCGCCCGTGGGATCGCTGGTGAAGGTAAGCCGGCCCCCCCGCTCACATGATTGGCGGCGGCACACATCAGCCAGTTCGCCAAAGCCTCGCGCGAGCGCATCGCGCCGAAACGCTTGAAAGGTTTGCCGGTCTGGAGATGCTCGCCATTGCGGATATAGGGTTCGAGCTCCTTGAGAGCGACCGCCAGGCTCTTGAAGCGCGTGACGCGATGTTTCATCGGGGTAAAAGGCGTGGGATGCGGCATTATTGCAAGCGTTCAGCTGGACCGAGCGCTTGCCGGCTCAACTCGGCGATGGCGGCGGTGATTCGGCGGAATGTCGCCGCGCCGAGCGGCTCGCTGGCGGCCTCGAGCTGGAGCGCATATTTCTCGCTCTCGGCGAACGCTCGGTCGCCATAGCGCTTGATCATGATTTGGGCGGTGCGCCAGATGTCGATATCGGTGGTCATGGTGCGACGCTAATCCAGAGGTCGTGTGTTGCCCGAAGAGTAATCCTCCGGCGGGGGCCGCCTGGACATTTAGATAAGGACGCGCGAACGATGGGCGATGTGTAGTGGACACGATGATCGTGTCCATCATCGCGATAATGGACACGATCGGGCATGGCGGACGGGAGTGAAGAGCGGCCGGCAAGGAGGCGGCGGACGTGGTCGGTTGAGGAGAAGCGCCGGATTATAGCGGAGAGTCTTGCACCGGGCGCTTCGGCGTCGTTGGTGGCGCTGCGTCACGATGTAAATACCAACATGCTTTTCACCTGGCGTCGGCAGCTTGGGGCGGGTGACGCATCAGGAGGTCAGCCGGTGAGCTTTGTTCCCGCCACGATCACTACCGAGGCGTCAGGTGCGCCTGCTCGGGAGGGTGGGACAGGATCGAGATTGTGCTCGCGAGTCGGCGCTGGCGCGCGTCATCAAGGTTCTGTCGCGGCAGCGATGATCCCGGTTCCGGGCGGCGTGCGGGTATGGCTTGCGGTCGGGCATACGGATATGCGCCGCGGGATGAACGGACTCGCTCTCCAGGTGCAGGAGGGAATGAAGCGCGATCCCCACTTATGTGTCGGCCGAGATTATGTGACGGAGGCGCCTCAACGCCAGCCAGAGGAGGCCGTGCCCGGATTCCTCCGCCACATAATATGCAGTGCCTCTCGCGCGGGTGCGGGATTCCCCTGCGCCGCGTTGTCGGAGGCGCACGATGCTCGAGGACTATTTTTCGTATCGCGGGGTGCTCAAGCGCCTTCGCGGTGGGGCGCTTGGCGCCGAGATGGATCGTATTGCTGAGTACTTTTCCTCGCGCGGGTACAAGCAAGCATCCGCTAAGCTTTATCTGAGCCGGATCGCCCGGTTCAGCCATTTTGCCGCAGAACATTGCGGTTCTGGGCAGATCGGCGAAGGTATCGTCGATAGATATCTGCGTGCCTTTACCACCGACTCTTCTCGGATTGGGGCGGTGTCAGCGCTTCAACACGCGCGGCGAGTGGCGCCCGAACGATTCATTGTTTCCGTACCCAGTGTTGTCGGTAATCCGGATGCTCCGCTTCTGAGCTCCTTTTCGGACTATCTAAGCAGAGTGCGAGGCCTTGAGCCCAAGTCGCGCGATGGCGCTCTGCTTGGCGCGCGGCGCTTTTTGGATTGGCTCCGCCATCAGCACCCCCGTCAAGACGTTGGTGCGTTGACGGCGGAGCATGTGCTTGCCGGCGTCGAGCATCGTCTCTTGCTCTCGGCGACCTCCGCCACCCGCGCGTCGGCGACCTCTCACATCCGAACGTTTCTCCGGTTTCTGCATTGGGCTGGCCACCATCACCACGATCTCGCCCGCGTCGTTCCAAGAACGCCTCATTGGCGTCTCGCCCATTTGCCGCCACGGCTTTTGTGGGATGACGTTCGCCGAGCCATCGCTGCGGTCGGCGCGGCGACGCCGAGCGACCTTCGCGATCGAGCCGTCCTGCTGCTGCTTGCCACCACGGGCATTCGCAATGGCGAGCTGCGCACTCTTCAGCTCAAGGATATCGACTGGCGGGCTGGCGAGGTCTTTGTCCGGCGGACCAAGGGCAAGCGTGACCGGGTGGTTCCCCTGCTCGATGAGACCGGCGCCGCGCTCGCCGATTACATCCTGCGAGCTCGACCGAAGGTCGATAGTCCGTATCTGTTCCTGTCTTTCACGCCGCCAGTACGACCGTTCAAGTTCGCGGCGTCCATTTCGAGGATGGTGCGGAAGCGGCTACAGCGCGGCGGGGTAGAGCTCGGCCACGTCGCAGGCGCGCATCTCCTGCGCCACAGCCTGGCCACCCAGCTCGTCGGGCGACGTAGGCCGATCAACGAGGTCGCCGATCTTCTCGGGCATCGGAGCATCAACACAACGGCGCTGTACGTAAAGGTCGCAACCGCGCAGCTCGCCGAGGTCGCGCTTCCCTTCGCGGGAGGCGCGGCATGACCGACTTCACTGCATTCCTCGACGAGAAGATCGAGCGTTACATCGATCTGCGCCGCTGCCTCGGCTACGCCTTCAACAAGCAAGCCAGCACGCTGCGGGCTTTCGTTCGCCACGTCGAGTGCGCTCAGCTCGATGGGCCCGCCACCCGGACGATGGCGCTGGACTTCGTCCTGTCGTTCGGCGGCGCCGCCAATAGCCGCGCCGTTCGTCACGGCGTGCTCCGCCGATTCTACGAGTATCTGGCCGTCTATGACCCCGGCACCGAGGTCTTGGAGCGCCGGGCCTTCGCCAGATCCCGGGCGATTCCGCCGCCGCGCATCCTTAGCGAGGCTGAGCTCGCATCGCTCATCGACGCATGCAGCCTCATTTCGCCAAGAATCCCTCTCAGGGGCCGCACGCTGGCGACGCTGATCGGACTGTTGGCCAGCACAGGGCTGCGATCGGGCGAAGTGGTCAGGCTTGATCGCGGCGATGTCGATCTGACCAACGGGGTCATCCTCGTCCGCAAGACCAAGTTTCGTAAAGACCGTCTGGTTCCTGTTCACCCCACGACCCGAGCAGCCCTTCGACGATACGCCCGCCAGCGCGACGCCGTGTTTTCAACGCCGAAGGACGAAGCCTTCTTTCTCAGCTCACGAGGGGGCCGTCTGTCGGCGGCGGGCCTGCAGAACAACTTCGCTAAGGCCCGCAAGCTCGCGGGCCTTGACGAGGGCAAGCCCCTGCGACCGCACGATCTCCGCCACCGGTTCGCGGTGACCAGGCTCAGGCTTTGGCACCAACAGCGTGCGGATGTGCAGGCGCTGCTGCCTTTACTCGCCACCTATCTCGGCCACGCCAGCTATAGCGACACGGCCTACTACCTCACCGGCTCGTCAGATCTCCTCGCCATTGCAGCTGAGCGCGCCTTCCTCGACGGAGGCGCCGCATGAGTGAACACCTTCTTCTGGCGCCGCACCTGGAGTCCTTTTTCCGACGTAGGTTGACCAAGCAGCGCAACGCCACCGCCGCGACCCTCGCCAGCTATCGCGACGCCCTGCGCATGCTGATCCTTTTTGCCGCCGGCCGTTTGCAGAAGAAGCCGGCGGTGTTGGCCCTCGAGGATCTTGATCGGGACCTCGTGCTCGCCTTTCTCGACGAGCTCGAGGAGAAGCGGAACAACTCTGTCGCCACACGCAACGCCCGTCTCGCCGCGATCCGATCCTTCTTCCATCACGTCGCCGCAGACGATCCGGCCTCCTTCGGCGTCGCCCAGCGGGTTCTGACGATCCCCACTAAACGGGCGCACATCGAGGTGACGCACCATCTGACCAGCGCCGAAGTGGACGCCATCGTCGCCGCCCCCGATCATACGACGCCTCGCGGCCGGCGCGACCGGGCCTTTCTTCTCTTCCTGGCGAGAACTGGCGCCCGCGTGTCCGAAGCGACCGGCGTCAACGCGAACGACCTTCGATTGGAACGCCTACACCCGCAGGTGCTGCTTCGTGGCAAGGGGCGCCGCGATCGCGCCGTTCCCATTCCTCAGGATCTGGTGCGATCGCTGACGGCCCTATTGAGCGAACGCGGCCTGGCGCACCATGAGCCGCAGCCGGTCTTTGTTGGGGTGCACAACGAGCGCCTGACGCGTTTCGGTGCGACCCACATCGTGCGGCGCGCCGCGGCCGTGTGTACCAGGTCAAGTTTGGATGGCAAGGCCGTATCGCCACACATCTTCCGGCATTCCCTCGCCATGAAGCTTCTCCGCTCGGGCGTAGACCTCCTTACGATCCAGGCCTGGCTTGGCCATGCCCAGGTCGCCACAACCCACCGCTACGCCGCCGCAGATGTCGAGATGATGCGCCAAGGACTCGAGAAGGCCGGCGTCTCAGGCGACCGCAGCGCGCGCTTCCGGCCGAACGACGCCGTCCTCCAGCTACTGGACAGCATCTGATTATTATGTGGCGGAGGAATCCGGGCACGGCCTCCTCTGGCCAGCGTTGAGGCGCCTCCGCCACATAATCTCGGCCGACACATAAATGGGGATCGCGCCCCAGCGATTCCTGCACCTGAAGCGCCAGCGTGTTCATCCCCTTGCGCATGTCGGTCCGGCCGACCGCCAGCCACACCCGCACGCCCGACGGAATCGGGATCATCGCTGCCGCGACAGAACTTTGATGACGCGCGCCAGCGCCGCCTCGTCCACATCCGTGCCTACGATCACCTGAGCGCCACTCGCCAGCATGATCTCGATCCGGCCACTCCCTCGCAGGCATGGCGCAGCCGACGCCTGGCCGGTGATCGCGGCGGGAACGAAGCTCACTGGCTGAACCGGCGTCGCGTCACCGGCCTCAAGCTGCCGCCGCCAGGTGAATAGCATGTTGGTGTTCAC
>JBAUYV010000134.1:0-9971 GCA_049584975.1 Xanthobacteraceae bacterium | reverse complement strand
GGCGGAAAGAGCCCTTTATTGGCGTGAAGTTTCTGTAGTTGATCGTTGTGCGCCCGTGAATGGCGGGGAAGCTGATGTGTCTGCCTTCGTCGAATCGGGCGTCTCGCACTACGATTGCGTCGGTCATTGTCGCCTCGAGCTGGCCATTATTGCTCCTCCTGGCAAACCGTGGGGGCTGAGTGCAATCCTCGTTACTGCCGACATTGGAACATAATGGCGGATATCAAATTCGCGCATTGCCTATTGCTATTCGGCCAAATAGGGCGTTGTGTGCCGGCCAACTGACATAATCAGGTGGGACCACGCCGGCAAAAGCAGCCCGATGAAGCGCGAGATTTTTGCCGTCGCCGACATCTACGTGCCAGTCAGGCGCCGCGCGACGCTGGAGCAGAAGCGCGTCGACGAGATCGCCACCAGCATGCTTGAAAATGGGCAGCAGATGCCAATCCTTGTGCGGCCGGATGGCGCGCGCTTCGTGCTGGTCGAGGGTCTGCATCGGCTGGAAGCGGCCAAGGCGCTCGGCGAGAAAACGATCGTCGGCTACCGCGTCGACGCGCGCAAGCACTGAACGGGCCGACACATTGCCTGTTCTGTTGCCGACACCGCCTGACGAAACTTCTCGGCCAAGGCGATTAACTTTTTGTGCGGCAATGAGGCCGTACGACACGGACAGCACTGGCGGCCGATGTCCGCGGCCGCTACATACGGACATCCCCCAAAGGACATCCCCAAAGAGGAGAAGCGAATGGCAACGCGCCAAATGAAAATGCCCGTAAAGGAGAGTTCGGAGCAAGAAATCGAGGAAGTGTTCTCGCAACGCAAGCGGCCGGAGCGTGGCCGATTTTTGCTCCAAGTCGACCGGCAGACGAAGGCCTCCTACACGACCTCGGAAGCCGCTCAGGCGGCGGCTTTGGTCATCAAAAAGAAATATCCGATTGTGAAGGTGTCGGTTTACGACAGCGTCGACAACTCGAACACGGAAGTCGAGGCGACAGCCGCCTCATCGTGACGAAGTCCCACAGTTAGCCCAGCGTTGCACTTAGCCCGAATCGGGCTCTATCGCAGCGAGAGAATGTAGGCGACCACGTCGCGCGTCTGCTCGGGCGTGAGATCCGCGTTCGCCATGTGCGAGTCCTTTGGGATCGTCGGCAGCGTATCGAGATAATGGATCAGCGAGTCCGCCGTTGCGCCGGGCTTGCTGGCGATGTCCTTGAAGTCTGGAGGATGCGCGTCACCGGCGTAGACCGGCTTGAACGGCTGGTCTGCTGTCACGACGTGACAGCCGGTGCATGCTTCGAGCGCGAAAGCGCGGCCTTCCTGCGCGTCGCCCCCCGGTTTGGGCTGCGCGTACGCGGCAAGCTCCGCGTAAGCCGCCGCTGCGGCGATCATTGCCAGAACCGCTAATCTCTTCATGTTCATTTGAACGCGCGAAATTCCGGCGGCTCCCGAGAATTATTTCGCCAAACGCCCTTCGCAATAGGTTCGGTGACCGAACAAAAATCAGTTACGCGGTGCCCTTCGCCGCCGTGCGGTGACGGTAGGCGCCGCGTCCGCCCGCAAGGGTCACTGATGCTGCACCTGCACTGTCACGTGGGATAAAGCACGAAATCGCCGCAGCATCGACTGGTAATAATCCGGTCCGCGCGGCTGCTGCGTCGCCACTGACAATATCGCGCCCAGATGGCCCGGACCGAGCCGCCAGAGATGCAAGTCGGTCAATCGATCGCCGTCGGCTTCGATAAGCGCGCGCATGCGCTCGGCCATGCCGCGGTCCGGGTTCATGTCGAGCAGAATGGCGCCGGTATCGCGGATAAGCGTGTAGGCCCAGGCGGCGATGACGATGGCGCCGATGAAGCCCACGACCGGGTCCATCCAGGCCCAGCCGAAAAGGCGCCCGAGCGTGAGCCCGACGATGACCAGAATCGACACCGCCGCATCGGCGAGCACGTGAACAACGGCGGCGCGCATGTTGTTGTCGCGCTGTGCGGCGCCGTGCGCGTGCTCGTGCTCGGCAAATTCGACATTATGAGTTTCGCCGCCACGCTGCAGTGACACGCAGGCGGTGAAGGCGTGCGGCTCCGGGATTTCGTCGACTGATTCGAGATAGCCGCTGCGCGAGGTCATGGCGAAGATCTGCCGCACGCCGTCCGGCCGCACCGTCTCCACCGACATCTCGGCGGCGGACAGTTCCTGGTCCGCGCACGACAGCCGAAAGCGCGGCGGCACGCCGTCTTCGAAGATTTCCAGGGTCAGCGGGCCGGCGCTGGTCTGCAGCGCATGCGCCTGATCGTGGTCATGGGCATGATCGGTGGAGCCATGCGCATGGCCGTGGCCGTGATGATGGCCGCCGCTGAGCAAAAGCACGCTGGCGACGTTGACGATGAGGCCGAGCGCGGCAATGGGGATGGCTTCGTTGAAGTCGATGGCGACCGGCCAAATCAGGCGCGTGGCCGCCTCATAGCCGATGAGCAACGCGATCATGGCGAGCACGATGGCGCTGGTGAAGCCGGCGAGGTCGCCGAGTTTGCCGGTGCCGAACGAGAAGCGCGCATCGTTGGCGTGGCGGCGCGCGTAGCTGTAGGCCAGCGCGGCGAGCAGCAGCGCGCTTGCGTGCGTGGACATGTGCAAGCCGTCGGCGACCAGGGCGATCGAGCCGAACATGAGTCCGCCGGCGATCTCCGCCGCCATCATGAAAGTGCAGAGCGCGATCACCATCCAGGTGCGGCGCTCGTTCCTCTCGTGGCCTGCGCCGAGAAAAACGTGGGTGTGATCGCCCGCAAAGGCATCCGTCATGACCGGTCCCTCGGTGTGTGCGACGGGCTCACTTCAGATAGGCGCGCACCACATCCATCAGATCGTCCGCCCCTTCGGCGCGTTCGTTGGCGGCCAGCGCTGGGGCGAAGATGTGATTGCGCACGTGGTCTTCGAATACCTCGGCCATGAGTCCGTTGATGGCACCGCGCACCGAGGCGATCACTTGCAGCACCTCGGCGCAGCCAAGCTCGGCTTCGAGCGCCCGCTCGATTGCTTCGACCTGGCCGCGGATGCGCCGGGCGCGGGCCAGCAGTTTGGCTTTCTCGCGGATCGTGTGGGTCATGTTGTTTTTCCTTGCAGGGCTTTAGTATAGGGGGGTAGGCTATTTTGTCGAGGGGGAAGGGCCGCCGTTTTGAGGGAAAGCGGGCGAGCCGCCCAACGCGCGCTTCGTCACTTTGACCAAAAACACAAACGGGCGGTGCCATCTTTGCTGGCACCCCGAGGATCTGGCCGCTGGGTTACGTAGTCGATATTGGAAAATGCAGCTGTAGCTGTGGTTATATGCTGTAGTTACTTCAAGGCTCAGGTTCGCGAACGCAAAAACCGAGCGAACGTTTTCAGCGTCGTTTCCGATACGTAATGCTCGATTCCCTCGGCATCAGCTTCAGCAGCTTCGACAGGGACGCCGATCGCGAGAAGTACATCTACGACGAGCCTATGGCGGGTCCGTACTCGCGCCGCTAGCTGCTGCCCGCTTTCCGTCAGAAAGACACCCCGATAGGGGCGGGCCGTTGCCATTCCTTCCCGCTTCAGCCGCGAGATGGTTTTTACCGCGGTGACATGGGAGACGCCGAGGCGGCGAGCAATATCCGTCGGACGCGCCTCGCCAGTGCTGGCCAACAGGTCAGCGATGAGCTCAACGTAGTCCTCAAGCAAGGCTGTCGATTGGGCCGAACGAGCCTTACCGAAGCGGCGCGCCTGAACCAGCTCCGCAGGAAGCGTTGACGGAGTTGCGAGCCCATTTTCCATTGCGCGCCGGGACATCGCTGCTCCTGTGATCGTACTCCTAGGCGCCGATCGAATTTATCGTGCGCCGACCGCGAGAACGCTTCAATTGCTAAATCAACGTACCATAAAGATACATCTTTCTCACTGCATTGACAATTTACGTATCTTCCGTATTATGTAGCACTGGTTACGGATTGATGTCAATGCTGGATACACCAAAACCGCAAGCCGATTTAACGGCGGGATCGGGGTCGCTGACGGAGCGGAGCGTCAGGGCGGCACGCGGAATATTGAGCGGGGAACGCCGCAGGCCTGGCGCGTATCTGGCTTTCGCCGGTCCCGCAGTGGTCGTTTCGATCGCCTACATCGATCCCGGAAACTTCGCGACAAATATTCAGGCCGGCGCCAAGTATGGCTACGCCCTGCTGTGGGTCGTACTGCTTGCCAACTTGATCGCGATGTTGTTTCAGGCGCTGTCGGCCAAGCTTGGCATCGTCACCGGCCGAAACTTGGCGGAGATGTGCCGCGACCAGTTTCCCCGGCCGGTCGTCTGGGCGATGTGGATCGTCAGCGAGGTCGCCGCCATGGCGACCGATCTGGCCGAGTTTCTCGGCGGCGCCATCGGGCTTTCGCTGCTGTTCAACATGCCGCTGCTTGCAGGCATGGTCGTCACCGGCGTCGTCACCTACGGCATCTTGATGTTCGAACGCTCTGGGTTCCGAGCGCTGGAGCTGATCATTGGCGGCATGGTCGGCATTATTGCGCTTTGCTATCTGATCGAGCTGTTCATAGTTCCAGTCGATTGGGGCTCGGCAGCATTACACACGGTGCTGCCGCAGATCGCCGATGCCGAGGCCCTCCTGCTTGCCGTCGGCATCATCGGCGCAACTGTGATGCCGCACGCCGTTTATCTGCATTCGGGGCTCACCCAGGCCCGCACGCCGGTCCACAATGCGGACGAGCGGCGCATGGTGCTGCGCTTCTCAAATCAAGAGGTCATCATCGCGCTGACCATCGCCGGGTTGGTCAATATGGCGATGGTGATGATGGCGTCGGGCGCATTCCATGCCGGACATCCCGAAGTCGCGGAGATCCAAACGGCCTATCACACCTTGACGCCACTGCTCGGGATCGGGGCAGCGGGGGTGTTCCTGCTCTCCCTCATTGCATCGGGGATATCGAGCTCGACGGTTGGAACGATGGCCGGCCAATTGATCATGCAAGGCTTCGTCGGGTTCCGGATACCGATCTGGGTCCGACGGCTTGTAACAATGATTCCGGCCTTCGTGGTTGTCGGTCTGGGTGCGGACGCAACAAATGCGCTCGTCATCAGTCAGGTGGTGCTCAGTATCGCCCTGCCGCTGCCCATGATCGCTCTGCTCATCTTCACGCGACGGTCAGACATTATGGGCCAATTCGCCAATAGCCGGCTGACCAATATTGCCGCATTGGTCGGCACCGCGATCGTGTTGCTGCTCAACACTTTCCTCATCGTCCAGACTATCGGCATCCCCATTCCGGGATTACCGTCGGGCGGCTGGGCCTGCATTTTTCATCCAACAACATGATGCAGGTGCTGCTAACGAGAAACGATTTGATCTTGCTGGGATGCTTATTGGTTGCGCCCGTGATGCCGCTGCTCGACCGGAGGCATTGATGCTCGCGGGTGCACTGAGGTCGGGGATAAGCTAGGGGGCGTGAGGTGCGGGCGGCTTGGGTGTTAGCGTGCGTGGGAGCGCTTTTGGTTGACGTATCGACAACGGCTGTCAACGCCGCGGATGTCTTGACGAAAGCGCCGCCGCCAACGGCTCCGTTGCAGTACGATTGGACTGGCTTCTATGTGGGTGGACATCTCGGCTATGCGTGGGGAAACTCGAATTGGACGACGGCGCCGGGTCTCGCTGGCTCGCTCGACATGTTTCAGCCGTTTGATCTGTTCAAAGGAACGGGAGGCTTCTTTGCCGGATTGCAAGCCGGCTACGACTATATGTTGCCGAACCGGTTTGTTATCGGCGCCGAGGCTGACGCATCGTTTCCAAGTTTTCAGAACCCCTCTGGAATCTCCATAGGCGGCACCTCGACGTTTTCCTCGCCGGTCGGCCCGGAGAGCTATAGTGAGACGGTGCTTTCGTCCGGCACTCTGCGTGGTCGCATCGGTTATGCTCCGGGCAACTGGCTGCTTTATGCGACGGGCGGCTTCGCTTGGACCTACGACCAGCTGACACTGACACAACTGACCACCGGCACGACCGACATGCCATTTTTGTGGCGATTGGGATGGGCAGCCGGGGCGGGCGTCGAGGTGCCGGTGGCTCCCCACTGGACCGCGAGTATCCAATATCTGTATACCGATTTTGGCTCCAGCAGTGTGTTGTTCGCGAACGCCGGGCAGCGGTTCAATTCGGATTTGTCGCTGCAGGAGTTGCGCGCCAGCTTGAATTATCGATTCGGCAACGACGCGACAGTGGGAATCGTGTCGCCGACGACACCGGGCCCGGACCTCGTCAACTTTCACGGACAGACCACATTCACATGGCAGGGGTATCCTGCGTTCCGATCGCCCTATCAGGGCACCAATAGCTTGCCCGCCAGCGGCCAGGGTCGCGAGACCTGGGATGCGACGTTGTATGCCGGGGTTCGCCTGTGGCAAGGGGCCGAGTTATGGGTCAACCCGGAAATCGATCAGGGGTTTGGACTCGGGAACACGCTTGGAAGCGCGGGATACCCAAGCGGTGAAGCCTACAAGGTAGGATTCGCCTATCCCTATACCCGATTGCAGCGCGCATTCATTCGGCAGACCATCAATCTCGGCGGCGATGATCAGAAAGTAGACGCCGGCATCAATCAGTTTGCTGAAAGCCAAACGGCCGACCGCCTCGTGATAACGGTTGGGAAATTCAGCGTCGCCGATCTCTTCGACAACAATAAATACGCCCATGATCCGCGCAACGATTTCTTGAACTGGGCGATCATCGACACCGGAACCTTCGATTACGCGGCCGAGCCGTGGGGCTTTACGCTTGGCGCTGCCGCCGAGTGGTACCAGGGTGACTGGACCGTGCGCGGTGGCCTGTTCGATCTCTCGATTCTCCCCAATAACCTCGAACTCGATCCGACCTTCGACCAATTCCAATGGGTGGGCGAGATCGAGCGGCGTTACGACCTGTGGGGGCATCCCGGCAAGCTCGCCGTCACCGGATTTTTGAGCCGCGGCCGCATGGGCAGTTTCGAAGATGCAATCACGTTGGCGCAAGCCACCGGCGAGCCCGCCGACATCGCCGCAGTCCGTCAATATCAGAGCCGCGGCGGCGTAAGTATGAATCTTGAACAGGAGATCACATCCGATGTCGGCGCATTCGTACGCGCCGGCTGGGCGAACGGCGACATCGAACCCTATGAGTTTAGCGACATCGACCGCACCGTCGCAGCCGGGCTTTCGCTTTCCGGCAAGCAATGGGGTAGGCCCGACGATACCGTTGGGCTTGCTGGCGTGGTCAACGGCATCTCCAAGGTGCACGAGGAATTTCTCAACGACGGTGGGCTTGGCATTCTGGTCGGCGATGGCATGCTGCCACATCCCGGCCCTGAACAGATCATCGAGACGTATTACAGCTACGCGCTTTCATCCTCGACCCGTCTGACCGCCGACTATCAGCTCATCGTCAATCCCGGTTACAACGAGGATCGCGGACCGGTGAATGTTTTCAGTGGCCGGCTTCATTGGCAGTTCTGATGGCTGCTGCGAGCATGCGCGCTATTTGGCGTCGATCACGATCGGGGCGGTGAGATCGAGGCGCTTGTTGGGCCCGAGAACTGCGCCAACCGATACCGTCCAGTTGCCCGATTCCGGAAGCTGAATTCCGTCCACATGCCACACGCCGTCGGAGTCTTTGGTGGCGACGCGCGTCGTTGGCTTGCTTCCGGGCACGGGGGCGGTGAGTGTCAGCGTGACGTCCAGTGCGGCGAGCGTTTCAAGATCGTCATTCAAAAGATGAATCGTTGCATTCGCTGTGCCCACATGGCCCGGCTCGATCATGACGTCAGCCATGCCGTCTATGCCGTGAATGTGCTGGAACGATGCGTCGGGCGGGATGGGGCCTTCGCTCTCATGGTGATGGGCGTGGCTTCCGGGCGGCAGTGTTCCGAGGGCAGCGACGATGGCAATGATCGCCGCACCCATGGCGGCTTCGATCACCGCGTTGCGGCCGAGCTGCCGCCGCGCATTCCGCGCCGCCGCCGCGTCCGGGTTCTCCACGAGCGGGTTCTCTACGAGCCTCGGCGTCAGCCGCAGCCGATTGAAAGCCGCGACGCCGACCATGGCGAAGAAGAGCGCGATCTTGATCAGGAGCAGATGGCCGTATTGGGTTTCGGTCAGCGCGTCGATGCTGCCTGAGAGATACCAAGTGTTGATGATGCCGGTGAGCAGGATCGTGGCGACGCTGACGATGCCGAGCGTCGAGAAGCGCAGCGTCGCGGTGCGCGCCACGGCATGCGTGTCCGCATCCTGTCCCGTCATGGCCAGCAACAGCGCAAGTGGAACGAGCGCGCCCACCCAGACTGCCGCGGCGATCAGATGCAAGATGTCGGCAATCGGATGAATCAGACCTTCGATGCCTTGGCCGCCGATGGCGTGGCCGGCCCATGCCAGACTGCCGGCGAAGGCTGCAGCCAGAATGACCGCCGCAGCCTTGAGCCGAGCCGATTTGACGCCTTGCGCCGAGATGAAGGCAACAGACACGCCGGCAAGCCCGCAAGCCAGGATCAACCGCACCAGCCAGTCATTGCCGAAATCGGTCTCCGACAGCACGGTCCAAAGCACGTCCTGTGCATACACGTCCGCTACCGGCTGCCCGCTCATTGAAGCCGCCGTCAGGACGAACCACGCCGCGCCCGAGACCAGGGCGAAGGCAAAACAGAACCACGCGATCCATCGCAGCCGCGCGAAGAGGGTAAGCGCAAGCGTGTCGTTCGCGGCCTTGCGCAAAGCCGGTTCGGCCACGAAGGCAACAAAAAAGACGGTCCCCGCCGCCATGATCGTGGCGGCGAAGTGGATGGCGCGCTCGAAGATCAACGGGTCGTTCAATTCGACCTCATCAATTCGACCTCACTCGGGCAGGCGGCGCTGTCGCAAGGAACGTTGTCCTCCGCTCATTCCCGCGTCGGCGCGAATTCAAATAGACCACCGCGCCTTAAGGCGCACCCACCTTGAAAGTGAAGGTTCCCTCTGTCGTGTGCGTGTCGACCGAGAGCGCGTGCCAGTGAACCCGGTAGGTTCCCGGCGCCAGCGGCTTGAGCGCTACGCGCATGGTGTTGCTGCTGATGTTGGGTTTACCCTCATCGACCTGCCCGCCACCCCCGTCGAACACCTCGACCGTGCTGAAAGCCGCCTCGAGGTTTTGCGTGAACCACAGGGTGATTTCCTGCGGCGCAGTCGGTACCGTGCTGCCAACCGCCGGACTTGCGTGATCAAGGTGGGCGTGAGCCTGCGCGCCGGTGGTGCCCAGTGCCATGAGGAAAAGCGACACGACGACGATAAGCGGGCGCATTTTACGGCTCCTGAGAAGGTGAGTTTTGCGGGGGTGTGGCGGGCGATTGCGGCGCGCCAGCGGCTTTGAAGAATGCGCTACAGCAACGGCTACTTGGTGAAATACGTGTGCACCAAAAGTCCTGTCCAGACCACGACGCGTCAGGGCAGAGAACACCTTATCCGCAAAAAAATTCCCTCACCAGCCTAGGAGGCGTGCCGCCCTATGGGTGCTCTGAAACGTCCACGCTGCCGACTACGTCGGGGTGTTTTTTCAGATCGTCGGCAACGGCGGCAAAGTCGTTGCCGATGCGATTGGCCATATCGCGGTCTGGCAGGAAATAGCCGATGTTGGCGCGCGGATCGTCCTTCCACGATGGATACTTGCCGTAAAGCAACGCAACATCGTGCCGCGCGCGCAGACGGTTTTTGTTGTTCGCGGCGACGAGAGCATCCAGCATCAGGCTGGGCGGGAAATTTGCACTGGCAAACTGGCTGGTCTCGGCTTCGGCGGTCGTGAGATCGCCTTTCAGATAAGAGCCGAGCGCCAGTAGAAAGTGGTGGCTCGACCACACCGCGGTCTTTCTGTTTGTGTTCTGTCGCAGCGTAGCCAGGCCCTCGTCGATCTGGCCGGTCAAAATCAGCAACGAGGCGTGGCCGAAGATGACGGCGTTGTCGTATGGAT
>JBAUYV010000133.1:0-2037 GCA_049584975.1 Xanthobacteraceae bacterium | reverse complement strand
CGTTCTTGGCGATATCCAAACCGATCGTGGTAATTTGCATATGGACAGCTCCTGATGTGATTCGTTGACAGCGATCACCCTATCGGAACTCGCTGCCGGGAGCGGCCACCGTCCACCACATCATCCGCGTCAGATCAGACCCGTTCGGCGGCATGTCGGCCTTATGCTCAAAAGCGTCTCGACGGCTCTACCCGTCTACCCGCCGACTTTCTTCGCCGCCGCGTAGCGCGCCTGCACCTCTTCGATGCCGGCTTGTGCCAGGGCGCGGTTGGCGTCCTGGATTGGCGCGCGTAACAGCATGAAATTTCCTGTGTAAAATCCGTGATTCCTCCTTCAGATAGTAAAGCTCCTAGCTGTATAATTTTCCCGTGCACACGCAGCGGTTATAATCGCATCAAAATCAATCCCTCTCGGCCGATTAGCCCATGTCCCTCGCGGTAGGCGCCTTGTCACTTGTTCCTGCGGATATGCCGCATGATCAAGCCAGGCATCATCAGCACAGTAATCGACCAAGGAAACCATTGATCGTTTCCTGCACGCGGGGCCTTAAGGAAGAAACAGATCTTTACCGCTCGCTCCAACGAATTGGCATTGATCGTTTCCAATTCTTCGAAAATAACACAAAGGGATTATCCAGTTGCTACAATCTTATCCTCGAGGCGAAAGCTGGTAGCGACGAGATTGTTATTTTCGCGCACGACGACGTCAGTATTCGCGATACGTTTTTTCAGGAGAAGATAGAGGATGCGTTCAATAAACATGGCTACGCGGTAACGGGAGTCGCCGGAACAGTGGGGTACAGAATCGGTCCGCGTCTCGCGGATACGCCATGGTTTAACCAACCGCAGCAGCTTTTGTCAGGCTGGGTGGAGCACCATACAACAAATAGCTCCCCCGTTATGCATAATATCGGGCCAACGCTCAGACGTTGCATCGTTCTAGATGGATTATTCCTCGCTGTGGATATGAAGAAGGCGGGTCACATCCGCTTTGATGAACAGTTCGCATTCCACTTCTACGACCATGACTTTTGTCTGAGCGCCCACGAGGCCGGTCTCGTGCTCGGAACTTACAACATCTATCTGACACACAAGTTAAACGGCAGCGAACGTTCAGAAGACTTCAAGCGAGCACAAGACAGCTTTCGCACCAAATGGTTGCCGCGGCAGCCTCAGGTCGGCTTTTGGCAACCTGCGGCCGCCGGCTAGCAAGTCATCCGTGAAGGACGGCCGATTGAAGTGACAGCGCCTGACGTCCGGCACCGCAGAAAATTCAGCCGTCTGTGGGCGAAGAAATAAGTCATTCGCCCGTCAGATGAGACCGGCTTGCGGCATATCGGTTTTACACTCGAAAGCGTCTCAACGGCTCTATCCGTCTACCCGCCGACTTTCTTCGCCGCCGCGTAGCGCGCCTGCGCCTCTTCGATGCCGGCCTGGGCGAGCGCGCGATTGGCGTCCTGGATCGGCGCGTTGCGATCGTAGCTCGCTTGCCGCAGCCGATTGCTGCCGTTGAGTTTCGGCCGCACTTCCTCGGCGATCAGCTCGAGGCTGCGCTGCGTCGCCTGCCAATTGGCCCAATCCTGCGCGAATACGAGTACGCCGCCGAAGCCGCCGGTGACGTCGAGCATGTGCTCGATCTTCGCCACCGCGTCGTCGGGCGTGCCAATGATCGCGCGTTCGTTCTCCACCATCCAGCCTGCGGGATCGGCGAGCCCGCGCGGCGGGGCATTCGGTGCGGGCACGATGTCGTTGGCATAGCCGATCCATTTTTGCAGGCCGTAATCAACGTCCTTGCGCGCCTGCTCGCGGCTTTCGGCAAGATGTATTTGCACCGCGAACTGCCAGCGCGCGCGGTCGGCGACATGGCCGTGGCGGCTGCAGGTGTCCGCGTAGATGTTCCAATTGGACACGTGATGCTTGAGCGAGGCATCGTCGACGCCCGACAGCACCAGCAAGCTCGCGCCGTGCCGTCCCGCCGCCAGCGCGCCCGCCGGCGAGCGGATGGCGGCGACCGCAAGCTCCATGGTCGGCTTGGAAT
>JBAUYV010000132.1:0-16255 GCA_049584975.1 Xanthobacteraceae bacterium | reverse complement strand
TGGGACCTCAATCTCAGGACGCCGCACGCGTCTCCGCTATCGTCATTCTCTCAATCTGCCTACCAACCTATCGGCTCAAGCACCCGCCTCAGCGGGCTGTCGCGCAGCGACTTTGTGCAGTGGCCCTTAGCGCCGTTAGCCAAATGTCCGTTGTTGGGGAAATCCGGACTTACGGGCAGCTATCTGCCAGGAAGCACTGGCCCATGGTCCGCTGAACACGCGCCAGCTCGCGCTAGCTGTGATGAAGGCTAAAGGTCTGGGTACGGGCATCCAACTTCTGGCCAAGGCCCTCGCGCACCGGCTCATTCATACGCTGCGGATTCAAGGTCGCATTGGCAAGATCATCGGTATGAGTACGGACAACGCAGCGAGGGTCTGGCGATTGCCGGCCGCTAAAACGATGCTTTGGTGGGCCACATTTACGACAGATTGTGCGTCTCAAGATTTTGCCCTTCAGAGGAGATTTCATCGTGGCAATTCGACTTCGTTTGATGCAAGGAAATCGTACAGTTCACGAAATGACCGGATGGATAGATGGGCAAAATGACCTCCACGACCTCATCGAGATTTTCTGGCGAGAATGCAGTGTACCGTGGCGAAGCCAATTCTACATTGAGAAGGCCTAGCGAATCCGGCATCTGGCCCGCGATTGCGTGGCTTCGTTGGGCAGTCTGGTCAGCTTCAATGCTGGCCCTCGTCGTTGCGGTGGCCGCAACCTCAATTCAGGTCCATATCGATCGCGGGTGCAAGGGCGGGGCGTTTAATAGCGCATTCAATCCCGGCTTCGATATACGTCGATGTGCGATCACCATTGAACACACCCCAACTGGCGCGAAGATTGCCATTCCTTTGCCTGCTAATCGGCTGTAGCACGCCGCTGCCAGTAACCGCTGAATCGACACTCGGTTTGTGTTTCATTGCCGAGGCGGCAATTCGGTTGACCTCCTTGCAGACACGCCGATCGTCGGCGAAGCTAGGTTGCCGTGACAGCGCGATAAAGCTTGTTGATCACCTCATTCTCTCCAAGCTTCCAGTCGATAGCGACTTTGTCGGCTAGGCTCGGCGAATAATCGTAGACCTCCTTGGCCGAAACACTGTGCCAAACGGGCATGAACACCGTCTGCTTTTCCAAAATCTCGCGCGTAAAGACCGAATTGAATTCGACCTTAGTCCACCCCGTGTTGGAGAGAAAGTTCGGCGTAATGACGAGAATGCACTTCCTTGTCTCTTTAAGCCCGCGCTCAATACTTTCACGCAGGCTATCTCCGATCTTAAGTGAGAACTCATCGTACCAGACGGGGCACATCATTTTCAAAAGTCCCATCGCAATCGGCAGGGCAATGGTGCCTTTGTCGCGGGTGTCATGGCAGATGAAAGCCAACGGCCTTTCGAGCACCATTTTCTTCTTCACATACTCCTGACCCCGAACGGTGAGCCACAGACCCTTTTGAGTAGCGATTGCCTCGAAGTCGCCGTTGGGCGTTTGATCCGAAATATCCTCCGCGTAAAGATAGACCCGGTTGGAAAAAGGTGCTTTATCCGAACCGACGGTTCCGTATTGGATATCACCCACGAACTGTGCGATCGTCCGTACATCGTTCGATTTCTTCAAGGCGTCGGCGACGCCGTTAAATAGCAGTTCTTTGCAGATGGCGACCGATTGTGGGTGGTGAGGAACGAAGAAGGCGATGAATTTTGCGGACGAATAAGTTTCAATGCCAACTTTGACATCGACGCTGACAGGTATCGCATCCGACGTATTCCACGAAAAGCTATAGGTCAGCGCGTTCCCAAAATCGGTCTGAAAGTATTCTCTCAGCGTGGCCATTGGTCGCCCCGGGCTGGCTCAAAGGTATTCTGCCCGCGCACCGTGAAGCTGTTATCTCCAGGTTGCTCCATCGAGCTGCGCAGATTGTGACAGTCGCTTATTGGCACCTGATGTCAGCTGCGAATTGTTGGAGGAACGGCGGTTTTGCAGGAAGCGTAATGCTTCTTTGTTGCACCAAAATCTTGATTATGTGCCTCGCCATCTCCAGATTAAGCCTGCACACCCCGTCCGATCGTATCGTGAAGTCCGCCGGATGAAAGGTGTGCGTCTGCACGAATTCAAGCAACTTCCGATCGACGATCGGCCGCAGCGGCTCCATCAAATCCAGCACGAAGTCTGATCGGCCTCTGCGGCCCGAATGCAGAAACCCGATCGTTGGGTCGAAGCCCGATGCAACGATCTGAACGCGGACCTGACTTTCTAGAACAGCGTACGTATAATTCAGCATTGCGTTGACGGGATGAGAAGCATTTCGATTTCCTACCTTTTTTCGGGCAAACGTGCCTCGCTGGCCGACTGTGTGCCAATCAGGCGGTATCGGATGCCGTCCGAGGCCCTTCCACCGAAGAGGCAGGGATTGCCAAGCGTTGAAATATGCGAGACCCGCGCGGCCTTCCAATCCCAGCAGAGCCCCGGTTGATTTCGGCTCGTGCTTGTTCAATTCGTTCAAGTGGCCCCGCAACTCCACAACCGCCTGTTCGCGCGTGCTACTGGCCGGCAGCACTAAAGACAGCGTTTCGATGCTATCGCGGAGCTTTTCCTTTATGAGCGCCACCGCAAACGAAAAAGCACGACCGCTTCGCTGGGCGTCCAATTGTGCCGCAACGCGGCGGGGATCGATCGCGTGTCCCGGTCCTAACGCCGTAACGACCTCGCCACGCCAATTGATACGAATCAGCGGCACGTTTTGCTCTGAGAGCCACGAGAGCACGTCGAACGAGACCGAGCCGCTGCCGTCTAGGACTACGATCCGGGACGGCAAATTCCGATCGCCTTTAAAGAACCGATGCTCCTCCGCGACTTGAGGGTAATGGGTGAAGCCATTGCGAACGACCAGAGCGCCTCGATGAATACGCAGGCACATAGCGTGGCCGGTCAGGATCAGCGGTTCATGGGTATGCCGGCGGAGCCGCCCGTCGTGACGCTTTTCGGGACGGCTGGTCAGCCAATAGCGGCAACGGTCTGCCCAGCGAAAATCGTCGGGGTAATTTCCGGGCAAAATGCTCGCAGGAAAATGAGCCATTTTCCATCCACCCTGAAGCGTTGATTTTATAAAAAATAGCAGATTTATTCGTAAATTAAATGTCTTACACTATTTCAAAACGGAAAACTCTAAAAATACAACCATTTTTTGGGCGGGTTCGACGCTTGCGGGCTTTCGTCATTCGCGTGGCGTCCGTTAAGAGCCGATATTGAGAAAAGCGCAGCGGTCGGAACGATCCACTCAGGAGTCAGAAACGATCTCGCGGCTTTCGCGAAGGCAACAGCTAACCTGGATTCTTTCAGGGTTGGAACACAGTCAAATATCATTGCTGGCAAATGGAGCGTGATGGCGCAGGCTAGAAGGATCGTACGTACCTGTTCCAACTCCTCTGGAGTGACCCTGTCCAGAGCCTCGTAACCACCAGTCGCACTCTGCTCAGGCGGGCCGATTGCTCCGTCAATTCCGAGCAAATTTGCAAGCACACTGAAATCGGGCGAAGAGGTTGTGCTACTTGCACACTTTCTGTCGTCTTCCGCGCCCCAATACACCCTCAACGCTACTGCGAGAAACTCTCCGGCTGTTGGTGCGATCCCTGAAGCGGCAAGGTCAGGATCGAGGGCGGGCAGCTGGCTGACGCGGCGTGATCGCTCGGCCTTTGAGAGTTTTGCTAAATCCAAATAGTGGTCGTGAAACCACGGTGGACCGCGCTCTTGCCGTTTGATAATGCGCCGAAGCTCCGACTTAAGGGCGGCCACAATGCGCTTGTGAGGAAACTCACTCCCGAAAATCCATAGGCAAATCATAATCTGAGCGGTGCGCCTTGCTCCGAGGGATTCGAGCTCAAGGATGAGCTTCACTGCAGCCAACGTGCTGTCAGGATAAGTCCATTCAGGGTTTACGCCACGCCTGAAACCACGAGGGCGGGCGCCCGCAACAAGCTTCTTATTTATCCAACTCTCAAACACGCTTTCGCTCGCCTGAGGAAAGCCGTGCTCGCGGGCAAATTCGTTCGCTGCTGCAATTAGCTCGGCCTTTGAGTACGGCATTAGTTACAACTCCTACGCAATTCGTATGCGCTTCCCGAAAATTGCGCGGATTCGATGGCTCCCAAATGGAGGCCATCGTATGGCGAGACGGAAAGCTTCGAAGGCCACCGCACAGCGGCGGAGGCGCATAAAGTGGACAAAGCTCCGCAAGCGTTCAAGACCTGGCATCAGCGACGCCCGCCTGGAACGCGGCCTACGCGTCCTCAGTGAGACTAAAGATATCGCTCAAGCGGCGCGGTCAATTCGCGTATCGGAAGAGCGTTTCAAACGCGCCGCGAGACGCAAGGCGGCAATACGCAAGCGCAAGGGCGTTTGGACCGTTGTACGCCGCCTGCCGCGCAAAATGCCGATATTCAGCGGCGGCCGACAGCTAGCCATCACTGTCAATAGCAAATCCGCATCCATCATCGGCCGCTATATGTCAGCGGTCGGGCAATTCCTCAAAACCAACGATCCAAAATTCCTAGCGGAATTCAAGGGCACAAGCGTCAAAGACGCTAGCGGCAAGGTCCATCAATTCGAGGCTGATCCGAACACGCTCTACCGGCTGTCGTCCGCAGGCGGCGAGCCGTTCGAAGAAATATACCGAATCGTCATCTGAGGAGTGTTGCAAATGACTGACAATCGTAATGGCAAAAAAGCGTTCAAGCGTGGCCAAGAGAAAGAAATGGAAATTAGCCGCGACGCTCGCCGTCAAAGAGCAATTGAGCGATTAGGCTGCAGCAATCCAGCCTGCGTCATTTGCGGAGAAAACGATCCGCTTGTCCTGGAAAAGCACCATCTGGAAGGACAGGCATTCGGCAACACGTTTGTCATTGTGTGCCGCAATGACCACAGAAGGCTGAGCGATCGTCAAAAAGACCATCCCGGAAAGATTGGCGATCCGCCTGACGAGCTTGAAAAAATTGCGCACTTTTTATTGGGGCTCGCCGATTTATTCGAATTGCTCATCAAGAAATTACGGGAATTCGCTGCGGGATTAACGAAGCGCGCTGATCCAAACCGCGACAATCTGGAGCCAGGGCCATGAGCAGGTCCAGCGAGCATTCCGATAAATGCGGCCCGGATGATGCCGATTTCCTAGAAATTGACCTGCGGGCCTACGTGCCGACCGGGAGAAAGGCCAACAAATGGCGACGGCAGGATCCGGGCCCGTCGGATTGGACCCTGATCTTCGATTGCGAGACAACGACCGATGCCCGTCAAACCCTGAAATTCGGCACCTATCAGGTACGTAAAGGCCAGGAGTTATGGGAGGCCGGTTTGTTCGCAAACTCAGAAATTCTCACCGATCGGGAATTATCGGTAATTCGGCCATTAGCCGCCCTGATCGATTATCGATGCATAACGGCGGCCGAATTCGTCGAAAATGTCCTTTTCCATATTGGCTATGATTTACGGGCGGTAATTGTCGGGCTTAATTTGCTATTTGACATTTCCCGGGTGGCGATTGGTCACGGGCCGGCGCGCGGCCGAACTATGAAAGGGGGATTTTCGTTTCAATTATCGCCCAACCGAAATTGGCCGAATATCCAGATCAGGCATTTAAATAATCGGGTTTCCCTTATCCGCTTTACCACACGGGCGGGCTTTATCGCCGGCCGAGGCATGCGCAGACGCAAGATCAAGCCGACGCCCCGTCCGGGCTATTTCGTCGATGTCAGGACGCTCGCCGCCGCCCTGACCAGCCGGTCATTTGACTTGGCGGGACTGGCAGATTTCCTGCAGACCAAAAATCGCAAATTAAAAACGAACGAGCACGGTCAGGCGGTCACCGATAATTACCTCGCTTACGCCAAGCAGGACGTAGAGGTCACCTGGGAATGCTATTGCGCTTTACTCGAAAAATTCGCGGAACATAATTTTACGGAGACATTCCCACACCGAATATTCAGCGAAGCCAGCATCGGCAAGGCCTATTTCCGGGAAATGAATATTCGGCCCTGGCGTGAGGTGCAGCCAGATTTCCCCGACGAGATCATTGGCATCATCATGAGTACGTATTTCGGTGGTCGCGCCGAAGTGCATCACCGGCGCATCATTTCTCAAGTTTGCTACTGCGATTTCCTGTCAATGTACCCAACAGTCTGCACGCTGATGCAATTGTGGAGATTTACAATCGCTCAAGGAATTCGCTGGCGAGAAAATGCTGACGAAATCAAACGCCTTCTCGCTTCAATTACGCTGCAGGACCTGCAGCATCGAAGCACCTGGCCTTTGCTCACGACGCTGGTGCAGGTGATTCCCGACATCGATGTTTTCCCAATTAGGGCGAACTACGGACAAGATGAGCAGGCCACGATCGGGCTCAATTACCTATCCTCCAAAACGCCCCTCTGGTTTACCCTTGCGGACTGCATGGCAGCGAAGCTGCGGACGGGCAAGGCCCCACAGATTGTCCGCGCCATAACGTTTGAACCAGGAAACCTTCAGCTGGGCCTTAAGCCGGTCACCATTGCCGGAAATCCCGACTACCAAATTGACCCCTACCGCGACGATTTTTATAGGCGGGTTATTGATTTAAGGGCAGCCGTCAAAAGGGAGCTAAAGACTGCCGATGCGTCTGATCGGGCTGCTCTCGATAGCGCCCAACTGACACTAAAAATTCTCGCCAACGCGACGAGCTACGGCAATTTCGTCGAATTGAACGTCGAAGAGCTTGCGCGCCCGCAAAAGCGCCTCCTGTACGGCTTCAGCGGCGAGCCTCAAGCCATATCGACCGATAAAAGCGAGGAACCGGGCCGATATTTCCATCCGCTGTTGGCCACGCTGATTACGGGCGCGGCCCGTCTAAAGCTCGCCGTTACAGAACGGTTGATCGAAAGTCACGGCTTGGACTGGGCTTTCTGCGACACCGACAGCATGGCGATTGCAAAGCCCACCGCCATGCCCGATGCGGCATTCTTCGCCAAGATCGAGGCCATCCGCGACTGGTTTGAATCGCTGAATCCCTATGTCGATAAAGGCTCCATTCTCAAAATCGAGGATACCAACCTCAAGGTCGAAAACGGCTCCACAACTTCGACAATCGAGCCGCTCTATTGCTTCGCCATTTCCGCAAAACGTTACGCCTTGTTCAACGTTGCCCCCGACGGGGCGATCGTCATCCGAAAGGCTTCCGCGCATGGCCTTGGGCACTTGCTGCCGCCGTACGAGGAGGAAGCCGCGCCCGCGACTGTTCCCGCGCCGGCAATTCCGCTTACGGATATTGGGGTTGAACGCTGGCAATACGACCTTTGGCACCAAATTATAAAGGCGGCTCTCGACGGGCACCCGGATCAAGTTGATCTGGATTACCACCCAAGCCTGAATTTCCCGGCTGCAAGTCGTTACGCCGCAACCACGCCCAAACTCCTCAGCTGGTTTCGCCAACACAATGCTGGCCGCGCATATGCCGATCAAGTCAAACCGAGCAATTTTCTCTTGGCGTTTCAAATTAGGCCCACAGGCGTCCACCCGGCGTTCACGGAAATAACGCCCAAGCCCGTTGCTCCGTACGACAGTGATCCGCGCAAGGCGGCCCAAGCGTGCTTCGATCGAGATACCGGAATCCCTATCCCTGCGGAACTCCTGAAAACCTACACGGGAGCGCTCGCGCAATACCACCTGCGGCCGGAGCACAAATTTCTAAACGGCGATTACACTGATCGGGGAATTACAAGGCGCCGGCATGTGCAGCCGGCGGCGATTCGCCACATCGGAAAGGAGTCAAACCGGTGGGAAGAGCAATTCCACCTGGGCAGTGATGAGGGGGCAAACATCGATTATGGCGTGGCTCAAGAAAATGACCTGACCTCTCTTGACGATTTGCGCACTCAAATAGTTGCCATTGGTCAACAAAAAGTCGCAACACTAAGCGGCGTCTCGCGGCGGACTTTGGCCAAGCTGATGGACGGAAGAACAGTTCGAAGCGAGGTTGTTAAGAGAATTATGTCGGCACTCAACGGCAAAGGGAAGTAGTTACCGTGATGCGACATCGGCCGCTCTGATGATTGCTAGCTGCTTCGCGTGTTCCTCTACCCATACCTTTTCAGCATGATCGAATGCCGCTCGCAATTTCTCAACGTTTTCCTGAAACGTCTTTCCTGTCTTGAATAAAAGAGCGCAGGCCGCATGGTAACCTGCGTCCGACTTCATTTCATTAGATGTGCAACGTGCGATCAGGTCATTGGCGCTGCTGACGAGAGGCTGCAATTTGGCGGCCATGTCTCGACCCGCATCCTGTAAACTTACATGCAACTGTTCGGCTTCGACGCCACCCTGATTGATTTCGACGCCAATTTGGCCCCTTGCCAAGAAAGCTTGGCTACCGCCGAAGATCGATCGCTGTCGCGTGAGTGCTTTGTCCATCATGTCCGTGAGAGCTCGGAAGCGTTGCTCAATAGGCGAAAACTTATCTAGCTGCGCTTCGGCAGCCCCGGAATCCGTCGCCATATCTTGAGTCAGTTTGTCAAGGCGCGCTAGCAATTCAGCTTTAGCCGCAGACTCGATAACTTGACGCCCTCGCAAGGAAAGTTTTGCTATCTGCATCTTGTAGGTTATTTCGTCCGACTTAGTGAGATTTAGGTCTACATTGCCACCGGTGCCGCTGCCCGATAGATGCAGCAGAGAACCCTGTATCGTGCCCGACGCCGTAATGCTGCCGGATAATAATTGCGCACCTCTCATTGTGACGGCGATAGTTTGTCCGTTCGACGCTCCAGTCATCGAGAAAGTGGTCTGGTCGAGTTTACCGCCGCTCGGCTCTAACAAGGTTTGCTCATATCGGCCGGTTAATTGACCGCCCGAAGTCTCGACGATCTGAATCAGGAAGGCGCTGTTCGCGCCAGTCCCGACATAGGTGCCGGAAATATCGTCCGCATAGGCAGGGCCAGCCGCGACCACGCCCAGTATCAACCATCGCCCAAACGCCCGCATTGGCCCGCCCCAACGCAATCGTAAATGCGAGCCAAGGGCGTAAAATACGCCTTAATGGGCTCGTTTATGGCCTTATAGTGGCGGAATATTCATCCGCTGTCGATGGTTGTGATCATGATCACCCCTCGACAGATTCGAGCCGCCAGAGCCCTATTAGGCTGGTCTCAGCAGCAACTAGCCGACAAAGCGATAGTATCGCTGAATGCGGTTACGCGACTGGAAAAGGGCAAGGTCGATTCTCGCGTGAGCACGATTACCGCCATAGAAAAGACGCTCAGCAAGGCCGGAGTTGAATTCCTGCCACCCGGCGAAAAGGGCGAGGGCGTCCGAATGAAAAGTCCCAAAGCATAATTCCAACATAGGTCCCACTAGAAACTTCGTGGCTGGGAAGCGTCTGCGCCAATTCAATTCAATCAGGTGGCAAAAATCATGGATCGTCCTTCGCCAATCTATTTGGGAGACCATAAGCTTCTGGTCCGCGCCACTTGGGGCGGTTTGATGGTGATACCGACTTTCAACGTCGATGTGGTCATCGGCCTGGTGCGCGACGGCGTGATCGAGCCGTGGACCACACGACTGGTGCAGGAACTGCTGCGCGAGGGACAGGTCGCCATCAACATAGGCGCCAACTTCGGCTATTACCCCTGTCTGGCGGGCCATATCGTCGGCCCGAGCGGCAAGATGATCGCGGTCGAAGCGAATCCTCACCTCATCCCCTTTCTGATGAATACCTGCTGCTGGTCGGGGCTGATTGACCGCGTCGCCATCTATCATCGCGCCGCCTGGAGCAGGGATGGTGAGACTCTGGAGTTCCAGTTCGCGCCCGCTTACATCGGCGGCGGTTCGGCAATGAGACTCTGGGACGTCGATCACAGCCAGCTCACCTTCGTGCCAAAGCTGGAGGATGCGATGTGGGATGCGGACATCGCTTATCGGTCAGCAGGGCTGAATGGCCGGATCGGTATTGGCCACGACAAAAGGGTCAAGTTTTCCGTCACCACCGCGACCCTCGACGCGATCTGCGTCGATATTCCCGAGGCGCACCTGCTCCATATGGATATCGAAGGCGCCGAAGCCCACACGCTGGCCGGCGCGCACAAGCTGATCGAACGTTCCCCGCATTTGCGCATCATTTTCGAATGGAGCGCGTATCGCTATACCCACGGCACGCCGGAATCGCGCACGATGTTCGAGGAAATGTGGCGCTGGCTGCATGACCGAGGTTTCTATGTACGCAAGCTGCACACCTCTATCGGCTCGGATGGCGGCATCAGCCTGAGCGAACCGCTGAGCTTCGATTATATGGTCAAGGAATCCGACGGTGATTTCCTGGCTTTGCGGGCGGCCGACGATCCGTGGCTGAAACCCCCGGAGCCCGAGTCCGTAAGCCCTGCGGCGACTGCTTCGCCCGTGCCGCCGCCGGTTTCCGGCCTGCGCGCTTTTGTTGTGGCGCAATTGCCTTACGCGCGGCAGGTCTATCGCGCTTTGCGCAGCGTGGTTTCCAGATAAAGCGCGGCTTGGCTTTCCACCGTGTAAGTCTGCGTGCTGTAGGGGGGCTGCGGCGCATCGCGATCGAGGATAAGCCGGGTCTTGTCGGCCAGCTCGCGATAATTGCCGATATCGAAACGCATCACATTGGAGTAAGGGCTCAGCCTGAACAGTTCGTCGAACACGAAAGCGGTCGAGCACAGCACGCGCGGCGCGACATCGAGGCAGATCGACGCGATGCCCGACCCTTCCTGCCCGTTTTCGTAATAGGGCATCCAGCAAACATCGACCCCCGCCGCCATACCGATGAAATCCTCGTGCGGCAGCTCGCCCATGAAGAAAACACGACCGCACAATTTTTGTTTTTCGATCGTGGCCAGAAGATGGGCGACATATGGATCCTTGGCATTATTGCGGATCGAGCGGGGATGCTGCCGGCCGAAGATCAGCAGCTTGTAATTCTTCGGCAGCAATTTAAGCGCGGCCAGCGCATCGTCATGCCCTTTATAGGGCGCGACGAAGCCGAAAATTCCAATGGTTTTGTCTGTTGCGTCGAGGCCCTGATGCGACTTGATTCTGTCGAAGGCAGACAAATCGGGCCGGAAATCCGCGGCCAGATACTTCAGTGGGTGTGCCCGCACATCGTCATAGCCGAGGAAATGCTTGATATAGCGACGCGATCTTTCGGTATGCACGATGATGGGAATATCGCGCCGCATGAAGATCTCCAGCACCTTGCGCGTTATCTTTGTCGTGCGGCCCGCCGCCCGGCGATCGCGGAAATCACGCAGCGCATCGCTCAGTTTCAAACGCAAGCTCAAGCTGGCCGTGCGCATCAGGAACTTGGCCAATCTTTCGCGCTCATCGGTGAAGGAAAGCGTGTGCATGGTGAGCGAGGTGCTCGGATGGGCTTTGGCCAGCATCTCCAGCCTTTTGTAGATCATTCCAGGCGTGGTGCCGTAAAGCCCAAATTCGCACTGGATATTGACGGCGTCGTAGTCTTTCATCTGCGCCGCGATCTGCCGCACATGATCGTCGCCCAGTTTTTGTCCCTGTCTGTTCGCGCTCTGGGTAAAGAGCAGGTCCAGTTTCAGACATTCGGCCTTCCAGCCTGGTATTTTGTTGATGCTATCAACCAGCACCTGAGTAAAAGTAGCTATGCCACAGCTTTCATCGTAACTGGAAACAAAAGCTATTTTTCTGGCGTGCATGTTTTTTATCGACAGAAGAGGCTAGCGATGTATGCGCGCATATCCTTCCTCCACTCTTCGCAAATAATTGGAAGGGGAGAATTTTTCGGCCTGCGCGCGGCCCAGCCATACCAGTTTCGCCGCATACATATCATCGGATGCCAGCCTGCTGATGGCCGCCGCTATGTCGCTGATATCATATGGGTCGATATAATGCGCGGCGCCCCCGCCCACTTCCGCCAAAGCGCCGCACCGGCTGGTGATGACGGGGATACCCATCGACATCGCTTCCAGCACTGGAATGCCGAATCCTTCGTAAAGGGAAGGGAAAATCAGGGCCCGAGCGCCTTTCAGCAAAAACATCAGGGTTTCAAACGGAACATAAGGAAGGCGCCGGAATTTGCCGGTCTTGCCCCTGCCGCGCTTGGCGAGAAAGGTTTCCACATTCCGATAAAGCCAAGCGTTGTGTCCCACCACCAGCAGCGGTAAGGCGGTTTGCGCCGCTTCCATCGCCTGCAAAAGGCGCAGCACGTTTTTCTTCGGCTCGACCGCTCCATAAAACAGAAAATAGCCGCCCGGTTTCAGCCCATAGTTTTTATCGAGGAACGCCGCCAATTCCTCCTTCGTTTTTTCGCGATAGCCGGCCTCGATATCGACCGCCTGATAAGTGACATGGATTTTGTGCGGATCGACACCAAGAATCCGCACTGCATCCTGTTTGGCTGATTCCGATACGGCAAAAATTAGATCGGCGCCGGCGAACGACATCTCCATCATTTTACGGTAGTGCCTAAGATTGACGTCGGTCGTGCCGGGCAGGGCGAGCGGGATGGTGTCATGCAGCGTTACGATAGTCGGCACGCCTGGCATCCGCAGTGGGAGCGGGCAGGTCAGGTGAAAGATGTCAGTCCTGGCATCGGGCGGGAATGCCACATCAAGAGGCCGGGAGAAAAAGCGGGCATAGGCTTGGGCCGCACGGAACAAAGAAGGCGCATTGAAAAGACGGCAGGAGGAGGGCAGGCGGGCAATGATCGTTGGATCGAGCCGATCCAGCGGAATCTCCTCAAGGTGGACAGGCTTTCCGGCCAAATGACGCGGCAAATACCGCAAAACCCAGGGCAGCCAGTCGGCAAAATCTTTCCGGCCGACCTCGCCGCGATTCGTTCGTCGTCGCGCGAATCGCTTTGGCGGTTGCGCGTCGTTTAATCCGCAAAACGGATAAACGGCATGTCCGGCTCCACGCAAAAGGCCGATCAACTCGCGCGTATAGGTCGAGATTCCGGTGCCTTGCAGAAAGCTAATATTGAAGCCGTCAATCGCGATTTTCATGCCCGGAACCGCGGCCTAGATATATCGCGGCCTGAAGATTAAGGTGGACAAGGATTAGCTGTTGTCGCAGGGAGTCTCACGCCTTTACGGGCGATTGTAAGCGTAGGCAATGTATGCGTACCCTCCACGTCTATCGCACCTATACGCCGCCCGGCGGTACACAAGAAATCATCCGCAACCTGTGCTTGGCCACGCGAGCCCATGGCGTTCAGTCGCGTATCTTCGCGCTCTCCTCGGGCGATCATCCCGCCGAGGTGTATTTACCCGAAGGCACGGCTGTGTTCGGCCGTTCATGGGGCGCGCCTGCTTCCTGCGACATCGGCGGTTTTTCCGCGATCCGCGCCTTTTTGCGCGAGGCAGCTTGGGCTGATCTGGTTCATTTCCATTTTCCTTGGCCCTATCTCGATCTGCTGCGCCTGTTGCTGCCGCGCGGCAAGCCCTGTCTTATGACTTATCATTCCGACATTGTCCGGCAGCGCAAGCTTTGTGCGCTTTATGCGCCGCTGATGCGCCATACGCTGCGGGCGATGCCTCGCGTCGTCGTCGGCTCTCCCAGTTATGCCGAAAGCAGCCAGGCGCTGCGCGACTGCGTTCCGCCGAAAAAGCTTCGCGTCATTCCTTTTGGTCTGATGGAGCCTTCCGCGCCGGACCCCAAGGCCAACACTATTCTCGATCGCCTCGGCGTGGCACCGGGCGGCTATTTCCTCGCGCTCAGCGTGCTGCGCTATTACAAGGGGCTGCATATTCTGGTGCGCGCAGCGCTGTCAGTCGATGCGCCGATAGTCATCGCCGGATCGGGACGCGAGGAAGCCAATCTGCGCGCGCTGGTTAGCGAGCTCAATGTCAAAAACATCGTTTTCACCGGACGGGTGAGCGAAGACGAGAAAACCGTCCTGTTCAGAAATTGCCACGCTTTCGTCTTCCCTTCGCATTTGCGGGCGGAAGCGTTCGGTCTAGCGTTGGTCGAGGCGGCGATGGCCGGGCGGCCGATGATTTCATGCGAAATTGGCACCGGCACTTCCTTCATCAATCGCGACGGCCAAACCGGCTTGGTTGTTCCGCCAAATGATCCGGATTCACTGGCCGCGGCCATGAATCGGTTGCTGGCCGCTCCCGGACTATGCGCGCGCTTCGGCGCCGCCGCCCGCCAGCGTTACGAGGAGCACTTTACCGCGCAGAGAATGGGCGAGAGATATGCCGCGCTTTACCACGAGCTGGCGCAAATTCCTCAAACCGACATGATCAGGACGGCCGGGTCGCCGTCCATTGCGCCTTTGGGCGAGCCGATCCCCGTACTTAACGAGGGCCGTGCCGTGAGCGTGAAATAGCGCCCGTTTGGATCATCCTAACTATAGAACGAGTCAAACTGCTCCCTACTCATTTTTTTCAAGACAAAATGTTTCAGATAATAGGCCAGCGGTATATTATCGATATCGATGTAAAGATCAGTCGAGGTCAGCCTTATCTGTTTGCTGGCCACGTTATCTTTCACGCATTGCGCTATGTGAGGCGCCGTCTCCTCGTTGAGGTGGACCTGTGTCATCCATCCATGGCGTAGGGATGTATCAGGATATACTTTCAGGTCCATATATTTTGCGTTCAGGTTTTTGTAATTTTCGTTGAGCTCAAAAGCGATGAATTTATCGAGAAGGTTTTTAAAGAGATCCGACCTTGGTGGACAAGCCATCATATTGTAACAGAAGGTGACGCAATAATGGGCCTGTTCGGGTGGTTCCGCGAAACGCATACGATTGCCGAGATCAGGACAGCAGAGCACGTAGGTGAATCCGCGCAGGGCATCCCAAAAATGGTCGCGCATGCTGACGCCGCAATCGATGCCGACGCCTCCGTGCTGATAGAGCAATAGCAGCATCAGCCAATCTTTTTTGCAGGCGTGATCCCAGGGCGGGATTTTGTTGTACACATCAATATGGACAGGGTAATTGCCCAAAATGGCGGCCACATCTTTATTGGTGTACAGCTTGAACTTAACCGCCTGAGATTCGAATCTTTGTTTGTTGTCCTCCATTGCGACGGCGTATTCGACCGGCATTTCCTTGTCGCCGATCCAGATCTGATGCACGATTTTCGGGATATGAAGTTCCTGACTCGGATTTTTTATTTGTTGTTTGTATTGGATTTTATAGTAGTCGAAAAATAACTGCCGGTATGGATCATAGGCCGCGTAGTCGGGCTGAACAGGGGTTGGCGCTACAGCGGCTGGCTCTAGAGGTGATGGCCCTATAAGGGCTGGCTCTGCATGGGTTGGGTCTGCGGCGCGATTTCTGAAAGCGCGGAATTTGATCATTCGGGAGCCGTTTAAGCACGAGGAAACCGATTAAAAATTAGCATCGGAACACACGAGGGGAAATGGGATCGTATAAAAAAAATCACGGCAGATTGCATGCAGCGCAATTTCGCTGGCTTCGTCACAGTCTTATGCTGGGTGGCCTACTTTACTGGATATCGCTATACCCCCCCGCTGTCGCGGGGGCGGAAAAAATTCGTCCCGGTCTCGAAGGGGTCGTTGTCGCCGAGACGGTGTTGAGTCACGCCGAGCCGGAACGCGGCATGCTGTGGGTGCGCGGCCGGTCGATTGCCGAACTCGTCGCACACCACGGCTACGAAGGCACCGTCGCTTTGCTGTGGGAAGGTTTCGCCGGCCACGATCTCACGCGCGCCGGGATGCAAGAGACTCTCGGCGCCGCGCGGCTGCACGCCTTTCGGCACATCGACGAATGGCTTGCCGTCGCGGCGGGACGGCCGCTCGACGAAGCCATTCGAATCGGGTTGGCCATGCTGCCCGACGACAGCCCGCCAGCAGCGATCTTGGCAACACTTGCGGTCTACACTCCTGCCGCTCTGCGCGCGGCAGCCGGAACGGCACCGCTGCCGCCCGATCCGAACTTGCCGGTCGCGGCCGACGTGTTGCGGATGCTGCACGGTGCGCCGCCGGGCGACGCGCACGCGAAAGCGCTCGACACTTACTTTGCGGCCATGGCCGAGAGCGGGATGGGTCCTGCCGCCTTCACGGCGCGCACCGTTGCATCGACCCGTGCCAGCCTTGCTTCCGCGGTGCTGGCGGCATGGTGTTCCTTCACCGGGCCTCTGCATGGCGGCGCGCCCGGCCCGACGCTCGACGTGCTCGACGCCGCCGCGGCGGCGGACGATCTCGACTCTTGGATCGAACAAAAACTGAAAGGCGGCGAGCGGATCGCGGGCTTCGGCCACCGCGTGTTTCGCGGCAACGATC
>JBAUYV010000131.1:0-2582 GCA_049584975.1 Xanthobacteraceae bacterium | reverse complement strand
CGCTCATGAAGCTGGCGCGCGATCCCCGCTACGTCGGCGGACAGATCGCGATCCTAGCCGTGTTGCACACGTGGACCACGACCCTCAACTATCATCCGCACGTCCACTGTCTGGTTCCGGCCGGCGGAGTCATCCAAGACGGCCGCTGGGTGCTGGCTCGCAAAGGCTACCTCGTTCCCGTCAAGGCGCTCGCGGTGGTCTTTCGCGGAATGTTTCTCGGCATGCTGCGCAAGGCCTTGCCGCAGCAACATGTGCCAGACTCGGTGTGGACCAAGCGGTGGGTTGTCTACTGCAAGCCGGCTGTTCAGGGAAGCGAAAGGGTCTTGCAGTACCTTGCCCGGTACGTCCACCGCATGGCCCTGGCCAATAGCCGACTGGTCCGCGTCGAAGACGGTCAGGTGACCTTCCGCTATCAAGTCCGGAAGGAGCACCAATGGAAGACGATGACCCTGCCGGCAACGGAGTTCATCCGGCGATTTTTGCAGCACGTGCTGCCCCGCGGAACTCACAAAGTGCGGTACTACGGGTTCTGGAACCCATCCCACCGCGCTTTGCTGCGCCGGATCCAACTGGTGACGGGGCTTGGCCAGCCCCCCGCCGCGACAGATGACACCGTCTCAATGCCTCCGGGGGGAACACCCGGAACATCGTTCGAGACGCCGCGCACGTGCCCGCGTTGCGGCCAAGGGTCACTGATCCTTATCGAGACCATTCGCCGACACACCCGAGCGCCGCCGTGACGTGTTCTCAGCCACTGCCTCATTCGTCGGCCAAAACCGCTGCAACTGATTGTGCGCGCCCAACCCCAACATTGCCCCATCGGCGCCATGTCAAGCACCGTTCGAGGCCCGCTCTGCACCTGCAAACAAGCACCTTTCTTCTCTCCCAGACTCGCAGACGACGTCTGCTCGCCCTCACGCACTGATCTCTCCCGCCCGATGTGACGCCAAATCTCCAAGCCCGCGACCGCCGAGATTTCGTCCAACCAGAGTTTTTGCGACGAAGCGTCCCAAAAACTCTTAAATCGTTTGCAGAGCCTCAAAAGTCGCGCTATTAAGCTTCTCTGCCGTCAAAGCGACGGTTGGTCGGAGAGGTTGGGCTGCGGAGTCGGAGCGGCAAGGATGTAAGCCAGGTAAGCCAAGGCGAGCACCGCCCCCAGCGAGGCCTTTGTCCAACCCGGCAGATCGCTCGGCGAGATGAACGCTTCGACAGTCGCCGCGATCAGCAGCATTGGAATTGTTCCCACCACGATTTGCACGGATCGTCGCGCGGCCAGCCGCAATTCCACCGATCGCGAGTAGCGCCCGGGAAAGATCAGCGGTTCCGCCATGAGGAATCCCGCGCCGGCGGAGATCCAGATCGCCGGGAGTTCCAGGCAGCCGTGGCCGATCACGAATTCGCCGAGCGCTGCGAAGAGCCCCGTGCGCATGCAGGCGGAAAAGATCGCGCCGAGCATCAAGCCGTTCAGGATCAGTTGCCAGACCGTGCCCACGCCGAAGGTGATGCCCAACGCCCAGACGAGGAGCGTGACGCTGATGTTGTTGGTGGCAATCGCACTCGAGGCCTGGGGCGCCGCGCTCGTGAGATGCTCGGTCCAGAGATGGCCCTTCGACATCTGCTCGCGCATCGCCGGATTGATGAAGAAGGAATCAAACTGGGGCTGGACGGAAGCCGCCAGCAGTCCGACGACGGCCGCGAGCCAAAAAATCCCGGTGGCAAGCAGGATCGGGCGGGCTGCCGAGCGCACGGCCGCCGGCCAGGTGCGGAACCAGAACTGCCACCAGCCGATTGACCGCGTGGGGCGCGCCTGATATACGACGCTGTGGGTACGGGCCACCAGTCGTTCGAGCTCTTTGACCGCCGATGATCCCGGATAGCGCATCCGCGCAAAAGCCAGGTCCGCGACGGCGCGGCGATAAAGGGCCGTCCCCGCGCGGAATTGGTCGAGAGGGACGCGGGCCAGCGAGAGCCGCCCGCAGACTTGCACAAAGTTTTCGAGCGCTTTCCATTCGGCGTGGCGCGAATTGATGAATTGATGGACGTTCACGAGCGAGGCCTGCTTCAGTTAGAGACGACGATCCGCACCCCGGAGAACGTCGAGCTGACGTATGCGCTGGCCGGCGCCGGGAGTCGATCGGCGGCATATCTGGTCGACTGTTTTGTGCTGCTGATCCTCTCGCAGTTGCTCGTCAATCTTCTGATGATGATCGTCTCGCTTCCGCTCGGTCGCGAATGGGGGGTGGCGATCGGCGGGCTGGCGACGTTTGCGGTCCTCAACGGCTATTTCATTCTCTTTGAGTGGCTCTTGAGCGGGCAGACCCCTGGCAAACGCCTGGTCGGCATCCGCGTCATCAAAATGGGAGGGTATTCGCTCCGCTTTCTCGACGTGCTCCTGCGTAACGTGATGCGAATGGTCGATTTCCTCCCGCTCTTGTATGGGGTCGGCGCGGCCAGCCTCGTGCTGACGTCACGGTGTCAGCGGTTGGGTGACCTGGTCGCCGGCACGCTCGTCGTTCATCAGGAACCGTCCGGTACCGACGATCTTCTCGTTCCCCTTTCCGACGACACGTCCGGCGAACCGC
>JBAUYV010000130.1:0-2482 GCA_049584975.1 Xanthobacteraceae bacterium | reverse complement strand
CCATCGCCCAAAACCCAACAACCGTTCCGGCGAACCGTCTCCTTCCCGCCAACACCGCTTATGTGATCTACACGTCAGGCTCGACCGGCATGCCGAAAGGCGTCGCGGTCAGCCACGGCGGCATCCCCAATCTTGCGGCAGCCCAGATCGATCGCTTCGCCATCACCGCCGAGGCTCGCGTTCTGCAATTCGCCTCGGCGAGCTTCGACGCGGCGATCTCGGAGATTGTGACGGTTTTAGCTTCGGGTGCCGCCCTCATCTTTCCGGCAGATGAGCGCAGCGGTGATGCTCTGACAAGCCTCATCCGCACCCAACGTGTCACCCATGCGACGTTACCGCCGGTGGTGCTGGCCGACCTGTCCGAGGACCTGCCGCTGCAGACACTGATCGTCGCCGGGGAGGCGTGCCCGGCTGATCTGGTTGCACGCTGGTCGGCGGGCAGGCGCATGATCAACGCCTATGGGCCGACGGAGACGACGGTCTGCGCGACGATGAGTGAGCCGCTGACGGGCGAAGGCATTGCTCCGATAGGGCGACCGATCTGGAACACGCAAGTCTACGTGTTGGATGGGGGCTTGGAGCCAGTTGCTGCGGGTGTTGTTGGGGAGCTTTACGTTGCGGGAGCGGGAGTTGCGCGGGGCTATGTGGGGCGTTGTGGGCTGACGGCGGAGCGGTTTGTGGCGGACCGGTTTGGTCCTTCCGGCAGCCGGATGTACCGGACTGGGGATTTGGCGCGGTGGCGGCCGGACGGGGTGCTGGAGTTTCTGGGTCGAGCCGACCAGCAGGTGAAGCTGCGCGGCTACCGGATTGAGCCTGGCGAGATCGAGGCGGCGCTGGTGCGGGATTCTTCTGTTGCGCAGGCGGTGGTGCTGGCGCGGGAGGATCAGCCCGGACAGAAGCGGCTGGTGGCCTATGTGGTAGCGGCGGCGGATCGCGACGTCGATGTATCGGCGCTGCGTGCGCGGCTTTCCGCGAGCCTTCCGGACTACATGGTGCCGTCGGCGTTTGTGGTTTTGGAGCGTCTGCCGCTGACGGCGAACGGCAAGCTGGACCGCAAGGCGCTTCCGGCGCCGGATGTGACGGCGAAGGTACTGCGCGGACCGCGGACGCCGGAAGAGGAAGTGTTGTGCGCGTTGTTTGCCGAGGTTCTGGGGCTTGAGCGGGTCGGCATCGACGACAATTTCTTCGCGCTTGGCGGTCATTCATTGCTGGCGACGCGGCTGATCAGCCGCATCCGCACCACGCTGGATGTCGAGATCGCGATCCGGGCGCTGTTCGAAGCGCCCACCGTCGAGGCTTTGGCCGGGCGGCTGCACGAGGGTGAGGCGGCGCGGCCGGCTTTGCTGGCGCAGCCGCGCCCGGCGGAGATTCCACTGTCGTTTGCGCAGCGGAGGCTGTGGTTCCTCGACCGGCTGGAGGGCCGGAGTGCGACCTACAACATTCCGATGGCTGTGCGGCTTACGGGCACGCTCGACCGTGCTGGGCTGGAGGCGGCGCTTTGCGATGTGGTGGAGCGTCACGAGAGCTTGCGCACCATCTTCCCGGACACGCTGGGCGTTCCCCGGCAAGTGATCCTGGAAGCGGGCACAGCGCGGCCGCGGCTTATGGTGGAACCGGTGAGCGAGGCAGCGCTTGCCGGGGTGCTGTCTGATGCGGCGCGGTGCGGGTTCGATCTTGCCTGCGAGCCGCCGCTGCGGGCGCATTTGTTTGCGCTCGGCGACGGCGAGCATGTGCTGCTTCTGCTACTGCACCACATTGCCGGCGACGGCTGGTCGCTGGCTCCGCTGTGGCGCGATGTTGCGACGGCCTATGCGGCGCGGCTTGAGGGCAAGGCGCCGAAGCTCCCCGCGCTGCCGGTGCAATATGCCGACTACACGCTGTGGCAGCATGAGGTGCTGGGTAGCGAGGACGATGCGGGAAGTGCGATTGCACGCCAGCTTTCGTTTTGGACCAGCACTCTCAAAGATGTTCCCATTCAGATTGAACTGCCGAGCGACCGGCCGCGTCCGGCGGTATCGAGCCATCGCGGCGACAGCATCGGGCTTCGCATCAACGCGCAGCTGCACCGCGGTCTGTTGGAGCTGGCACGGGCGGGTGGGGCGAGCCTGTTCATGGTGCTGCAGGCGGGTCTTGCGGCGCTGCTGACCCGGCTGGGTGCGGGCCATGACATTGCGATCGGTAGTCCGATAGCGGGACGCACCGACAGCGCGCTCGACGATCTGGTGGGGTTCTTCATCAACACCCTGGTGCTGCGCACCGACACCTCGGGCACCCCGAGCTTGCGTGAGCTGATTGCACGGGTGCGCGCCACCAACCTTGCGGCCTACGGCCACCAGGACCTGCCGTTCGAGCGGCTGGTCGAGGTGCTCAACCCCGAGCGCTCGTTGTCGCGGCATCCGCTGTTCCAGGTGATGCTGGCGATGCAGAACAATGCGGCGGCGAGCTTCGATCTGCCGGGGCTGAGCGCCACTTTCGAGCCGAT
>JBAUYV010000129.1:0-23399 GCA_049584975.1 Xanthobacteraceae bacterium | reverse complement strand
TCGCCGACACGAGACGGAAGCGTAAAAAGGCGCAATCTTGGCTGTTGGCCGCTATGGCGGTTGTTACGTTAGTGGTCACCCTCTTCTTCGTTGCGCTAAAGATCTTCGCCCTCACGTTGTGACCGACAGAACCGGACGCTGAGTACGCGCGCATTTCCGCGAAAGTGGTATAATGCCAAAAGTGAGTCGGCCGATTGTATGCGTGCGCGTAGGCGGCGCGGCTCGCTAGACCCCCCAACCCTTACCTGGCAGCCGCGCCGTCTCTTTCCTGGAAAATTCTTTCAATCGCGGAGAAACCCGGAAAAGGCAAAGTGCGCCCATACGACTGCGGCAAAGCACGAACGTCGGGGGCGATGCGAAACTCTTAGCGGGTGCGCGCAGCAATCAGCCGGCATAAGCTCCTCGTCGCTCTTGGCAACGTGCAGGCCGTTCATCCCGCGTCCGCCAAACGCTAAGGCCATCACCAGCTCGAAGCCGGTCACTAGAGCTACAGTAATAGTCCATTTCATATCGGCATAATCAGAAGATTAAAACGGCGCGACCTGTCCAGGAGCAAGGAAATGGGGGTTGTCCAAGCAAGCCGCGCCGCTCTCGGCCGATCCGCTATCGTATCGTCGATCTTTCCGGTTTATATGCGGCAACTCTGGGGAATGGCGCGCGATGGTTAATCCACGCGAGTACCAACCAAGCGCGAACGCCGCTCTTTTGTCCAGGTAGGCCACAACGACTTTGGCCATCTCACAAACAGTTACCCCTTCTGGAATTCAAGGTCTAAGTTGTTGCATCGCGACGGCGAGTCCTCTGCAAAAATTTGATATCCGCAATGCAACGCGGGCCGTCGCAGTATTTCAAACTGGAACCTGGCCGGCAAAATTCTTGTCGTCGTGCATAGCCCTCGATGCGTTCAAGTTAGCGGAGGCATCCATCATGGCGGTCGACGGGCCGTTACGAACGACGCATTTCGGTTTGTGCCAAACGTCTCTCGTGTGCCGGCTCGGCCGGACCCGCGTGCGCTTTTGTTCGTGCGAACGGGCTGCTTGGTCTGGGGGTGCGCTTGCAACTCTTGTCGCCGTTCGGCGATCCCGCCTTGCCTGCCGCTTCCCAGCGCCAATATTTTCGGAAGCGGCGACTCCCCGAACCGGTAATAAGCCTTTGATTTTGTTGGTCGGAGCGCCGAGATTTGAACTCGGGACCCCCAGTCCCCCAGACTGGTGCGCTAACCGGGCTGCGCTACGCTCCGAAGGCGGCAAAACCGCGGGGGCGGAATGTGCCCCCGTTCGTTCATTTATGCAAACGGGGCACGAATCCAACGTTTGGCGGTGCCTTGTCGCGCCACGTGGCGGCCGCCTGTTAAGCGGGCGTTGTCATAGTCGCGCTTAATCGGGGCACCCAAGGGCACTCGCGCTCCGGCGTTCGCCAACGTAGAGTGGATCGCGTTTCCTGCCAGCCTCCTCAAACCGGACTTAACGTGAAGCGGCTTTTCAGCGCGACCATCAATTCGCTGCGTGGGCTCGGTTACGGCATCAAGCATGAAGCTGCCCTGCGCGAAGAAGCGATCCTTCTGGTCGTGGGCATTCCGCTTGGCCTCGCTGTGGCGCCGAGCGCGGCCTGGTATGTCGCTATGATCGGTTCGCTGCTCATCCTGCTGGCGGTGGAATTACTGAACACGGCCGTGGAGAAGCTTGCCGACTATGTCACGCGCGAGCGCCACGCCGAAATCCGCAAGATCAAGGATTTTGGGTCTGCGGCGGTGTTCTGCGGGCTGTGCGTTGCCGGGCTGATTTGGCTCGCGGCGATTGCGGTTCGTTTCGGGTTTCTCTGAGCGCGGTACGCCTTTGTCCTTGCCGCGTCGCGAACTTCCAGGCGCTGGTGGCGCTTAGTGACGCAACGCCCCTAAACTGCCGCACGTGCTCGCCGGATTGAGGCATTTTCGACAATCGGTGGACGATAAGAACGCCAAGGTTGACCCCGAGCCTGGGCGGCGGCAAAGAACAGGCAACAGAATGTTGCGACAGCCAATCCGCAGAGGCGGAGTTTTTCCGTGGCCGCACTGAGATCAGCGATCGTACGCGGCGGATATGAGTCGCTGTATTTCACTGGGGTCCATTATTTCCTGAAACCGCTGCTCAGCGGCGTCGGCGCCATCTTGACGCTGCATCACGTTCGCCCGGCTCGGAAGGATCGTTTCCAGCCCAACCGGATGCTCGAGGTCACGCCGCGTTTCTTCAATCGCGTGGTCAGGTATCTGCGCCGCTCGAAACTCGACATCATCAGCCTGGATGAGATGCACCGTCGGCTGGTGGAGGGTGATTTTTCCCGCCGCTTCGTCTGCCTGACTTTCGACGACGGCTATCGCGATACGCTGCAGGTCGCCTATCCGATCCTCAAGAAAGAGGGCGTGCCGTTTGCCGTCTATGTTACGACGAGCTTTCCGGACCGGCTCGGCGAGTTGTGGTGGCTTGCCCTCGAAGCAGTGATCGCGCGCAATAACAGCATCAACGTAACCGTCGACGGCCGCAATCGCACCTTCGATTGCCGGACGGTGGAGGAGAAGCGCGCGCTCTACAACGAGCTTTATTGGTGGCTGCGCGGGCGGCCGACCGAAGCCGAGGTGCGCGAGACGATCCGCAATCTTGCGGTCTTCTATGGCGTCGATATCGCGGCATTCTGCAAGGAACTTTGCATGAGCTGGGAGGAGCTGGCGGAGCTCGCCGCCGACCCGCTCGTTACCATTGGCGCGCATACGGTCAATCATCCCATTCTGGCGAAGTTGCCGGACAAGACCGCGCGCTCGGAAATGGATCTGAGCCGTTCGGTCATCGAAGCCGCGCTCGCGAAACGGCCTGAGCATTTGGCGCTGCCCTTTGGTGACCGCACCGCCGCGGGACCGCGCGAGTTCAAGATCGCAGCGGAGCTTGGTTTCAAGACCGCAGTGACGACGCGTCCCGGTGTCCTGTTTCCCGAGCACCGCGAGCGGCTCACGGCGCTGCCGCGCATTTCGCTCAACGGCGAATATCAGCGCCTACGCTACGTGCGCGTGCTGCTGTCGGGCTCGGCCACTGGCATACGGAACGGCTTCCGCCGGTTGGAGGCGGCCTAGCCGAGGATCGCGCGCATTGCTCGATTGCTGATCACTGGGGCTTGTTGCTGATCCTCGGCGCGCTCATCCAGCGCACCAACGGCATTGCCGGCAATACCCAGCCCATACCGGCGATCACATAGTATGCGATGGACACCAGCGTGTTGTCACGAATGGCTGGCGTCTGGGCCAGCGCCATGGCGACCAGCGCCCACACAATCACCAGCACGAACAGCGCAACGGCTCCGATGAATTTTCGCAGGCGGATCGGCATAGCGTGCACGGTTGCGGGAGTGGGGGACAGCACTATATGGTCCGCGCGCCTTCGACAAGCAAAGGACCATGACAGCCAACGATTTCACCGGCGTCCAAACGGACGTTCATAGGCGTGCGATCCGGCTGTGGCTCTACGCCGTGGCGGCGCTGGTGCTCGCCATGGTGTTGGTCGGCGGCGCTACGCGGCTGACCGAATCCGGCTTGTCGATTACCGAATGGCAGCCGGTGATGGGCGCGCTGCCGCCCATGACCGAGGCGCAGTGGCAGGACGAGTTCCATAAATATCAGGAAATTCCCCAGTACCGCGAACTCAACCAGGGCATGAGCCTCGCCGCGTTCAAGACTATTTTTTGGTGGGAATGGACGCACCGGTTCCTCGGCCGGGCGATCGGCGTCGCGTTCCTGCTGCCGCTCCTCTGGTTCCTGTGGCGCGGTTGGGTCGGACCCGGACTGCGCGCGGGGCTCTGGCTCATCTTCGGGCTCGGCGCGCTGCAAGGCGCCGTCGGCTGGTGGATGGTTGCTTCCGGTCTGGCCGACCGGGTCGAAGTTTCGCAATACCGCCTGGCGACGCATCTTACTCTCGCCTGCGTGATCTATGTCGCCATTGTGTGGACCGCGCGTGGGCTCGACGACGCGCCGCCCGCGCCGATTCCTGGACGCATCCGCGCCGGCGCGCTCGCTCTTCTTGCTTTGGTGCTGGGGCAGATCTATCTCGGCGCGCTCGTCGCTGGGCTCCGCGCGGGTCACATCTTCAATACCTGGCCGCTGATCGATGGAGCCTTTGTGCCGGATACGGCGCGCCTATTTTCCGACATGCCGTGGTGGCGGAATTTCTTTGAAAACACGCTCACGGCGCAGTTCGACCATCGCATGCTTGCCTATCTGGTCTTCATAGGAGCGCTGCTACACGCGTTCCGTGTTGCGCGAACGACGGGGGAGGGGCCCGCGCTCGCCGGTGCCGTGGCGTTGGCCATCGCGGTGACGGCGCAGGCGGCGCTCGGCATCTGGACGCTGCTCATGGTGGCGCCGATATCGCTTGCGATGCTGCATCAGGCCACGGCCATGGTTGTCCTGACGCTTGCGACCGTGCACGCACAGCAAGTGACGCCGCGGGCGGCGCACGTTGCGTTTCATCCTTCGATGGCCCTGCCAACGTCGCCAAGCGCATGACCGATCGTCCGCAAGCCGCCGCCAACGCCAAACGGGCCGAGACTTCAGCGGCGGATGATCCGTATCTTTGGCTGGAAGAGATCGACGGTGCCCAAGTCCGCGCCTGGGTCGAGGCGCGCAATCGCGAGACCGTGTCCGCACTTTGCGATGCGCAGTTCGAAAAGGACAGAGTTGCCGTTCTCGACATCTTAAACGCGGCCGATCGCATTCCTTGGGTCCAACGGCGTGGCCAGCTCGTCTACAATTTTTGGCAGGACGCCGAGCATCGAAAGGGCCTATGGCGGCGGACGACACTCGCAAGCTATCGCAGCGAACATCCCGACTGGGAAACATTGCTCGACCTCGATCTGCTGGCGAAGTCGGAAGCCGAAGACTGGGTGTGGCGTGGCTGCGCGACGATGGCGCCCGAGCATCGGCGCGGGCTCGTTCACCTCTCGCGGAGCGGCGCCGACGCCGTCGTGATCCGCGAGTTCGACTTGGCGGAGAAGCGTTTCGTCAACGACGGCTTCTACCTTTCTGAGGCGAAGGGCGGGGCGGATTGGGTCGACGAGAATACGTTGCTGGTGAGTTCGGCCCTGGGCGGCGAGTCTTTTCAGACCGTCAGCGGCTACGCGCGCACCGCGCGGCTATATCGGCGTGGCGGGGAATTCGCGGCGGCGCCGGTCGAGTTCGAATGTAAGCGCGACGACATGGCGGCCTGGGGCGGCCGCGACCGCGGCCCGCGTTATCCGCGAACCCAATACCGGCGCCAAATCGATTTCGAGCACCACGAGGATTTTGTTGAACAAGACGATTCAGGACGCATCAAGCTCGACATTCCCAGCGATGCCCATGTGTCCGTCGACCACGATTGGCTGATGCTCAACCTGCGCACCGACTGGAATGTCGGCGGGCGCCTCTATCCTGCGGGCGCGCTTCTGATCATCGCGTTCAGCGAGTTCCTCACCGGAGCGCGCGACTTCACCGTGTTGTTCGAGCCGTCGCCGCGGCGCTTTTTGCAGAACTTCGGCGCGATGGGCGACGTCGTCGCCCTCATCGTCCTCGACAACGTACGTTCGCGTATTTTCCTCGCGCGGCTTGCCGAAGGTCGGTGGCAGATCGATCTAGTCGAGGGTTTCTCCGATCTGTCGATTCTCGGGATTTTTCCGCTGGCGGCGGATGACGATGACTGGTTCGCTGAGGACGTGCGCGAGCGCGGCGTGTTCGTCGTCACTTCGCAAAATTCTCTTACGCCGCCGACCGTGTCACTGCTGCGGTTCGGTCAGTCTCCAGAGCTTCTGAAACGCTCGCCGGAACGGTTTGTCGCGACGGGCCTTGAGATCACCCAGCACGAGGCAGTCTCTGTCGAGGGCGTGCGCATACCCTACTTTCAGATCGCGCGCGCAAAGCTCGCTCACGACGGCTCCAACGCGGCCCTGCTGTCCGGCTATGGCGGCTTTGAGATTTCGAGTCTGCCGTACTATTCGGCTGCGACCGGGAAACTCTGGCTGGAGCGGGGCGGCGTGTATGTGATCGCCAATATCCGCGGCGGCGGCGAGTTCGGGCCCGATTGGCATAAGGCCGGCATGCGTGCGGGAAAGAAACTGGCGCACGACGATTTCGCGGCTGTGGCCAAGGACCTCATCGCGCGCGGTGTCACCCGTCCCGAACGGCTCGCCTGCGTCGGCGGCAGCAATGGCGGCCTCCTGGTTGGCAACATGCTCACGCGTTATCCGGAGTTGTTCGGCGCCATCGAATGCGCCGTGCCGCTCCTCGATTTGAAGCGCTACACCAAGCTCACCGCCGGCTCGAGCTGGATCAGCGAGTATGGCGATCCCGACAACCACGCTGACTGGGCCTTTATGCGCGAGATGTCGCCCTATCAGGCCGCGCAAGCGGGGCAGCCCTATCCGCCCATTCTGCTCACCACCTCGGCGCGCGACGACCGCGTGCACCCTGGTCATGCGCGTAAGATGACGGCCAAGCTTTTGGCGTTGGGTTATCGCGTCTACTTCTACGAACCGCCTGAAGGCGGCCATGCCGGCGCGACCGACAACGCGCACGTTGCCTTCAATACGGCCCTCGGCTTCGCCTTCCTGCGCAAAACCATCGGGCCGGAAATGGCGGCGTGATGAACGCGCCCGCTACGCCTCCACGAGCCCCTGCTCTAGGTCGGCGATGATGTCTTCCTTGTCCTCGATGCCGATCGACAGCCGCACTACGTCCGGGCCGGCGCCGGCCTGCACCTTTTGCGTATCGCTGAGCTGCCGGTGCGTGGTCGAGGCCGGGTGAATGATCAGGGAGCGCGTGTCGCCAATGTTGGCGAGATGCGAGAACAGTTTCACGTTCGACACAAGCTTGACGCCAGCATCGTAGCCGCCCTTGAGCCCGAAGGTGAAGACTGCGCCCGCGCCGCTCGGGCAATATTTCTTGGCGAGGTTATGATAGCGATCGCCGGGCAGGCCCGGATAGCTGACCCACGCCACCTTGGGGTGATTGGAAACCCACTCGGCAACGGCGAGGGCGTTGTCGCAATGCTTTTGCATGCGCAACGGCAGCGTCTCGATGCCGGTCAGGATCAGGAAGGCATTGAACGGCGACAGCGCCGGACCGATATCGCGCAATGCCAGCACGCGGCAGGCGATGGCGAAGGCGAAATTACCGAAGGTCTCGTGCAGCACGATGCCGTGATATTCGGGCCGCGGCTCGCACAGCATCGGATAGCGCCGCTCGCGCGACCAGTTGAAGGTGCCGCCATCGACGATGAGCCCGCCGATCGAGTTGCCGTGGCCGCCGAGAAATTTTGTCAGCGAATGCACCACGACATCGGCGCCGTGCTCGAACGGCTTGCACAGGTACGGCGTGGCCAGCGTGTTGTCGACGATGTAGGGCACGCCGGCGCGGCGCGCGATTTGTGAAATCGCCGCCATGTCGGTGATGACGCCGCCCGGATTGGCGATCGACTCGGTGAAGATCGCCTTGGTCTTGGGCGAGATGGCGCGTTCGAACGAGGAGATATCGTCCGGGTCTGCCCACACCACGTTCCAGCCAAAGTTCTTGAACGCGTGATTGAATTGGTTGATCGAGCCGCCGTAGAGTTTTTTCGACGCCACGAACTCGTCGCCCGGCTGCAGCAGACAATGAAACACGATGACTTGCGCCGCGTGCCCGGAGGCCACCGCGAGCCCCGCCGTGCCGCCTTCAAGCGCAGCCACGCGCTCCTCAAGCACAGCATTCGTTGGATTGCCGATGCGCGTGTAGATGTTGCCGAACGTCTGCAGGCCGAACAACGAAGCGGCATGATCGACGCTTTCAAAAACGTAGGAAGTGGTTTGATAGATCGGCGTCGCGCGTGCGCCTGTGGTCGGATCGGGCTGTGCGCCCGCGTGGACGGCGAGCGTCGCAAAGCCCGGGATGCGTTCGGTCATGGTGCGGTCCTTTGGGCCGATCCTCGTGATGAAAAAAAGTCTGAAGATGCCGGTTTATAGGACCTGCCGCTTGGGTCAAGGCGCGCGCCGGCGGCTGCGTTAATACGTAACCACCGCGCTACGGCGCGCGGTGGCAGCAGAAAATTCTTCTGTGGGTGAGGGCCGCTGGGGACGTTAACGGGTGGCAGTCCGCGGAACGAAGCGCTTGATTGCCTCGCGGCACGCCGGCGAAATGCGGCTCGCGTTGGCGACGAGGCAATTGCCGACGCGCTCGTGGTCCGGGATGAATTGTCCGCAAACCGCGAAGGCGTCTGCCATGCAGGCCCCCTGATCGTCTTGGGATTGCGGATATTGGGATTGGGGGTCTTGGGACCTGACTGTGGCGGGAGCGAGCGCCACGCAGAAGGTCATGAGCGAAAGCGCGAAGCGGGTTTTCATAAACCCTCCGAAGAAGCCGGTGCTGCGGCGTCGCGGGTGACGCAGCGGGTATCTGCATTAGATACGAGACAGATGAAAAAGCTGCGATGAACTTCACGGCAATTGTAAATAATCGTCGCGCCGCGCGGCCGTTCAGTGAGGCGAAGCTCGCGTGTTGCGGTTCGGAAACTTTCGGCTGGCTCCTGAAAGATGCCGCGGCGCAAAAGAGAAAAGCGCTAGCGATTTTCCTCGCGCTGGACGCGATCGGCGGCTTCGGTGGCGCCGCCTTGAGCGGTGGTGCGATTGAGCGACATGCGCTGGACGCCGCCGACCGTCCCTTTCTTCGAGCTGATGGTGCGGGTGTTGACGCCCATCCAGGCGATTTCCGAAGAGAGCCGGCCGTATTCGATTTTCGGGCAGCGGTTCATCACCACTTTCATGCCGTTGGCCTCAGCCAACGCTGCCGCCTCGTCGTTGCGCACGCCTAGTTGCATCCAGATCACTTGCGGTCTCGGCGTGAGCGCCAACGCCTCGTGCACGACTGCCAGCGCATATTGAGAAGCGCGGAAAATGTCGACCATGTCGATCGGCATCGGGATATCGGCAAGCCGCGCATAGATCCGCTGGGCGAGTATTTGCTCGCCGGCGTGTCCCGGATTCACCGGGATCATCGTGTAGCCGCGTTCGAGCAAATATTTGAACGCAAAATAGCTCGGTCGGTTCTCCTTTTCCGAGGCGCCGACCATCGCGATCGACTTCACGGTGTTGAGAATGCCGCGAATGTAACTGTCGGGATAAGAGTCGTGGTTCATCGGCGGCGCCACAAAACAGCAGGCACGATCAGCGATCCTGCCATTTGGGCTCACGCTTCTCGATAAAGGCGCTGATGCCTTCCTCGGCATCGCGCGCCAGCATGTTTTCGACCATCACCTCGGACGCATACCGGTAGGCGTCGGCGAGCGGCATTTCGATCTGCCGGTAAAATGCCTCTTTGCCGATTTTCAACGTGAGCGCCGATTTGGCGGTGATCTTCTTCGCGAGCTTGAAGGCTTCCTCGCGCGCGGTGCCGGGTTCGACCACGTGGTTGATAAGGCCGATGCGCGCGGCGTCTTCGGCCGCGATAAGTTCGCCGGTCAGCAGCATTTCCATGGCGTGCTTGCGCGGCACATTACGCGAGAGCGCGACCATGGGGGTGGAGCAGAACAGGCCGATATTGACCCCGGGGGTGGCGAATTTGGCAGCGCGCGAGGCCACCGCGAGATCGCAACTCGCCACCAGCTGGCAGCCCGCCGCCGTCGCGGTGGCCTGGACCGCGGCGATCACCGGCTGCGGCAGCATGACGATCTGCTGCATGACCGTGCTGCACAGCTCCATGATGTGCTTGAAGTAGGCGCGGCCGCGGTCTGCGTCCGAGCGGCGGCCATTGAGCTCCTTCAGATCATGGCCGGCGGAAAAAGCCGGACCGTTGGCGGTGATGATAACGGCACGCACGGTTCGCTCGCGCGCGATCGCTGTGAGCGCGCCGCCGAGCGCCTGCAGCAGGGCCTCGGAAAGACTATTGCGCGCCTGTGGCCGGTTCAGCGTAAGCACGGCGATGTTGGAAACATCCTCGCGAAGAAGGATCGGTTCCGGAGCAACGGTAGTGGCCGTGGGCGCGGCGGCTTTTGCGGTTTGAGGGCTCATTGACCTATCTTGGACCTATCTTGGACCTATCTTGCCTCGCGGTTCGGCGATTTGCCTCGACTGTATCCGATCTGCGATCCCAAATCCGATCTGCGATCCCAAGGGACCATAAGGGACTATCGATGAAAGGGCAGGGGGCTGGGAGGGAGATGGCCGCGCCGAAGCTGACGCGCAAGAAGCTCAAAACGCTGCTCAGCGCCGAATTCCCGGAAATGTTCAATACCCAAAGCGGCTACGCCCTCGAACAGGTCTGGCGCGGTGGCTGCCGCTTACGCCGCCATTTTCACCCGAAATCGCTGCGGCCAGGCGGCACCGTTTCGGGGCCGATCATCATGGCCCTTGCGGATGTGGCCATGTATGTGGCGGTCCTTTCGGCGATCGGGTGGGTGCCGCTTGCGGTTACGACCAACCTCACCATCAATTTTCTCAGAAAGCCTGCGCCGCGCGATCTCCTTGCCGAAGCGCGATTAATCAAGCTCGGCAAGCGGCTCGCCGTGGGCGAAGTCGGCATTCGGTCGGACGGTGGCGACGACCTCGTGGCGCACGTCACCTCGACCTATTCGATCCCGGTTGCCGATAAGAGGTAATTAAATACCACTACCCCAACTGATTGAAAAATTGCAGGAATAGACCTTTGCGGCGATTGACCACCGGCGCCATCCCGGCTAGAAGCCTGCGCGCGGCGCCGCTGCAGGCAGCCGCAATCCCAAATGGATGCGAAGATGAAGAGCTATTCCGCAAAGCCCGCCGACGTGGACAAGAAGTGGGTGATGATCGACGCCGAGGGGCTCGTCGTCGGCCGGCTCGCATCGCTGGTGGCGCTCCGGCTGCGTGGCAAGCACAAGCCGACGTTCACCCCGCACGTCGATTGCGGCGACAACGTCATCGTCATCAACGCTGCCAAGGTGGTGCTGACCGGCCGGAAGGTCGAGCAGAAGATCTATTACAAGCACACCGGCTATATCGGCGGCATCAAGGAACGCAGCGCCAAATCGATCCTGGCCGGCCGTTTTCCCGAGCGGATCGTCGAGAAGGCTGTGGAGCGCATGCTCCCGCACGGTCCGCTCGGCCGCCAGCAACTCTCAAACCTGCGGGTCTATCCCCACGCGGAGCATCCGCATGAGGCGCAGCAGCCACAGAAAATCGACATAGCGGCCATGAACCGCAAGAATAAGAGGACTGACTGATGGCCGAAACCATCCAGACACTGGAAGAGCTGTCGGCGCTCAAGCCCGCGGCCGCGCCGCAGCCGCCCAAATATGTGCAGAAGCTCGATAAGCAGGGCCGCGCCTATGCCACCGGCAAGCGTAAGGATGCGGTGGCGAGGGTTTGGATCAAAATGGGTGCCGGCAAGATTGTCGTGAACGACAGGCCGGTGGAGACCTATTTTGCCCGGCCCGTGCTGCGGATGTTGATTCAGCAGCCGCTAGTCGCAGCCAACCGTCAGGGTCAGTACGATGTCGTGTGCACAGTGTCGGGCGGCGGCCTATCGGGCCAAGCCGGCGCGGTGCGTCACGGCCTGTCCAAGGCGCTGATGCGGCATGAGCCCGATCTTCGTCCGGCGCTCAAGCGCGGCGGCTTCTTGACCCGCGACCCGCGCGTTGTCGAGCGCAAGAAGTACGGCAAGGCCAAGGCGCGCCGCAGCTTCCAGTTCTCGAAGCGATAGCTTGTCATTCCGGGATGCGGGCGAAGCCCGCAGGCCCGGAATCCATATTCACGAAAAGACAGGTTTCGCGTCAGCGATAGCAGTGGTGGTGGTTATGGATTCCGGGCTCGCCGCGGAGCCTGCCATCGGACCGCGCAACTTCGCGCGGGTCCGTTGGCGGCGCTCCGGAATGACAGATCAGAAAAACGCCATCGTGCGGATTTCGATGCTCTCGCGGGGGCGCGCGTGCGGCGGCGTTGTCGGATCTTCGAACGCCGTGTGCGCGGTCCAGCGAGCGCGGCCGTCTTTCATCGAATCGAACACCTTGAAGACGTAAGCCTCTTCGCGCCGCATGCGCGGGAACCAGTACCATTTGTGCGCAAGATTGTACTTGATGGCGTAGGTCTGGCCGATGCGGCCGGGAGCGCGCCGCTCTGAGACGATCATGTCGTCCGGCGACAAAGTCTGCGCATCCGCCATGGCGAGCGGGTACGTCTCGACCGGATGCCGGATCGGCCTCCACGCCTGGATGATGGCGAAACGGCGCTTGAGCAATTCCTCCGCCTCATCGGGGAGAATATCGCGTACGCGCTGTGGCGCCGACCATTCAGTGTAGTCGTTGTGTACGCGGCGGACGACTTCGCGGGTTTTCTTCGCCTCGCGCAGTTCGTCGTCGGCGGTGCGCAGCGTGTGGTCGAATACGACGACGCGCTTGGCGCCGCTTTCCGTTTTTATGAGTTCGACCATCTCCGGGTAGTAAACGCGCTTGATCTCATCCTCAGCGAAGAAATTGGCGACCTTGGTGTCGTGACGCACAAAACGAAAGCCATTGCGATCTAACGCAAAGTCCTGCGCGTGCGGGCGGCCGTTATGGATGAGCACGCGGCGCGGATCGGGCGTGCCGCCCGAGCGCGTGTCGCTGCCGCCGGGGGTGGCCACGATGGTGAAGACCTTGCTGCCGTCGGCGACGATGTAATTGAGGGTCGCCTCAATGGTGTCGGGGGCAACGTCGAGTTCGGCGGTCTGAGCCATCGGAAACTCCTTCTGCTTTTATCACAATTTAGGTGCGGTCAGGCATCAAGTGAAGGGCCGGTTAAGAGGCTGCGGATGTCGGCCGCCCCGACCCGGCCCGGCGCTACGACCAGCGCAATTGATTAAAACTGCACGTTCGACCTTTACTCCTTGCCAAGCCTGTTTGCGAGCCGCGATTGCGCGGTAACCCGTACGGAAATGCTTGGAGGGTACGTTCCAGGTGTTCCTGTGGGCTGTCGGACTCATGAACCTAGACGTGCAGACCCTTTCCGTGGTGACCGTTTTCGTCACCGCGCTGCTCGGGGTGCTTCTGGTCTTCGCCGGATTGCAGAATCGCACAATTCGCGCGCCGATGTGGTGGGGGTCGGCTCATATCATCAAATGCGATCGGGCTGGGGCTGTTGGTCGCGCGGGGCTGGGCGCCCGATTTTCTGACCATCGGTCTTGCCAACGCCCTTCTGCTTTTTGGTTACGGCCTGACCTGGACGGGCGCGCGCGTCTTCGATGAACGCGAAGTCTCGCTGTACCTGGTGCTGTTGGCGCCGGCGATCTGGACGTTGCTGTGCCTGGTGCCGGGCTTTGCCGGCGACAATAATCTGGGGGTGCTCGTCGTCTCAACGGCGCTGGCGGTGTTCGCGTTCATGACCGCGCAGGAGTTTTGGCGCGGGCGCGACGAGCCGCTGATGTCGCGCTGGCCTTCGATCGTCGTTTTGCTGGCCTATGCGGCGGTACTCTTGGCGCGCGTGCCGGCCACGCTGTTGTCGCCGACCTTTGCGGACGACTCCGTGTTGCGCGGCCTTTCATTCGCACTAGTCACCTTCGGCACGCTGCTGTTCACGGTGGTCATGGCGTTTTTTCAGCTCAACATGACCAAGGAGCGCACCGAACTGAGGCACAAGATCAATTCGCTGGTCGACCCGCTGAGCGGCGTCGCCAATCGGCGCGCGTTCCTGGACGGCGCCGCCGATTTGCTGGCGCGGCAGGAAGCGGAGCGCGAACATCTGGCCATGATGCTGTTCGATCTTGATCACTTCAAACAGATCAATGACCGTTTCGGCCACGCCGTGGGGGACGCGGTGCTGCAGACCTTTGCCGGCACCGCCACCGCGACGCTTGGAGCTGACGTGCTTTTCGCCCGCATCGGCGGCGAGGAATTCGCATCCTGCATTCCGGTGGGCGATCTCGACGAGGCGTTCGCCATTGCCGACCGTGTTCGGCGCAATTTCGCCGCGGCAGCAGCGCGCTTCGGCGCCGACGAGCTGTTGCCGACCGTGAGCGGCGGCGTGACCCTTGGTTGTGACCCCCGCGCCAGGGTTCTCGATCTGCTCTCCGTGGTCGATCGGGCGCTCTACCGGGCCAAGGAAAACGGCCGCAACCGCGTCGAGATGGAAACGCCAAAAGAACAAGCGATGATGCCCAGTGCGCCATCGATAGTGCCTATTATCGAAGTCAACCGTGGCACCATTGGTTCAACCGCCGCAAAGCGCTGGCGGGCCGCATCCTGAAGAAGGTCAGGCGAAAAGTCCGCAGGCTGGCTTCGCAATCAATTCCAACAGGCCAGCCGGTCGCGGTTTGACGAGGCAAACCGGGTAAGCCGCCCAAAAAAATTGGGCGCCCCGCGGGGCGCCCAAGTTCGCATCGCATCAGTGCAATGCTGGGAGGATACGCGAACGGCTACGCTGAGTAATACATTTCGTACTCGACCGGATGCGGCGTGTGTTCGAAACGGATGACTTCACTCATTTTCAGGTCGATATAAGCGTCGATGAAGTCGTCGTCGAACACGCCGCCGGTCTTGAGGAAGCCGCGGTCCTTGTTGAGTTCTTCGAGCGCCTGCCGCAGCGAGCCGCACACGGTCGGAATTTTCTTCAGTTCCTTCGGCGGCAGATCGTAGAGATCCTTGTCGATGGCTTCGCCGGGATCGAGCTTGTTCTTGATGCCGTCGAGACCGGCCATCAGCATTGCGGCAAAGCCCAGATAGGGATTGGCAAGCGGATCGGGGAAACGCACTTCGACGCGTTTGGCCTTTGGATTGGTCGTGTAGGGGATGCGGCATGACGCCGATCGGTTGCGTGCCGAATAGGCCAGAAGCACCGGCGCCTCGAAGCCCGGCACCAGCCGCTTGTATGAGTTCGTCGTCGGGTTGGTGAAGGCATTGATCGCCTTGGCGTGCTTGATGATGCCGGCGATGTATTGCAGGCACGTATCCGACAGATCGGCGTATTTGTTGCCGGCGAATACCGGCTTGCCGCCCTTCCAGATCGACTGATGACAATGCATGCCAGAGCCGTTGTCACCGTAGACCGGTTTTGGCATGAAACAGGCCGACTTGCCGTAAACCTGCGCCACCTGCTGGATGCAGTATTTGTAGATCTGCAACTGATCCGCCATCACCGTCAGCGGCGAGAATTTCATACCGAGCTCGTGTTGGGCGGATGCGACTTCGTGGTGGTGCTTTTCGACCTTGACGCCCATGCGTGCCATGGCGGCGAGCATTTCCGAGCGCATGTCCTGCACGGAATCCTGGGGCGGGACCGGGAAATAGCCCTTCTTGGTCCAGACGCGGTGGCCGAGATTGCCGCCCTCGTATTCGGTGTCGGCGTTCGACGGGAACTCGACGGAATCGAGCTTGAAGCCGGTGTTGTAGGGCTCGACCTTGTACCTCACATCATCGAACACGAAGAACTCAGCCTCCGGTCCGAAATAGATTGTGTCGCCGACACCCATGGATTTCACCATGCCCTCGGCTTTCTTGGCGATGCCGCGGGGATCGCGCGAGTAGGGCTCGCCCGTCGTTGGCTCGAGCACGTCACACACCAACACCAACGTGGTCTCGGCGAAGAACGGATCGATGCAAGCGGACGCGGGATCGGGCATGAGGCACATGTCCGATTCGTGAATCGCCTTCCATCCGGCGATCGATGACCCGTCGAACATCTGGCCTTCCGCGAAGGTGTCCTCTTCAATCATAGTGATGTCGAATGTGACGTGCTGCCACTTGCCGCGCGGATCGGTAAATCGGAAATCGGCGTATTTAACGTCGTTATCCTTGATCATCTTCATGACAGTCTTCGGCGTCGTCATGGTATGCATACCTTTCGTGGTGCTGGTGTAACGAAATATGACGTGCTGGCCGAACCCCGCCGTGGTTCGCCAAGCAAACAGTCAAGTTGGCAGTTCAGATAGCATCAGCTCCGGATTCCCCCGTTCTGATCCGGATGGCCTCCTCGATACTCGAAACGAAGATTTTGCCGTCGCCGATCCGTCCGGTTTGTGCAGCCCGGCGGATCGCCTCGACGGCCTTCTCGACCATGTCGTCACCAAGAACAATTTCGATCTTCACCTTGGGAAGAAAATCGACCACGTACTCGGCGCCGCGGTAGAGTTCGGTATGTCCCTTTTGTCGGCCGAACCCCTTGGCCTCGGTGACGGTGATCCCTTGTAAGCCTACTTCTTGGAGCGCCTCCTTGACCTCATCAAGTTTGAACGGCTTGATGATCGCCTCGATTTTTTTCATCGCGTTTCATCTCCCGGCTCCAAGGTAGACGGCAACAACTTCACACCCGGAACCGTCGCCTGGGTTAGCAGGTCCCGTGCCAAGGCCGGAGTGATTCGAATATCGTAGTCGGATCAGCGAGCTAAGGGGTACTTGCGCGCTTGCTTCGAGGGCTCCCGAAGGGGGCCTGCCAACAAAGTAGGCACACTGCAACTTATCTCGTCAAGAGTGGTGTCGCAGACCGAGGAGTATGCTTCGCAATATGCGGCGCTTGCCGCTTTCGTTATCTTCGCGGCGGTATGTTTGAGCTTCTGAGCAATGGCGAAATGGCCCAAGCCGACCGCCTGGCGATAGCTGGGGGTGTGCCGGGCATCGATTTGATGGAGCGGGCCGGCCAAGCCGTCGCCGATGCGGTTGCTGCCCGGCACGCAGTCCGGGAACAAGTCGTCGTCCTGGCTGGGCCCGGCAATAATGGCGGAGACGGTTTCGTGGCGGCCCGGTTTCTCGCCGAGCGCGGCTATCGGGTTCGATTCCTGCTGATGGGCGAGGTGGATCGCCTCAAGGGTGATGCCGCGCTCGCTGCAAAAAAATGGAAAGGGCAGGTCGCCTCGGCCGACCCAGGCGAACTCGATGGCGCAGACGTCATCATCGATGCCCTGTTCGGTGCGGGCCTCGATCGGCCGGTCGAAGGCCGGGCGCGAGCAATGATCGAAGCTATGAATGCTCAGTCAGCGCCGGTGGTCGCGGTCGACCTCCCCAGCGGCATCAACGGCACGTCGGGAGCGATGATGGGCGCCGCCGTGAGTGCTGCTCGGACCGTTACCTTCTTTCGCAAGAAGCCGGGCCATGTGCTTCTGCCTGGGCGACTTTATTGCGGGCCGACTTCTGTGGCGGACATCGGGGTTCCCGCCGGAGTACTGGCCGAAATCGGCCCCAAGACTTTCGAAAACGTCCCGGCACTCTGGTCCGCCGGTTTTCCCGTTCCACGGCTGACGGGTCACAAGTACGACCGAGGTCATGCGGTCGTTCTTTCCGGCCCCTCCTGGTCCACAGGCGCGGCGCGGCTTGCAGCGCGGGGCGCACTTCGCGCCGGTGCCGGACTTGTGACCATCGCCAGTCCGCGGGAAGCGCTGGCGGTCAATGCTGCGTCGAACCTCGCCATCATGGTGCGGGCGGTTGACGGGCCGGGCGAACTTGAAGGGTTCCTATCCGACCGCCGCTTCAACGCCGTAGCGATCGGACCGGGTCTGGGCGTGGGTGAGGCGACTTGCGAGCTTGTCCTCACGGTGCTTTCCGGCAATCGCGCCGTGGTGCTCGACGCCGATGCCATCACCAGCTTCGCACATGATCCAAAGCGGCTCGCGCGCGCCCTTTTGGCGCGCTCCAGTGGGGCCACGATCCTCACGCCGCACGAGGGAGAATTTTCTCGCTTTTTCTGGGCCTTGGATGAAGGAACGAAAGTGGGATCGAAGCTGGAACGGGCGCGTTTTGCGGCCGCGAAGATCGGGTCGGTCGTGCTCATCAAGGGCGGAGACACGGTGGTGGTAGCCCCCGACGGCCGAGCCAGTATTGCCGCCAACGCCCCGGCGTACCTAGCCACGGCTGGTGCCGGCGACGTCTTGACCGGGATCGCGGCGGGGCTTTTGGCCCAGGGCATGCCAGCGTTCGAAGCCGCAAGCGCCGCCGTTTGGCTCCACGGCGAAGCCGCGACGGTCGTTGGCCGGGGCCTCATTTCCGAGGATTTGTCGGAAGCCTTGCCGTCCGTCTACCGCGCCTTGCTTGCCTGATCGCACACGCCCACACGGCATTGGAGAAGGCCGCCTTAGCAAGCTGTCATCCGCTGGCTATTTCTGTAGTAACCCGCGCATGGTGCGTGATATAAGCCGCGCCGCCAGACCTCCTTTCGGTGTTGCGGGCGTGGCGGAATTGGTAGACGCGCGGGATTTAGGTTCCCGTGACGCAAGTCGTGGGGGTTCGAGCCCCTCCGCCCGCACCCAAGCGGGCGGCTCCTTTGGCAAAAAGCCCTGAAGAGTAGATCCGATGCAGGTCACCGAAACTGGCGCCGCGGGCCTCAAGCGCGAATACCGGGTCGTCGTCCCGGCGACGGACCTTGAGGCGCGCGTCAACGAGCGCCTCGACGATCTCAAGGGACGCGTGCAGTTGCGCGGCTTCCGCCCCGGCAAGGTGCCGTTGGCGCACCTCAAGAAAATTTACGGCAAGTCTGCCATGGCCGAGGTGATCGAAGCCGCGGTCCGCGAAGCCAACAACAAGATCGTCAGTGATAACGGCCTTAAGCTCGCTACCGAGCCGAAGGTGGTGCTTTCTTCCGAAGAAGGGGCCGTCGAGGGCGTCATCGAAGGCAAATTCGACCTGGCCTACACGGTCGAGATGGAGATCGTCCCGCCGATTACGGTCATGGACTTCAAGACCATGACGCTCGATCGACTTCGTGCCGACGTCGCGGACGAGGAAATTGATCAGGCGCTGCAGGCGCTTGCTGACCAGAACCGTCCGTTCGTGGTGAAGGCCGAAGGGGCGGTAAACGGCGACCGCGTGACGATTTCGTTCCAGGGCACCACGGACGGCAAGCCGTTCGACGGCGGATCCGGCGACGATGTGCCGATACTGCTCGGCTCGGGACGCTTTATCCCGGGCTTCGAGGAGAACCTCCTCGGACTAACGGCCGGCGAAAGCCGGACGTTCGACATCAAGTTCCCAGAGAACTACCCGGCGCCGGCTCTTGCCGGCAAAGACGCAACCTTTGCGGTCACCGTGAAGACGGTCGAGGCGCCGGGCGAGGTCACTTTGAACGACGACTTCGCCAAGAGCCTTGGATTGGATTCGCTGAGCAAGCTGCGCGATGCCTTGCGCGAGCACATTGAACGCGACCATGCGGCGGCCTCGCGTCAGAAGCTTAAGCGAGCGATGCTTGATCAACTCGACGAGCACCACAAATTCGAGCCGCCGCCGAGCCTCGTCGAGCAGGAATTCACCAACGTCTGGTCAGCCATCGAAAACGACCTCAAACAGCAAGGCCGCACTTTTGCGGACGAGGGCACCACCGAGGAGAAGGCGCGCGCCGACTACCGCACCATCGCCGAGCGCCGGGTTCGTCTCGGTCTGGTCATCGCGGAGATCGGCGAGAAAAATAACATCACTGTCACCGAGGAGCAGTTGCGGGCGGCGGTGATGGAGCAGGTCCGCCAGCTCCCTGGCCGTGAGCAGCAGGTGTGGGAGTATTATCGCAATAATCCCAATGCGCTCGCCGCGCTGCGGGCGCCCCTCTTCGAGGACAAAGTGGTCGACTTCGTGCTTGAGCTTGCCCAGGTGACCGACAAGCAGGTATCGCGCGAAGAATTGTTCAAGGAAGACGAGGAATAAGGCAATCCAGCCCGGGGTGTCGATGTACCCCGGGCGGCACGTCTTGTCGCGGGCAGTTCCGCGCCTATCTGAATTAACGGCAAGATAACTGGGAAAGCGCACCGGCTTCGACAGGCCGGGCCCGACTCAGCCACACTGGGCAAATATCAAGAGAAAGCTCCCACAGGTGATCCATGCGCGACCCGAATGAGACCTACATGAACTACCTCGTTCCCATGGTGGTCGAGCAGACCAACCGCGGAGAGCGGGCCTATGACATCTACTCCCGGCTACTCAAGGAACGGATCATCTTCATCACCGGGCCGATCGAGGACGGTATGGCCTCGCTCGTGGTTGCTCAGCTCCTGTTCCTGGAGGCGGAGAATCCCAAAAAAGAAGTCTCCATGTACATCAATTCGCCAGGCGGCATCGTGACCTCCGGCTTGGCGATCTATGACACGATGCAGTTCATCCGGCCGGCCGTGTCGACCCTTTGCACGGGACAAGCAGCTTCCATGGGATCGCTCCTGCTCGCGGCCGGAGCTAAGGACCTGCGCTTTGCACTCCCCAACGCCCGCATCATGGTTCACCAGCCTTCCGGCGGCTTCCAAGGTCAGGCCACCGATATTATGTTGCATGCCCAAGAAATCTTGAACCTGAAGCGGCGTTTGAACGAAATCTACGTCAAGCACACCGCCCAGCCGCTCAAGAAGATCGAGGATGCCCTAGAACGGGACATGTTCCTCACTGCCGAGATGGCGAGGGATTTCGGCCTGATCGACAAGGTGATCGACAAGCGGGCGGAGGAACCCTCGCTCAAGGCGGCGGAAGTGGCCTCGATCAAGGGGTGACGTTTCGCCCGTTGTGGGCGCGGTCATCGCCATCAAAGGGGCTGATTCATCCGCGCAAAGCGGATGAAAGGCTGGCGTTGCGGCATCTTCTCCACAGTGTGATCCCGAAAACACACTGGCGTAAACAGGCGCAAAGTCGCGTTATCGTTAATGGATTCTTGGTTGGCACACGATTAGCATGGCAGAATATGCTGGACTTAGGTGTGCTGACTTGGGCGTGTTGTCTTAAGGCGTGCTGTGACAATGTCTAGGCAATGCGTCCGCAGCTACGGAATGTTAGCGCAGCGCTTCGTAAGCTCTTGGGGTGCTGCCCGGGCGATCGAGACCTAAGGGTCGAGACGTAAGACTGGTACGGAGACTGGAATGAGCAAAGTCGGCGGTGGCGATTCAAAGAATACGCTTTACTGCTCGTTCTGCGGCAAGAGCCAGCACGAGGTGCGCAAGCTCATCGCCGGTCCGACCGTCTTTATATGCGACGAGTGCGTCGAGTTGTGCATGGACATCATCCGCGAGGAGAACAAGTCCTCGCTGGTGAAATCGCGCGACGGCATTCCGACCCCGCGCGAAATCCGTAAGGTTTTGGACGACTACGTCATCGGCCAGGATTACGCCAAGAAAGTTCTCTCGGTCGCGGTCCACAATCACTACAAGCGGCTCAATCACCAGAGCAAGCACAACGACGTTGAGTTGGCAAAATCGAACATCCTGCTGATCGGGCCCACCGGCTCCGGCAAGACGCTTCTAGCGCAGACGCTGGCGCGCATTCTCGACGTGCCCTTCACTATGGCCGATGCGACCACGCTGACCGAAGCTGGTTATGTCGGCGAGGACGTTGAGAACATTATTCTGAAGCTGCTGCAGTCGGCCGACTATAACGTCGAGCGTGCGCAGCGAGGCATCGTCTACATCGACGAAATCGACAAGATTTCGCGCAAGTCCGACAACCCCTCCATTACCCGCGACGTGTCGGGTGAGGGCGTGCAGCAGGCGCTGCTCAAGATCATGGAAGGAACCATTGCAAGCGTCCCGCCCCAGGGCGGCCGCAAGCATCCGCAGCAGGAGTTCCTCCAGGTCGACACCACGAACATCCTGTTCGTGTGCGGCGGCGCCTTTGCGGGCTTGGAAAAGATCATTTCGTCGCGCGGCAGATCCACGTCGATTGGTTTCGGCGCCAAGGTGATGGCGCCGGAGGATCGCAAGCAGGGCGAAATCTTCCGTGAGGTAGAGCCCGAGGATCTGCTGAAATACGGCCTCATTCCGGAATTCGTCGGCCGCCTTCCGGTGGTCGCGACCCTGGAAGACCTAGACGAGGCTTCGCTCAAGCGCATCCTCACCGAGCCGAAGAACGCGCTGGTGAAGCAGTATCAGCGCATGTTCGAGATGGAGACGGTGGACCTCAAGCTCACCGACGAAGCGCTGGCCGCGATCGCCCGCAGGGCAATCGACCGCAAGACCGGAGCTCGTGGTCTGCGCTCGATCATGGAAAGCATTCTGCTCGACACCATGTTCGATCTACCGAGCCTGGAAGGCGTCGTGCGGGTTGAGATCTTCCGAGAGGTCGTGGACGGTAGCAAACGGCCACTCTACATCTATGCCGATCGCTCGGATCGCGCGAGCGACGCCGGCGCGAGCGCCTAAGTGGAATCGGGCCCGCCAAGGCGGCCCGATTCGGTGCGCATATCAGCACTGCGCCGCTGCGGAGCGTTATTTTGCCGCAAAAACCGGGCTTTCTTGACACGCTCGCGGCGCGACGCCACCTATACTGCTGGAATGAAAGTTGCGTGCCAAACCTCTCGCAGTCCGTCGTGACAGCGCATCCTGCGGGTCTGGACGGAAGTGCACAACAATAAAGGAATGGGGCCATGACAAGTGCCGCCAAGCCTAAGCCGCTCCTGACGGCCGGTGAAAGCCGGGCTTATCCGGTGCTGCCACTGCGGGACATCGTTGTTTTCCCGCATATGATCGTTCCTCTTTTCGTCGGCCGTGAAAAGTCGATCAAGGCGCTCGAAGAGGTGATGCGCTCGGACACTTTCATTTTGCTGGCGACGCAAAAAAATGCGTCGGACGATGATCCGGCGACCGATGCGATCTACAGCGTCGGCACGCTTGCGAGCGTACTGCAGTTGCTCAAGCTGCCGGATGGCACCGTGAAGGTGCTGGTTGAGGGCGCGGCGCGCGCCCGTGTGAACCATTACACCGATCGCGAGGAATATTACGAGGCAGAAGCCGTTGTGCTCGCCGATTCCGCTGGCGATCAGGTTGAGGCTGAAGCGCTGGCGCGCTCGGTCGTCAACGAATTCGAAGGCTACGTGAAGCTCAACAAGAAGGTTTCGCCGGAGGTCATCGGCGTCGTTCAGCAGATCGAGGATTACGCCAAGCTTGCGGACGCCGTTGCTTCGCATCTGGCGGTCAAGATTCCCGACAAGCAGGTGATCCTGGAGACGCCCAGCGTGACCGAGCGGCTGGAAAAAGTGCTCGGCCTGATGGAAAGCGAAATCTCGGTTCTGCAGGTGGAAAAGCGCATCCGCACGCGGGTCAAGCGTCAAATGGAGAAGACGCAGCGCGAGTACTACCTCAACGAGCAGATGAAGGCGATCCAGAAGGAGCTGGGCGACGAGGACGGCAAGGACGAGGTCGCCGAACTCGAAGAAAAGATCAAGCAGACGAAGCTCTCGAAGGATGCCCGCGAAAAGGCGCAGCACGAGCTGAAGAAGCTACGGCAGATGTCGCCGATGTCGGCCGAAGCCACCGTCGTGCGCAACTACCTCGACTGGCTGCTCGCCATTCCGTGGAACAAGAAGTCTAAGGTCAAAAAAGATCTGGCCTTGGCCGAGCAGATTCTCGAGGCCGATCATTTCGGGCTCGAGAAGGTCAAGGAGCGCATCGTCGAGTACCTCGCGGTGCAACAGCGCGCCAACAAGCTCACCGGGCCGATTCTGTGCCTGGTCGGGCCGCCCGGCGTCGGCAAGACCTCGCTCGGCAA
>JBAUYV010000128.1:0-2339 GCA_049584975.1 Xanthobacteraceae bacterium | reverse complement strand
GGGGCTGCGGGCGGAACGGGTTTTGCTTTTGACTTCGCTTCATCCATTGTCCCGATCATATAAAGTGCGCTGTCCGGATAGTCTTTGAATTCATCGCGCAGGATGCGCTCACAACCATCCAGCGCGTCCTTGAGGCTGACAAGCTTTCCTTTGAGGCCGGTGAACTGTTCGGTCGTGAAGAAGGGTTGAGTGAGAAAGCGCTCCAACCGGCGGGCGCGGCCGACCACATTGCGGTCGTCCGGCGAGAGCTGCTCCAGGCCCAGCATGGCGATGATGTCCTTGAGTTCGGCGTATTGCGCAAGCGTCCGCCGGATTTCCCGCGCCAAGCCGTAATGCCGCTCGCCGACGATGCCCGGCGTGGCCATCTTGGAACTGGATTGTAGAGGATCGATGGCCGGGAAAAGCCCTTCGCTTGCCCGCTTGCGCGAGAGCACAATCGACGCGGAGAGATGCGAGAACGTATGTACCGCCGCCGGATCGGTGAAATCGTCCGCCGGCACATACACCGCCTGGATGGAGGTGATAGCGCCGGTATCCGTGTTGGCAATGCGCTCTTCCAACCCTGATAGCTCAGTGCCCATGGTCGGTTGATATCCCAACCGCGACGGCATCTGGCCCATCAAGCCGGACACCTCCATGCCGGCCTGGATGAAGCGGAAAATGTTATCGACGAGCAGCAGCACGTCGCGGTGCTCGTCGTCGCGAAAATACTCGGCCATCGTCAGTGCAGCATGCCCGACGCGGAACCGCGCGCCCGGCGGCTCGTTCATCTGCCCGAAGACCATCACCATGCTCGGCAGCACATGGGCTTCCTTCATCGCATCGTAAAGCTCTTCGCCTTCACGACACCGTTCGCCAATGCCGCAAAAAATGCTAACGCCCTCGTGATGACCAATCATGTTGTGGATCATTTCGGTCAGCAGCACCGTCTTGCCGACGCCTGCCCCGCCGAAAAGTCCCGCCTTGCCACCGCGCTCCAGCGGTACAAGGACATCAATGACCTTGATGCCAGTCTCGAAGACTTCCGACTTGGTGGAACGTCGCGCCAGCGACGGTGGAGCCCGATGCACCGAACGCCATTCGACATTGGACAGTGCCGCTTCGCGATCTATGGTATTGCCAAATACGTCGAACATCCGCGAGAGAACCGCTTTGCCCACCGGCGCTTTCAACGGCCCGCCCGTATCCTCCACCGCCATGCCGCGAGCGAGACCTTGCGTCGGCGTCAACGCAATCCCGCGCACGTGCTGCGCATCTTGTTGCGCCAGCACTTCGATGACGATCTGCCTTTCCGGTCCCGTGAGCAGCACCGAGTAGATCGGCGGCAAATGCTCATCGAATCGAATGTCCACGACACTGCCGCGCACCGAGACGACCACGCCGAGATTCGATAAACTGGTTTTATTTTCCATATTTACCCACGCCTATATGCCGTAAAGCGATTTTCGCCTTCCGGATTGTCGGACGCCCAACCCATCAACACGCTGATCAGCCGTGGCTTGTCGGATTGCTGAGCGCTGGCGACCTGCGACCAGGCAATTGCCACGCCGCCGATAAGCGTGATGAACTCGTGCCGCGCAAGTTGCGCGTTGTTCAACGTGAAGGGCCGATCTCGTGATGGCCCCGCAGGTTATCCGGTGCACGCGGGCCGACGGTCCAACCAGTGCCCCATTCGGCCAAAATGACGAGGCGGGCCAAGGCCAGGTCACTTTCGTCCTGCTAGAGCTTCAGCGTGCGCAAGCGTAGCGCGTTCACGATGACCGATACCGAGCTGAGCGACATCGCCAGCGCGGCAACGATCGGACTGAGAAGGAGGCCGAAGGCCGGATAGAGAACGCCCGCGGCAATCGGGATGCCGATCGTGTTGTAGGCGAATGCAAATACCAGATTTTGGCGAATGTTACGCATCGTCGCCCGGCTCAAGACGATGGCCCGCGCAATGCCGGCAAGATCGCCTTTCACCAAGGTAATTCCGGCGCTTTGGATCGCGACTTCGGTGCCCGTTCCCATGGCGATGCCGACAGCGGCTTCGGCCAAGGCCGGGGCGTCGTTCACGCCATCGCCAGCCATGGCGACAATGCGTCCCTCGGCGGTGAGTTTTTTGACGATGCGGTTCTTGTCCTGCGGCAGGATGTCGGCTTCGACTTCTTTGATACCGAGCTTGAGGGCGACAGCCTCGGCAGTCGTCTTGTTGTCGCCGGTTAGCATCACGATCCGTATGCCGTCATTGCGCAGGCTATCCAGCGCCGCTCGAGTCGTGGACTTGATCGGGTCGGCGATGGCAATGACGCCACCGGGCTTGCCGTCTACCGCGAGAAACAGGGCAGTCGCGCCGTCGC
>JBAUYV010000127.1:0-10076 GCA_049584975.1 Xanthobacteraceae bacterium | reverse complement strand
TGGAAGAGACGCGCGCCGAGCAGCGCCAGGAGCTGGTGCAGAATCTCGAAGAGGGTCAGGTCATCGACGGTGTGGTGAAGAACATCACCGACTACGGCGCGTTCGTCGATCTCGGCGGCATCGACGGCCTCCTGCACGTGACCGACATAGCCTGGCGGCGGGTCAATCATCCGTCCGAGGTGCTCAACATCGGCCAGCAGGTGAAGGTCAAGATCATCAAGATCAACCACGAGACCCACCGCATCTCGCTGGGCATGAAGCAACTGCTCGACGATCCGTGGCAGGGCATCGAGGCCAAGTATCCGGTCGGCGCCAGGTTCACCGGCCGCGTCACCAACATCACCGACTACGGCGCGTTCGTCGAACTGGAGCCGGGCATCGAGGGCCTGATCCACGTTTCTGAAATGTCGTGGACCAAAAAGAACGTGCATCCCGGCAAGATCGTCTCGACTTCGCAGGAAGTGGAAGTGCAGGTGCTCGAGGTCGATCCGGTCAAGCGCCGCATCTCGCTCGGGCTCAAGCAGACCATGCGTAATCCCTGGGAGGTGTTCGTCGAGAAATATCCGGCCGGCTCGGTGGTCGAAGGCGAAGTCAAGAACAAGACCGAGTTCGGCCTGTTCCTCGGCCTCGACGGCGACGTGGACGGCATGGTGCATCTCTCCGATCTCGACTGGAAACGGCCGGGCGAGCAGGTGATCGAGGAGTACAAGAAGGGCGACAAGGTCAGGGCGCAGGTGCTCGACGTCGACATCGAGAAGGAGCGCATCTCGCTCGGCATCAAACAGCTTGCCGATGGCGGCGCCGTGCCGGAGGAGGCCGGGGGCGAATTGAAGAAGGGCGCGGTGGTCACCTGCGAGGTCACCGAGATCAAGGAAGGCGGCATCGACGTCAAGATCGTCGGTACCGAACTCACCTCCTTCATCAAGCGCTCCGAGCTTGCCCGCGATCGTTCCGAGCAACGCCCCGACCGTTTTGCCGTGGGCCAGAAGGTCGACGCGCGCGTCATCCAGTTCGACCGCCGCAGCCACAAGGCCACAGTCTCCATCAAGGCGCTGGAAGTCGCCGAGGAGAAGGAGGCAATCGCCCAATACGGCTCCTCGGATTCCGGGGCCACCTTGGGCGACATCCTCGGCACTGCGTTGCGCCGCAAGGGCGAGGAGAGCGACAAGGAAGAGGAAGAAGAAGCGAAGGAGTGATTATTCACCTCTCCCCGCCGCGCGGGGAGAGGTCGAGCGAACGAAGTGAGCGAGGGTGAGGGGGCGTTGCCGCGATTCTGAGCCCGGCGGAAACGCCCCCTCATCCCGGCCTTCTCCCCGCGCGCGGGGAGAAGGAGCAACAGAGGAACCTTCGACAATGTCGCTAGATGCGGACCTGATCGTTGACCGCCGCCGGATGCGGCGCAAGCTGACCTTCTGGCGCGTCGTCGCCATAGTGTTGATCGTGCTCGCCATCGGCGTCGTGGCGGCGATGCTGGGTAACCGCAGCGGCCTTGTGTCCGGCCCCTACATCGCGCGCGTGACTGTCACCGGCCTGATCCGCGACGACGACGAACGGGTGCGCCAGCTCGACCGCCTCGCCCGATCGTCCAATGCGCGCGCGGTGATCGTGCATGTCGACAGCCCCGGCGGCACCACGGCGGGCTCTGAGCAATTGTTCGACGCGCTCGGCCAGGTGCGCGCCAAAAAGCCGGTCGCAATCGTCGTCGACAGTCTTGCCGCTTCCGGCGCCTACATCACGGCGCTGTCCGGCGATTACATCGTGGCCAAGCAGACCTCGCTCGTGGGCTCGATTGGGGTGCTGTTCGAATTCCCGAACTTCACCGACCTCCTGGACAAGATCGGCGTGAAGGTGGAGGCCATCAAATCGAGCCCCCTGAAGGCGTCGCCGAGCGGCTTCGAGCCCACCAGCCCGGAAGCCCGCGCGGCGATCGAGTCGATCATCAAAGACTCCTATGCGTGGTTTAAAAACCTGGTGCAGGAGCGCCGCCACCTCACCGACGACCAGCTCGCGGCGGTGGACGACGGCCGCGTGTTCACCGGGCATCAGGGGCTCGATCTGAAGCTTATCGACCAGATCGGCGACGAGCGGACCGCCATCGCCTGGCTCGAGAAGGAGAAGAACATTACCGCCAACCTGCCGGTGCGCGACTATCGCCTGCACAGCCGGCTCGACGACTTGCCGTTCCTGCACGCTACGGCGCTGGCGATGCTCGATGCGGAGGGCTTGGACGGCCTGGCGCGCCGGTTCGGCAGCCTTGGCGGGGCAAGCGCACTCGAGCGCTTCAATCTTGACGGTCTGTTGGCGCTTTGGCAACCTGACGGCGCGAACTGAGATAAAACGAAAGCAGCAGCGTTCGCGGGCGGTCAGGGCGGCGGTGGTTATGATCAAGTCTGAACTCGTGCAAAGAATCTCCGAGCAGAACCCACACCTTTATCAGCGTGACGTAGAGAACATCGTCAACGCCATTCTCAGCGAGATCATCGCGGCGATGGCGCGCGGCGATCGCGTGGAGCTGCGCGGCTTCGGCGCGTTTTCGGTGAAGAAGCGTCCGGCGCGTACCGGCCGCAATCCGCGCACCGGCGCTCATGTGTCGGTCGATCAGAAGTGCGTGCCGTTCTTCAAGACCGGCAAGGAGATGCGTGAGCGGCTCAATCGCACGAGCCCGAGCGAACCCTGAATCCTTGCGCTCCCGCGTAGCGCAGCGAGGCGGGGGAGAGTGCACACGGAGCACAGAATTTGCTGCGCAAAATCGTTGCAACGCTGATCCTCTTGCCGCTCGCCATTGTCATGATTGCTTTCGCGGTGGCCAACCGGCAGATCGTGACGGTGTCGCTCGACCCGTTCGGCGGGAGCACCCCGGCCGCGTCGCTGACGCTGCCGTTGTTCGCGCTGGTCATCGTGCTGCTCATCTTCGGAGTGCTCATAGGCGGCCTCGCGGCCTGGGTGCGCCAGGGCAGGTGGCGTAGCGCCGCGCGCCGCTGGGAGCGCCAGGCGCAGGCGCTGCGCAAGAAACTCGAAGCGCACGAGGGCGCCGCCAGCGGGCCCGCGATCGTTCCGGATGGCGGCGAGCTGCCGCCGCAGCGGCTGCAGCTGAGGCCGCCCGCCCGCTGAAGCGTTCGCCCATCCCCTGCGAGACAAAGCCGGTGCGGGGATGTAGAACGGCGGCGTTCAAGCGCAGGCATTCTTGAAAGCAGGCAGGCCCGTGTCGCTCATCGTGAAAATCTGCGGCCTTTCCACGCCGGAGGCGCTCGACGCCGCGCTTGATGCGGGCGCCGACATGGTGGGCTTTGTGTTCTTCGAGGCCTCGCCGCGGCACGTGGCATTCGAGACGGCGCGCGCCCTCGGCGCGCGGGTGGCGGGTAGAGCCAAGAAGGTGGCGCTTACGGTCGATGCCAGCGAGGCGACATTCGATGCCATCGTGCGATCGCTGCAGCCTGACCTTCTGCAACTCCATGGCCAGGAAACGCCAGCGCGGGTTGCCGAGCTGAAATGGCGCTTTGGTCTGCCAATCATGAAAGCTCTTGCCGTCGAATCGAAAGATGATTTTGACCAAGTCAAAAATTACGCGAGCGCAGGAGACTGGATTTTGTTTGATGCCAAAGCGCCGCCCGGTGCTACTCGTCCGGGCGGACTAGGCAGGCCGTTCGACTGGACGCTGTTGAGCGGAGCCATTCCCGGCGTGCCAGTTATGTTGTCCGGCGGTCTAAACTCCGAGAACGTCGCCGAGGCGTTACGGATCACGCGAGTTCCGGCTGTCGACGTATCGTCTGGCGTGGAGAGTTCTCCAGGCATCAAGGATTTGGAAAAAATCCGGGAGTTTGTTCGCGTCGCTCGCGAAGCGCATGTTCGTTTGCCACCGTATGAAGTGGTGAGCAATCCATGACCGTGCAGCGGCCGAATTCCTTCCGCACCGGGCCTGACGATCACGGGCACTTCGGCATCTATGGCGGCCGCTTCGTCGCCGAGACGCTGATGCCGCTCATTCTGGAACTGGAAGAAGCCTACGCGCAGGCCAAGGCCGATCCGCAATTCCAAAAAGACAAGGACGGCTATCTTGCGCACTACGTCGGCCGGCCGTCGCCGCTCTATTTCGCTGAGCGGCTCACCACCCATTGTGGCGGCGCGAAGATTTACCTCAAGCGCGAGGAGCTCAACCACACCGGCGCGCACAAGGTCAACAATGTGCTGGGCCAGATCCTGCTGGCGCGGCGCATGGGCAAGAAGCGCATCATCGCGGAGACTGGCGCCGGCATGCACGGCGTCGCCACGGCCACGCTCTGCGCGCGCTTTGGTCTCGAATGCATCGTCTACATGGGTGCGGTCGACGTGGAGCGGCAGAAGGCCAACGTGTTTCGCATGAACATGCTGGGCGCCAAGGTGATGCCGGTCGAATCCGGATCGAAGACGCTCAAGGATGCGATGAACGAGGCGTTGCGCGATTGGGTAACCAATGTGGGCTCGACGTTCTATTGCATCGGCACCATCGCCGGCCCGCATCCGTATCCGATGATGGTGCGCGACTTTCAGTCAATCATCGGCCGCGAGACGCGCGAGCAGATGCAAAAGGCCGAGGGCCGTCTGCCGGATTCGCTCGTCGCCTGCATCGGCGGCGGCTCGAACGCCATGGGCCTGTTCCATGCGTTCCTCGACGACAAGGACATCGAGATTTACGGCGTCGAGGCCGCAGGCCACGGCCTGGAGACGGGCCAGCACGCCGCCTCCATCGCCGGCGGGCGGCCGGGCGTGCTGCATGGCAATCGGACCTATCTGCTCATGAACGAGGACGGCCAGATCAACGAGGCGCATTCGATTTCCGCCGGTCTCGATTATCCGGGCATCGGCCCGGAGCACGCCTGGCTGCACGATGTCGGGCGCGTCACGTTTCTGTCGGCGACCGACGACGAGGCGCTCAACGCGTTCAAGCTTCTGTCCAAACTCGAAGGCATCATCCCGGCGCTGGAGCCGGCGCACGCCATCGCCAAGGTGCTCGACCTGGCCCCGACAAAGCCGAGGGATCACCTGATGGTGGTCAATCTCTCCGGCCGCGGCGACAAGGACCTCGAAACCGTCGCGCGGCATCTGGAAAGCAAGGCGCGATGACGACCCGCATCGATCGGCGTTTCGCTGCGCTTCGGGAGGAAGGCCGCGCCGCGCTCGTCACCTTCACCATGGCGGGCGATCCGGATTACGAGTCAGCCCTTTCGATCCTCAAGGCGCTGCCGCAGGCCGGCACCGATGTGATCGAACTCGGCATGCCGTTCACCGATCCCATGGCCGACGGACCGGCGATCCAGGCGGCGGGATTGCGCGCGCTCAAGGCTGGGCAAGACATGAAGAAGACGCTGGCGCTGGTACGCGAATTCCGCCGCGGCGACGATGCCACGCCGATCGTGCTCATGGGCTACTACAATCCGATCTACGTGTATGGCGGCGCGCGCTTTCTGGCCGATGCGAAAAGCGGGGGCGTTGACGGGCTTATCATCGTCGACCTGCCGCCCGAGGAGGACGGCGAGCTTTGCGTTCCGGCGCTGAAAGCCGGGCTCAACTTCATCCGTCTCGCCACCCCCACGACCGACGACAAGCGGTTGCCCACCGTGCTCACCAACACGTCTGGCTTCGTCTATTACGTCTCCATCACCGGCATCACGGGCTCGGCGGCGCCGGACCCGAGCAAGGTCACGGACGCTGTTGCGCGGATCAAGCGCCACACCAAGCTTCCGGTCTGCGTCGGCTTTGGCGTGCGCACCGCCGAGCAGGCGCGCGCCATCGCGGAAGGCTCCGACGGCGTCGTGGTTGGCTCGGCGCTGGTCGATGCGCTGCGCAAGAGTCTCGACGCGGACGGCAAGGCGACGGCCGCAACGGCTGCGTCTGTCGCCGATCTCGTCCGCTCCCTCAGTCAAGGCGTGCGCAGCACGCGCCGCGTCCCGGCGGGGACCGGCAGATGAGTGCCGCCGGCACGCGTCCCGTGGATGGCGAAGGTTTTGTTCGCGCCGCTCGCGCGCTGATGCCGAAGATCAGAGAACAGCGCGGCGACATCGAGCGCGAGCGGAGTTTGCCGGCGCCGCTCGTCAAAGAGATGGCGGAGACCGGCTTCTTCTCGCTTTGGCTCGCCCGCGCGCTCGGCGGTGCGGAGCTCAACATCACCGATTACTTTCGTGTCATCGGCGAACTCGCGCGCGCCGATGGCGCCGTCGGTTGGTGTACGATGGTGTCGGCGGGCTATAGCCGCTTCTCCGGTTTTCTCGAGGAAGGCGCCGCGCGCGAAATTTTCGGCGACGGCAGCGTCATTGTCGCCGGCACCATCAATCCCACCGGCAAAGCCGTGGCGGCGCCCGGCGGATTCCGCCTCACTGGGCGTTGGGGTTACGGCAGCTTCATCCAGCATAGCGCGTGGACGGTTGGCAATTGTTTCGTCCACGACGGCGATGCCCCGCGCCGCGGCGCCGACGGCGCGCCCGACATGCGGCTGATGCTGTTTCCGACCAGTGCGGTCGAGATCATCGATACCTGGCGCGTCGGGGGCCTTCGCGGCACCGGCAGCCATGACTTTCGCGTCAACGATCTGTTCGTCCCGGAGAAACACGTCATTGCCGGCTTCTCGGCCACGCCGACGCAGCCCGGAACGCTATACGCGGCGCCGTTCATCACTGTCTTTGCCATGTGCCTCGCCTGCGTTCCGCTGGGCATCGCGCGGGCGGCGATCGATGCGTTTGTCGAATTGGCCGAAGCCAAGACACCGACCGGTTCCGCCGGCCGGCTGCGCGACAAGGCGAGCGCACAGGCCGATGTCGGCAAGGCCGAGGCGCTGTTAAGCTCGGCGCGCGCCTTCATGTTCGATGAAGCGGAAAAGCTTTGGGATACGGTTGCGGCGGGCGATGCGCCGTCGCTGCGCCAGCGCGCCATTGCGCGGCTTGCCGCGGCGCAGGCGGCGAGCGCGTCGGCGCAGGCTGTCGATCTTCTCTACAACGCCGCCGGCGGAACGGCGCTCTATGAGCACAATCTGCTGGAGCGCTGCTTTCGCGACGTGCACGCAACCACGCAGCACATCGGCACGTCGTCGGCGAACTTCGAGCTGTCCGGGCGTGTGCTGCTCGGGCTCGATCCGGGCACGCCGCGCTTTTGATGGGGCGTCAATCCCTCGAGGGTACGGCCGCCGGCGCAAGCATCATTCAGGGTGAATGCCCGCGTCCTTGATGATCTTGCCCCACTTTTCCATTTCCGACTTGAAGAACGCCGCGCACTCTTCGGGCGAGTCGCCGATCGGCACATAGGCCATGGCGGCCAGTTTTTGTTTGACGTCGGGCTGCGCGAGGCCGTTGACGATCAGGCGATGCAGTTCGGCAATGATGTCCTTGGGCGTGCCGGCCGGCACCACGATGGCGGTCCACGTGCTGCCCTCCACTTCGGGAAAACCCGCCTCCGCCATGGTGGGAACTTCCGGTAACGCCGGCGAGCGCTCCTTGCCGGTCACCGCGAGCGCGCGCAGCTTTCCGTCCTTGATCAGCGGTACCGCCGGCGCCATGGCGCCGAAGGAAATCGGCGTATGACCTCCGACCGTCGCCTGCACGGCGGTGCCGCCACCGTCAAACGGCACGTGTACGAGGTCGAGGTTCAGGGCGTGCTGAAACAATGCGCCGACCAGTTGCGGCGGCGTGCCGGTGCCCGGCGACGCATAGCTGAATTTACCGGGCGTGGCGCGGATCAGCGCGACCAGCTCCTTGACCGATTGCGCCGGCACCGACGGATTGATGGCCAGCACGATGGGCGTCGCAGCGCCGAGCGTGACGGCGTCAAAGTCCTTCAGCGGATCGTAGGGGATATGACTGAAGAGATAAGGGTTGTTGGTGAGATTGCCGCCCGTCACCAGAATAGTATAGCCGTCTGGCGCCGATTGCGCGGCCCGGCCGGCGCCGACGTTGCCGCCCGCGCCGGGTACGTTCTCGATGAAGAAGTTCTTGCCGGTTTGCTCGGTCAGCTTTTGTGCAATGAGTCGCGCGAACAGGTCGGTCGGGCCGCCCGGCGCAAATCCGACGATGAGCTTCACCGGGCGCGCCGGCCAGGTCTCCGCGGCGGCCGCGGTCGCGGCGGCGGCCGCAAGGCTCGCGGCACAAAGGCAAAGCGCCAAAGCGTGAAGTTTTTTCATCTTGTGTCTCGTCCCTTCGCTTGCTGCGTTTCCGTACGCAACGATAGCAACTGCCCCGGATTGAGCAACCCAGCCGCGCTTGCTAGCCGCGCCCGCGGACGTGAAACCTGGGACGATCTGCCGCCACGCCGCCGCCGCCATGCGCCTTGCGGGTGCATTGGGAAAAGATGAGTATCCTCGTCGCCGCTGCAGAACAAAAAAGAGCAGCGGCTTCCAGGGAGGTAACATGGGCCGGGGTAACTTGGGCCGAGGTAACTTGGGCTTCGTGCGCGCACTCGCGGCGTCGATTGTCGCCGCCGGTGTTTTTGTAGTTGGCGCCGCTTCGGCGCAGACTTATCCGGATCATCCCGTCACCATGATCGTGGCGTTTCCGCCCGGCGGCGCCGACGATGCAACCGCGCGGATGATTCAAGACGCCATGCAGAAAGCGCTGGGCCAGCCGATCGTGATCGAAAACGTTGGCGGCGCCGGCGGCATGATCGCCGCCGCCAAGGCGGCTCACTCGGCACCCGATGGCTACACCATCGTCCAGCACCAAGACGCGCTGGCGGCCGGCATGGCACTTTATAAGGATCGCACGTTCGATGCTGAGAAGGATTTCGTCCCCATCGGCCTCATCAACACCGTCACAAACACGATCGCGGGACGTCCGACGTTGCCGCCGAATAACTTCAAGGAGCTTCTGGCCTGGATGAAGCAGCCTGGACAAAGCGCCAAGATTGGCCATCCGGGTGTCGGTTCGTTCGGTCATCTGGCCGAGGTGCTGGCGTTCCAGGAGATGGGCGTAAAGGTGACCCAGGTGCCTTATCGCGGCGCCGGTCCGGCGCTGGTCGATCTGCTGGCAGGTCAGGTGGACCTCGGCCCAATCTCCGCCGTGGTCGCCCAGCCGCTGGTTAAATCCGCCAAGCTCAAAGCCTACGCGATTTTCGGCAAGAAGCGTTTTGACGGCTTGCCTGAGCTTCCGACTTTTCTCGAGCTCGGCTACAAGAAGCTCGACATCGATTTCTGGCACATGCTGCTGGCGCCCGCCGGCACGCCGAAGCCGATCGTCGACAAGCTGAATGCGGCGCTGCGCACTGCGCTCGCCGATCCCAAGGTGAAGAAACTCTTCGCCGATGGCGGCATGGCCGAGTATCCGGTCGACCAGCAAACGCCCGAAGCCGCGGCCGCGTTGCTGAAAAGCGAAATCAAACTCTGGGGCGAGGTGGTCCGCGACAATCACATCGCGTCGCAGTAGATTCGTAGGGCTGGTTAGCCGCAGGCGTAACCCGCCGCAGCGGCGCAAACGATGGCGGATTACGCTTCGCTAATCCGCCCTACTACCGAAGAAACTTGTAACAAAATCGCTCGCCGTCGGCTTCGATCAATCCCGTGGTCGGATGCGGGAAATGGATCGGCAGCACAAACCTGCCGGTGCCGGCGGTATCGCTTAAGAATTTCCGCCGCGACCGCGCCGCCTGGGCCGGATCCCAGTCGAACACCGTGGACCAATCCGGCTCGCGGCATTGCAGGGCGTGATGCATCATGTCGCCGACGACGATCGCGTGCTGTCCGCGCGAGCGGATGTTGACGCAGCAATGGCACGGCGAGTGGCCCGGCGTCGGGGTCAGCCAGAACGTATCGTCGAGCTGGAAGTCGTCGTCCACCAGCAGCGCCTGGCCGGCCGCAACCACAGGCTCGCAATTATAGCCCCATACATTGCCGCCGCCGCCGGGCCGGTTCTCGCCGCGTTTGTTTGATTCCTCCCAAGCCGCGTATTCGCCCTTGTGGAAGATGTACTTCGCCTTCGGGAAGGTCGGCACCCAGCGGCCGTTGCGCAGCATCGTATTCCAGCCGGTGTGGTCGATGTGCAGGTGGGTGCAAAACACGTAGTCGATGTCCTCGAACCGCAAGCCCGCGGCCGTGAATCCGTCGAGCCAGGGTTTCTTCGGAA
>JBAUYV010000126.1:0-16852 GCA_049584975.1 Xanthobacteraceae bacterium | reverse complement strand
GACTGTGACGTGGCTCTCGTCGACAAACACGAGTGCGTTGTCGGGCACATATTCGAACAAGGTCGGCGGCGGCTCGCCCGGCTTCCTTCCGGTGAGATAGCGCGAATAATTCTCGATGCCCGCACAGGCGCCGGTAGCCTCCATCATTTCCAGATCGTACAGCGTGCGCTGCTCGAGCCGCTGCGCTTCGAGGAGCCGGCCTGCGGCGTTGAGCTGCTCGAGCCGCTGCTTCAGTTCGCTCTTGATGCCGGAAATCGCCTGTAACAGCGTCGGCCGCGGCGTGACGTAATGCGAGTTGGCGTAGATTTTGACGAATTCCAGTTCGTCGGTCTTCTGCCCGGTGAGCGGATCGAATTCGTGGATCGATTCGACTTCGTCGCCGAACAGAGACACGCGCCAGGCGCGATCCTCGTAGTGCGCCGGAAAAATCTCGATGACGTCGCCGCGCACGCGGAACGAGCCGCGATAGAAATCGCCGCCCGAGCGCTTGTATTGCAACGCCACCAGGTCGGCGAGGAGTTGCCGTTGATTCAGCCTTTCGCCGCGCTTGATGGTGAACGTCATCGCCGAATATGTCTCGACCGAGCCGATGCCGTAGATGCACGACACCGAGGCGACGATGATCACGTCGTCGCGCTCGAGCAGCGCGCGCGTCGCCGCGTGGCGCATGCGGTCGATCTGTTCGTTGATCGAGGAATCCTTCTCGATATAGGTGTCGGTGCGCGGGATGTAGGCTTCCGGCTGGTAGTAGTCGTAGTAGGAGACGAAATACTCGACCGCGTTGTCGGGAAAGAAATTCCTGAACTCGCCGTAGAGCTGCGCCGCCAGGGTCTTGTTGGGCGCAAGAATCAGCGCCGGGCGCTGCGTCTGCTCGATGACCTTCGCCATGGTGAAGGTTTTTCCCGAACCGGTGACTCCCAGCAAAACCTGGGTGCGGTCGTTGCGGCTCACGCCTTCGACCAATTCGGCGATCGCCTGCGGCTGGTCGCCCTTCGGATCGAAATCGGACTTGATGACGAAATGCTTGCCGCCTTCGGACTTATCCGGCCGCGGCGGCCGGTGCGGCGTCCAAATCCTGTTCTCGCCATCCTGCTCGCGAAATTCGGCGCGGCCCTCGCGCAGCAATCTGTCGAGTGACTGCTGACTGGCGAGGCCCGCGACGGTGCCGATATCCGCCCGCGCAATGCGGGCGCGTTTCGACGGCATGTCCGGCGTGATCACCCCGCCCCGTTCGCTCCCGTCCTGAGCGGGAGGTGAGGCGCCATCTTGTTCGGCGTCGTCCCCAATCCCAAGCGCGCGCGCCAGATCGGGATCGAGTTCGCCGAGCGGAGCCGCCGAAGCCGAAGGATCTTTGCCCACATAGCTTTGCTGCGGCGCCTCGGCGAATCCCTCCTGGGTTGACCTGCGCGCCCGATGCGCGTTGGCGAAGTCGGCGCGGCGCTCGAAGGAATTGTCGGGCGGGGGCTGAAGGCCGGTTTTCTGTGGAGCGGCCGGTTTGTCACTCCACCGGCCCGAAGGGCCGGGTGAGGGGGGACTGCCCTCCGGCGGAGAGGCAGGAGTCTTCGCCCGCTGCGAGTCGATCCCCGTCTGCGAGCCCACGCCGGCGCGGCCTTGGCCAATCGCCGGATTGAGCAGTTCCGCCAATGTGGGATCGAGCGGCGGCACGTCCGGCCGCGAAGCCTTTGCGCGGGTCGGCTTCGCCGGGTCTTTCTTCGAATGCTTCGCCGGATCGCGCTGCTTGGGGCCCTTTGCCATGGCCCCAATATGGGTCGAGTCTGCTGGCGGGGAAAGTGCGGTTAAGAACCTCTCGAACGCGAATGCGAAACGATGCACAATGCGAGCATGCCAAGGATTGCTCCTGAAGTCTTGGTTTGGGCACGCGAAACTGCCGGCCTCTCTCTTGAGGCGGCCGCGAAAAAGCTTGGCGTTTCTGGGCGCCGACTGACAGAATTTGAAAGCGGAGAACGTGAACCTACTCGCAATCAGATCGTAGCGATGTCGAAGCGGTATCATAGACCGCTGGTGGCGTTCTATCTCCCCAAACCACCAACCGACGCCAAACGGCCGCAGGATTTTAGGTCGCTGCCGGAACATCCACCATTAGGATCCGAAGCATTAGTATCTGCGCTTATTCGAGACGTTCTCTCCCGTCAGTATTTGGTCAAGGCCGCGCTCGAAGAGGTAGATGAGGACAAGGTGCTTCCATTCGTCGGTTCTGGGCGAATGACTGACGGTGTAGACGCAACGGTCGAGTCATTGCGAAGACTACTAGGAGTAAGTCGCGCCGAGTTCCGCGCTCAAAGAACAGTCGATAATGCATTTTCAATATTGCGGTCAGGCGCGGAGAAAGCAGGTGTCTTTGTTTTGTTAATGGGAAATCTTGGTACCCATCACACAGATATCGATGTGCAAGTCTTTCGGGGCTTTGCTCTCGCCGACAAGGTGGCGCCGTTTGTAGTAGTCAACGAGAAGGACTCGCGCGCTGCTTGGTCATTCACTCTCTTACACGAACTTGTGCACATTCTGCTCGGCGAAACAGGGATCAGCGGTTACAACGGCAATGCAGAGATCGAGAGATTTTGCGATTCTGTCGCTGCAAGATTTCTTCTCAATCCTGCCGAACTGAATGACATTAATCTACGTGATGGGCCAAACGTTCACACCCTAAGCGAAAGAATTTCAGAATTTTCCAGGACACGGAATCTAAGCCGAAAGATGGTGGCTTATAATCTGTTACGAGCCAATTTAATCACCAGTGTCGTCTATCGGGAGCTCAGCGCAGATTTCGATGCCGAAAGACTGCAACGAAAAGAGGAGGACGAAAAGGAAGGTGGCCCCAACTATTACGTCGTAAGACGACACCGGCTCGGGGCGGGTCTAATTGGCTTTATTGATCGCATGGTTTCAGTGGGCGCACTCACAGCGCCAAAAGCTGGAATGGTGTTGGGAGTAAAACCAACCGCGGTGTATGAGTTGATCGCTCGCGGTAAGGCGGCCTAGGAGGCGTTTATGCTCTACCTCCTGGACGCTGACACTCTAATTAGAGCGGACCGCACCTATTATCCTCTCAAGCGATTTCCAGTGTTTTGGGACTGGCTCTTGCATCATTCAAGCGCGGGGAACATAAAGATTCCCCAAGAGCAGTTTGATGAAGTTGTCGTCGGCAGGGGGGAACTTGTTGACTGGCTCTCCGATAAGGCGAGGAAAGATTCGATGCTTTTGCCGGGTGCGGTTGATCCGCAATTGGTCACTCAGGTAATCCAGCAGGGCTATGCACCAGATTTGGACGAGGCGGAGCTCCTGACCGTCGGCAAGGACCCGTTTCTAATCGCCTATGGATTGGTATCGGTCGCTAATCGTACAGTCGTTTCATTTGAAACGTCGGCGCCTGCCAAACAACGTGCGAATAAAAAAATTCCAGATGTTTGTGCAGGCTTCGGATTACAATGTATTACGATGTTTGAACTCATCAATGCGCTCGACTTTACAACAAACTGGACTCGGCCAAAATGACCTCACTCGATTTCGCACCGCTACTGGCTTCGGGATTGCCGGCGGCCGCCGCCAAATGGAACGGCCTGGCGAAATACAGTTTCGTCGGCGGCAACAACGACCCCGATCAAGTTCCGGTCGACGATCTCATCGTTGCGATGAACGCCGTGCTCAAGCGCGAAGGCGCCACGCTCGCCACCTACGGCCTCGCAAGCGGCCCACAGGGCTACCGGCCGCTGCGCGAATTCCTGGCGCAAAAGCTCAAGCGCACCGCCGGCATCGCCTGCAGCGCTGACGAAATCTTCATCACCTCCGGTTCGTTGCAGGGGCTCGATCTGGTCAACGGCATTCTGCTCAATCGCGGCGACACCATCATCACGGAGGCCGAAACGTATCAGGGTTCGTTGAATCGCTGGACGCGGCTTGGTGTGAACACCGTCGGTATTCCGCTCGACCGCGAGGGCATGCGCATGGATGCACTCGCCGCCGCCCTCGACGATCTGAAAAAGCGCGGCGTCCGCGCCAAGTACATCTACACCATCCCGACAGTGCAGAATCCGACTGGCACCATCCTGCCGGAGGCGCGCCGGCTGGAGATGTTGCGGCTCGCCGAGCAACATGGCGTGCCGATCTTCGAGGATGACTGCTACGCCGATCTCATCTGGGACGGCCGCCGGCCGCCGGCGCTGTACGCCATGAGCAAGCAGGGCGGCGTCATTCACATCGGCTCATTCTCCAAATCGATCGCGCCGGCGCTCCGCGTCGGTTACATCGTCGCCGAGTGGAGCCTGGTTTCGCGCATGCTGCCGCTGAAGACCGACGCTGGCTCCGGCGCGCTCGAGCAAATGGTGCTGGGCGAATATTGCCCAAAGAACTTTGACGAGCACGTGCCGCCGCTGACGCGCGGACTGCGCAAAAAGCTGGAAACGCTGATGGACGCGCTCAATGAGCAGTTTGGCACGGCGGCCGAATTCGACGATCCGAAGGGTGGCATTTTCCTCTGGGTCAAGCTGCCGGACGTTGTCGATACGCTGAAACTCTATCAGCCCGCGCTTGCGGCCGGCGTCGCCATCAATCCCGGGCCGGAATGGACCACCGACAAGACCTACGGCAAGAGCCGCATGCGGCTATGCTTCGCCAGCCCGTCCCACGAGGCGATCCGCGCCGGCGTCGCCACCCTTGCCGAAGTCTGCCGCCGTGAGTTCGGCGTACCGGATCGCATCGCTAATGTGCAGCGGACCGCGTCGACGCACGCGTCGTAGGGGCACCCCTTGTGGGTGCCCATGGTGAAAGGCGGGCGGCCACGAGGGCCGCCCCTACGGTTCTAAAACCCCTGCACCACCTTCTCCACATGCTCGACTTGCGGCGGCGAGGCGAAGCAGTGGCCGACGAGCTTGCGCCATTCCTGAAAGTCGGGCGAGCCGCGGAAATGGACGGTGTGGTCCTCCAGCGTTTCCCATTTGACGAAGAGCCGGTAACGGCTCGTGTTCTCGATCGAGCGCTGCAGTTCCAAGCCGTGGCAGCCTTTGGCGCGCTTGAACACCGGCGCGGCATTTTTCACGCCGGTCTCGAATTCCGATTCCATCCCGGGCTTCACGTCGATCTGGGCGATTTCGGTAATCATGACTTTGGTCCTGCGATGGCCGTTAAACACCTAAGGCCTCTGCCAGCGTAAACTCTTAGAAGGCGGTGCACATTTCGTCCAGCGCGGCGGTGCCGTGCAGTCGCCTCCTTCATCGGATTTTTACCGCTTGCCGGCACGGTGTGTCGGCATGACTGTATTCTCAGCGCAACCCGTCGCTGCGGCGCGCGACACTCCTGGCAGCCGAGCATCGATCGACGACCTTTATGGCAAGCTCACGGTCGCGGCGGCCGTGTTCTTCGTTACCCTCGAGATTTTTTATCTCGCGTTCGCCGGTGTGCCGCCGACCCTCAAGCCGTGGGTCGACAGCACGAACTTCGTGTTTGGCCGCGACTTCCTGACGACGTGGATGGGAGGCCGCTCCGTGTTCGCCGGCGGTCCGGCGGCCTGGTTCGACCTGAATGTCTACAACGCCATGCTGCGCGACATGCTCGGCACGATGTATCCGGAACATTATTGGTCGTATCCGCCTGATATCGTGCTGTTTACCTGGCCGTTCGGCCTGCTGCCGTATTTGCCGGCCTACATCGCGTGGTGCGCCATCGGCATCGGCCTTTATCTCTACGCCGCGTCTGCCGCCATCCCTCGCCAACGGCTTATGTTCCTCGCAGCGGCGCCCAGTGTGGCGGTCTGCGTGTTCTTCGGCCAGAACGGCTTCTACACTGCAGTCTTGCTGATCGGCGGCCTGTTGAACCGCGAACGGCGGCCGATCCTTGCCGGTGTGCTGTTCGGCATTCTCACTATCAAGCCGCAGCTCGGCCTCCTGCTGCCGGTGCTTCTGCTGCTTGAGCGGCGCTGGGTGACGATCGCCGCCGCAACCGTAACCGCCGGCATACTGGTGACGGCAACCGGGATGCTATTCGGCTGGAGCATTTGGCTCGAGTACTGGCAGAAAGTCTTGCCGCAGCAGCAAATTCTCACGGAGCACGCCGGCGGTGTGCTGTTTACATCCGTGTCATCGATCTACTTCGGTGCGCGCCTCATTCATCTGCCGCCCGGCGTCGACTGGGCGCTGCAGGGCATAACGTCGGCGCTGGCGCTGGCCGCGGTGGTGTGGACCTACTGGAGGCGGCGCGATCCAATCCTGTCACTTGCGCTGTTCGTGACCGCGACGTTTCTGTTCACCCCGTACATTCTCAACTACGACATGGCGGTGCTCGCCTTCGTGATTGCGCTGATGCGCGGCTCCGACGGCAACACCGTCGCCGATCATTGGCTGATGATCGCGGTGTGGACGCTGCCAGTCACGATGATGATCGCGGCCGCCGGATTCGTTCCACTCGCGCCGATCATCCTGATTGCATTCGCGTGCCGGCTGGTTTGGCGCCTGGCCCAAAGTGATTAGCGCGAACTGCCGCGGATCGTGCAACCGGCCGCCGCGGCAGCCTAGGCAGCGCGCTCGGTCACTTTCTCCGGTACCAGGCGCACGCTGTCGAGGGCACTGCGCACTCCGGCTTCGCCGGCCTCGTGATACTCGGCGTCTTCGTTGACGTTCCAGACGTCGTAAAGCCGTTGCCCCACCAAAATATTCCGCGCGGTGAGCATTGCTGTCATCATCGCGTGGTCCTGGTTGTTGTATTTGTGCATGCCGTTGCGGCCGACCAAATGCAGCGTCGGAAAGCTGCCTTCCAGATCAAGCCGAATGGCCTCCATGTTGTCGCGGTAGTGTTCGTCGTAGACCGGATAGGCCTTGGGCTGCCGCACCACGCAGGCGTCGATCACGTCTTCCGGCGGGACAAGGCCGATCTTCGCCACCTCCTTTTTCGCAAGCGCGATCAGATCGCAGTCGGCCGTGTTCCATAGGCCATCGCCCTCGAAGCAGAAATATTCGAGGCCGAGGCAGCTCATGCCGGCGGGCACCATCTCGGGCGACCAGGAGCCGAAATTCTGCACCCGGCCGACCTTCACGCTCGGGTCATGGATGTAGATCCAGTTGTCCGGGAAAAGCCCGTCCTTGCGCACCATAAGTGCAACGGTGAGAAAGTCGCGGTAGCGCAGCGCGCTCGCATGCAGGAGCGAGATAGGCGCTGGCTTGATCCGCTGCACAAGCTCGCGCACCGGCGCTGAGCTGATCACGTGGCGCGCCGAATAGGTTTCACGGCCGCGCGCGCTAGCCACCTCGATGCGCCAGAGGTTGGCGGCGTCGTCGTATTCGAGCGCAACCAGTTCGCGTCCCATCCGGATACGGCCCCCATTGTTTCTGATCTTGCGTGCCGCGGCGTCCCACATCATGCCGGGCCCCTTGCGGGGGTACTGGAAGTTCTCGATCAGCGTCTTGACGGGGTCAGCACCGGGCCCTCTTCCGGCATTGGCCTTGCCGCCGATCCGCAGCGATCGCTTCAGCCCATTCATGACAGCCGTGATGAGATCGAGGCCCCTGATGCGTTGGGCAGCCCAGTCGGCGGAAATCTCGTCGCATGACATACCCCACACCTTCTCGGTGTAGGTCTTGAAAAAAATCTGGAATAGCCGTTCGCCGAACTGGTTGCGCACCCATTCGTGGAAGGTGCGTGCCGGCGTGATGGGGAAGGCCTTGGCGTACGCGTAGGACAGCATGCACGCTGCGCTGGTGAACACGCCGAGCTTGAACAGCGCTTCGAAGGCTTTGAGCGGATAGGAAAAGAATTTGCCGTTGTAATAAATGCGCGACAGGCGCGGCCGCGAAATGAAATCGTCCGGCAGGATCTCGCGCCACAATGCGACGACTTCTTTCGACTTGGAGAAGAAGCGGTGGCCGCCGATGTCGAACAGGAACCCCTTGTAGTCGACGGTTCGGCTGATGCCGCCGACATAAACAGGGTCGCGCTCGATGACGATGACGGATCGCGATTCTTTGGCCAGGCAATAGGCCGCGGTGAGGCCGGCGGGCCCAGCGCCGATCACAAACACTTCGGCATCGACAGTCACGGCGCCGCCTTCGGGTGCGACTGCGCAGCAAGGAGGGAGGGGCGCGGGCGGAACGTGAACAGCGCCTGTCCCTTGTAGGAGACGAGCGCGCCGACAGCGGCGCCGGCAATGACGGCTAGCTGCGGCGTAGCCGCGAAGACCGTGACGACGAGAACCGCGAACGTCACATAGCTGACGGCCTGCGCACAGCCGGCAACGGTAGCGTAGCGCATCACTTCCCGGCTCGGGCGGTGGCCGCTGCATTCGAAAGTAAGCGCGCGATTGAGACGCCACGTCACGACGGTCGCGACGGCGAGCGAAACGAGCCGCGCGAGCAGCGGGTGCAAGCCGTGCGCGAGGACAACAGTAAAGACAGCAAGGTCAGTAATCAGACCGACTGCGCCCACGCTGAGGAAGCGCAGTGGCCGCGGCACGACTTCAATAAACTGGCGTACGGGATCGTGGTCGGAAGCCGCGGGCGCGGGGACTGCATCGGCCGCCGCCCCGAATTCCACATCACTCATACGCATGACGTCTCCCAGCCGCGGGACAGTTACTCCAGCACCGGCTTCGGCCGACGGCTAGTTTCTGTCCCTTTGCCCATGCCATCCGTGGCAGGACTTTCTTAATGTCGGGCTAGCGCAACCTCGCTAACGCGTAGCTCGACACGACACCGTTAAAAGAATGTCAGTTACGGTCGGCAATGGACGGCTGGTCGCGCCCAGATTTTGGTAACCATGCCGAAGCTGGCCAATTCCAGCTGCGCCGAGACCTAACCGAGCGGAGCGCCAAGCAGCTCAAACGCGATCGGACCGGCGATCAGAAAGCCGAGCAACACTTTGCGCCAGCGCGGACCCTCGATCGCGGCGAGCAGCGAGAGTCCGGCGAGCGGTACGATAGCGACGAGCGGAAGGTAGTAGCGCGGATACGCCTCCATCAGCCACCCGGTCGCGACGTGATCGGCGTAGCTGTGGCGGACATGCAACGCGAAGGTCACGGCCAACGACAACGCGCCCGCGATCACGACTACATCGAGCGCCATTTCCTGCCGCTGCCATAGACGGCGCAGGGAGAGCGCTACTCCCGCCACGGCGCAGATCAGCGCCCCCACCGGCATTGCGAGCATCGCATAATTGAAAATGCCTCGCGGGCTGAGTGTTGGCATCCATTCGGCGACGAAAGCAACGACGAAAAAGCCGAAATAGGCGGGAAACGACTTGCGTGGCAGGCCGGCCAATCCGAGCACCCGCGCGTTGTTTTCGATCATCGCGATCTGCGCCGGCGTGTCAGGCGCCGGACTGCCATATTGCATCATGTAGACGACGTATGGCGCTGCGGCCACGAGGAACGCGAGCGCAACCGCAATCGCCCACGACCAGCGCCATCGCCGCCGCCAGATCAGATAAGCGATGACGGCGCTCACCATTGCGCCCGTGAGCACGAGCCCGGTCAGCTTCGCCCACGCGGCGGCCACCAAACCGACCAGCGCCAGCGCAAGCCATCCTCCGCGATCGGTCGCCACAAGCTGCCAGATGCCCAGCATTGCGAGAGCGCTGCCGAAAAAAGCCAAATTGTCGTTGTTGATGGCGCCGGCGAGTGGGGCCAGGATGGGAATGCAAGCGAGCGGGACCGCGTAGGCGTAGTATTGGTAGCGCGAAAAACCCGCGGCCAGTCCGAGGCCGAGCAACGCGGCAAGGCCCAACGCAGAGATCGCAATGTTGATCAGGCGATGCGCCAGTATTGCCTGCGGGTGCCCCTCCAGTTCGGGCCCTAATGCCGCAATCAGCGCATAGAATATGGGCGGGTGGTCGAGGTAATTGGCCTCGCTGGTGAACTTGAAGGATTTCGGGTCAAGCATCCGCAAGCTGTCGAACGCGGGCCACAGGTCGTGACTGTGCTGGATGTGCGCCACATAGGAGGCCTGCGCCACCTCGTCGAAGCCTTGGGTAATGTCCTTGCGTTCTGCGCTTGCGACCGCTGCGAGCACAAACAAGCCGAAGATGACCGCGGCGGCGAAAAAATTTGCCATCGCGGGAAAAGCCAGAGCGTGCGACGGCAACGCAGGTGTGCTGGACATGGGGGGCAAAAATGCCCGCGCAGGGGTTAAATATTCGCTAGGCAACGCGCTAGACTGACATCTATCCAACCACCATCAACCCAATCAGCACCAAAAGGCCTGTCATGATTGACGTTCATTACTGGACCACGCCGAACGGCCACAAGATCACGATCTTTCTCGAGGAAGCCGGACTGCAGTACAAAATCATTCCAGTCAACATCGGCAAGGGCGAGCAGTTCGCGCCGGAGTTTCTGGCGGTTTCGCCAAATAACCGCATCCCCGCCATCGTCGATCACGACCCGCCCGGCGGCGGCAAGCCGATTTCGGTCTTCGAATCCGGCGCCATCCTGGTCTACCTCGCCGACAAAACCGGAAAGTTTATCGGCAAGGACATTCGCAGCCGGACTGAATCCCTCCAATGGCTGTTCTGGCAAATGGGCGGGCTCGGCCCAATGGCCGGGCAGAACAATCATTTCAGCAATTACGCGGTCGAGAAGCTGCAGTACGCGATGGACCGCTATCGCAACGAGGTGAACCGGCTCTACGGCGTCATGAACAGAAGACTCGCCGACCGGCCCTATCTCGCCGGCGATTATTCGATTGCCGACATGGCCAGCTATCCGTGGATCGTGCCATGGGAGCGCCAGGGTCAAAAGCTCTCCGACTTCCCAAATCTCAAGCGCTGGTTCGAGGCCATCAAGGAACGGCCCGCGGTGGTCAAGGCGTACGAATGGACGCCGAAGATCAATCCCGGCCAAGGCGGCATCCGCACCGCCGAGGAGCGCGCGATCTTGTTTGGTCAGACCGCGCAGTCGGTCGCCACCATGGCGGGCAAGCAGTGAACGTCTGAAACTGTTCCGCTCATTCCCGCGAAAGCGGGAAACCATAACTGGGTCCCCGCTTTCGCGGGGACGAGCGGGGTGATGCCACCGCCAATATTTGCAGGTCAACTACGGCTGAGTGCCGCCGATATAGCCGGTGATCTTCCAGCCGGCCGCATCCTTGACGTAGCAGATCTGATCGGTGGCAAGCGGCGCGATCGCCGTGGCGGAGGCATAGCCGGTTTTGCCGTTGGGTAGAGCCACGTGCAGGAACGCAGGCGCGCCGGCGGTTTCTGGCGGTGCGCTGTCGGGTAGCACGCGCACAAGGTAGAGACCCATTTTGTCGATGACTTGCGCGTTCGGCTTCGCCGCCGCGCGGACTTCCACGCCGTTGTCGACGGGAAAGCCCCACTCGGTTACGTCGGACTCCGTCTCCGTCGCCTGGAGGAGGGTGGCGAAGGCCTGCGGATCAAAACCGGGCGAGGCCGGCGCGCAGTAGATGCCCTTGTGCTGAGGCGCATCGGCCGCAGTTGGTTCCGCCGCGGCCTCGGCGACGGTTTCCCAGCCGTTTCCGTTTTTCGCGTCGAGGTCGATGGCCTTGGCGAGATTGTCGATGCCGGGTTTGCTCGGGTCCGCGAGGTCCTTGTCCTGCAGCCAGAAAAATCCCTTCGCGACAATCAATTTGGCGAGCGCCGCGCGGTCCTTGTGCTGGGCGACGTCGCCGAGGCTTTTGCGGAAGGCGATAAAGCTCGGATCGTTAAATACCGGCGGCAGCGTAACTGCGACCGGTACATAGGGCCTGATCGGTGGCGGCGGCGGAGGCGGCAGCGGCTGGAGGCCGACGGGCGGCTCCGGCAGGGCCTGCGCCAACGCGAGATTGGGCGCAAGCGCGACCAACGTCAGGACAGCGGCGGTCAAAGCGGGCAAGGTGAAACGGCGGCGCATTGCGTAATCTCCGGTTATCTGTCGGCGCAATGAAACAGGCGGTGTGGGCGAATTGCGTCCGCGGTGCGGCCGCAATCCAAAGGCTGAGCGTGAAGAGCGGCTAACCACAATAGACTACCAGAAAACGCGGCCCGATCCGAATTGAAAAAAGCTGTTGTGCCACTGGCACGGAATCGATGATCGCGGCGTTTTGCGTTAGAGCATGATCCGGAAAAGTGGATACCGGCTTTCCGAAAAGATCATGCTCCCGCGAAGAGTCTAGAACATGATCCGATTCAACCGAATCGGATCGTGGTCTAGAACACGATGTCTTCGTTCGCTTCAGCCAAAAGGATTGCCATGCCAGCGCTGCCGATGTCGCCCTATTTGTCTCCGATCCTGTTGTTGATTGGCTCCAACGCATTTATGACCACTGCCTGGTATTGGCACCTGCGCTTCCGCGATGTGCCGCTCTGGCAAGTCATCCTCATTTCCTGGGGCCTCGCCTTCATCGAATATTGCCTGGCGGTGCCGGCCAACCGCTATGGCTCCTACGTATATTCGGCGGCGCAGCTGAAAACGATTCAGGAGGTGATTACGCTTACGGTGTTCGGCGTGTTCTCGGTCGTCTATCTGCAGCAGGCGGTGACTTGGAACCAAGCGATCGGCTTTGCATTGATTGCCGGTGGCGCATTCTTCGTCTTCCGCGCGCCGATTTGATTTTATATTACTCCGCCGCCTGCATGTCGCCGGCGTCGAGAAAGCCGCCGGCCTGGTGCCGCCACAGGGTCGCGTAGTGGCCACCGTGAGCGATCAGCTCGCGATGGCTGCCCTGCTCGGCGATGCGGCCGTGCTCGATCACGACGAGGCGGTCCATCTGCGCGATGGTCGAGAGCCGATGCGCGATGGCGATCACGGTCTTGCCCTGCATGAGCGTGCCAAGGCTCAATTGGATCGCGGCTTCGACCTCGCTGTCGAGCGCCGAGGTCGCCTCGTCGAACACCAGGATCGGAGCGTCTTTGAGGATCACGCGGGCGATGGCGATGCGCTGGCGCTGGCCGCCCGACAGCTTGACGCCGCGCTCTCCCACATGGGCTTCGTAGCCGCGGCGGCCGTTCCAATCTTCCAGATCGAGGATGAACTCGTGGGCGTGGGCGAGCTTGGCGGCGCGCACGATTTCCTCGTCAGTCGCCTCCGGCCGCCCGTAGCGGATATTTTCGCGGATCGAGCGATGCAGGAGCGACGTGTCCTGGGTCACTACGGAAATTTGCGCACGCAGCGATTCCTGGGTCAGGCCGGAAATGTCCTCGCCATCGATGAGGATGGCGCCGTCTTCGAAATGGAAGAAGCGCAGCAGCAGATTGACCACCGTCGATTTGCCGGCGCCCGAGCGGCCGACCAGTCCGATCTTCTCGCCGGGTTGGATTGTCAGGTTGAAGTTCTGCAGCACGCCGGTCTCTCGGCCGTAGCCGAAGCTGACGTTCTTGAAATCGATACGGCCGGCGTGGACCGCCAGAGGCTTTGCGCCCGCGAGGTCGGGAAGCTGCAGCGGCTGCGCGATCGTCAGCATGCCCTCCAACACAACGCCGACATCCTCGAAAATCTCGGTGATGCGCATGGCGATCTGCCGCGACATGTTGCTGAGCTGCAGCGTGAGCGGCAGTACCATGGCGATAGCGCCGACCTCGACCGCGCCATAGCGCCAGAGCACGAGCGCCAGCGCGCCCGCTCCGGCGATGAGCAGCGCATTGAGCATGTCGAGCAGCCCGCCAAATACGGTGAGCAGGCGCTGTGAGGAAATAAAGAGATCGACGTGATGGTCGACCGCGTCGCGGACGTACTGGTCCTCCTCGCGCGCGCGGGCGAACAGCTTTACCGTGAGGATATTGGTGTAACTGTCGACGATGCGGCCCATCAGCGTCGAGCGCGCGATGGAACTGACCTTCGAACGCTCGCGCATGCGTGGCACGAAATAGACGAGCAGCGCGGCGTAGCCGGCAAACCAAAGCAGGATCGGGACGGCGAGCCAGAGGTCGGCGCTTGCCATCAGCACGATGGCCGATGAGCCATACACGATGATGTACCAAACGGTGGTGATGGTGGCGGTCAGCGTCGAGCGGACTGACGGCCCGGTTTGCATGACGCGATTGGAGATGCGGCCGGCGAAGTCGTTCTGAAAGAACGCCCAGCTCTGGCGCACCACGTGCCAATGGGACTGCCAGCGGACCAAGCCCGTGAACGGCGCGGCGATGGCCTGGTTGGTGATCAGGTAGCGCGTGACCGTTACCGCCGGCCGCACGATCAGCACCACGACGGCCATGCCGACGAGCCACGGCCAGCTCTCCGCGAGGAAGCGGTCAGGCGGCGTCTTGGTCACCATGGTGACCACCCGGCCCATGAACCACGGCACCGAGCTGTCGCTGAGCGCGACCAGCATTTCGACGATGAACAGGGCCGCGAACAGCCACTTCGCCTGGCGGGCAAAGTGCCACAGGAACGCAATGAGTTTCGCCGGCGGCTCGGGGTTCTCCGGGGCGGCCGTCGGCGTCAGCAGTCTTTCGAAAAGTGCAAACATTTTGGATGGTTACAGGCGGTATATGGGGTGCGTCAATCGGCCGTCAAAGAGCTGTCCCAAGCGGAATTTGGCAGCCTCGCGCGGGTCGTCACGACAGCCTTCCTGACCTTTTAGCCCGACATCACCCGTGGCATCGTAGCGTGGGGAAAAACGCCAAGGGGAACACGATGAGAAAAGCCACGCTTGCGGTGGCGTTGATTGCCATCCTGTCCGGCACCGTCGCGGTACAAGCCGACAATTATCCCTCGCATCCGATCACCATGCTGGTCGGCTTTCCGCCCGGCGGTCCGACCGACACGCTCGCGCGTATCTTGGCCGATTCGATGGGGCACACGCTCGGGCAGACGGTCGTGGTCGAAACCGCGAGCGGCGCCAGCGGAACGATTGCGGCCGGCCGCGACGCCCACGCGGCTCCCGACGGCTACACGATCGAGGTTGGCAATTGGTCGAGCCATGTCGGCTCGCCCGCGGTCTACAGGCTCGACTTCGATGTGATGAAGGATTTGCAGCCGATCTCGCTGTTGGCGACGTCGCCGCTGTGGATCCTTGGCAAGAACGGATTGCCGCCCAAGACTGCTACCGAGCTTCTTGCCTGGCTCAAATCGAACCCGGCCACATTCGGCACCGTGGGCGCAGGCAGCGCGGCTCATCTGTGCGGCCTCTCCTTGGCGAACGCGATCGGTGCGCATTTCCAATATGTGCCGTATCGCGGCGCTGCCCCGGCGATGCAGGATCTGATCGCGGGGCAAATCGATTTGGCCTGCCTCGAAGCATCGGCGACTCAGCCCAATGTGCTGGCCGGCCGGTACAAGGCCTATGCGGTGATGAGCGAACAGCGCTGGCCGAAATCGCCGGACACGCCGACGATGATCGAAGCCGGCGCGAAGGGCGTGAGCATCTCGTTTTGGCACGGCCTGTGGGCGCCCAAGGGCGTGTCGAAAGACATCGTCGATCGTCTCGATAAGGCCGCCATGACGGCGCTGGCTGATCCGCCCGTGCGGCAGCGGATCGAGACGCTCGGGCAAGTCATCTTCCCGCCCGATCAGCAGAACCCGGCGGCGCTCGCGGCCCATAACCAGGCCGAGATCGATAAGTGGTGGCCGATCATCAAGACTGCCGGTATCAAGGCGGATAACTGACGACGTTGTGTGATTGCCCGGGACAATCCGTCACGACGAATATCGCGGAAACTTACGGGCAGACTTTTTGCGGTCGTTTGCGTCGCCGCTGAGCAAGGCGATAAGACCGAATATTGGGTAGAGGTCTACCCGCGTGAGTGAATCTGTGGCGTGGTCACATGCGGGCCGTATTAGGGCGCGCACTCATTAATTCGCGCGGGCCAATGTCCGCCATGCCGCGCATTCCGGACTCGACCCGGACATCGCGCAATGTCTCAGAAGTGCCAATGCACAAAGTCGCTGCGCGACAGCCCGCTGAGGCGGGTGCTTGAGCCGATAGGTTGGTAGGCAGATTGAGAGAATGACGATAGCGGAGACGCGTGCGGCGTCCTGAGATTGAGGTCCCAGCAACCTCACTCAGGAGTACTCTGATGTCCTGGCCCACGGTCAGCCCGCTGCGTCAACGCATGATCGACGACATCCGTGCACGCAAACTCGGGCGTCATTCGTTGCGCAGCCATATCCACAGTTGCAAGCGGTTCGCCGCGTTCCTCAAGCGCTCACCGGAGACGGCGACAGCCGACGACGTGCGCCGGTTCCAGCTGACGCTCATTGAAGAAGAAGGGCTCACCATCTGCAATCGCAACCGCATCATGACGGGGGTGAAGTTCCTGCTGCGCGTGACGATGCGACGGCACGATCTTGCTGCCGAGATCTATCACCTCAGGGAGCCGCAGAAGGTGCCGGTGGTATTGAGCCCCGACGAAGTAAAGCGAATTTTATTGATGGCGCCAAGTCTCAAGGCGCGAACGATGCTGACGATCAGCTATGGCTGCGGCTTGCGGGCGGGCGAAGTAACGCGGTTGACGGTCGGTGACATCGACAGCGCGCAGAACATCATCCGCGTCGTGCAGGGCAAAGGCCGCAAGGATCGCAACGTCATGCTGCCGCCGGATGTACTGGCGCTATTGAGAGAGTGGTGGCGCGAGCGCTCGGCGTTGGACGACGCCGGGATGCCGCCGGCAGAGCGCTGGGTTTTTCCCAGCCATGGCCGCCGCAAGCCGATCACGCCACGTCAGTTCAGCCGTCTGTTTGGGGAGGCCGTCAAAGCAGCCGGCATCCGCAAGCCAGGACTGACCTTGCATTCGCTGCGCCACAGCTTCGCGACGCACCTGCTCGAACGCGGTACTGACATTCGAATTATCCAAGCTTTGCTCGGACACGACAAACTTGAGACGACGGCGCGTTACACGCGCGTGGCCACCGGCATGATCGCGGCCGTCGAGAGCCCGCTCACGCAACTGTCGCAGCCGCACCGGAAAATGCGGAACCGTA
>JBAUYV010000125.1:0-12394 GCA_049584975.1 Xanthobacteraceae bacterium | reverse complement strand
GGGCCGGCGGCGCGCGGCGCCGGACGACGAGGCCAAGGCGCGCGAAATTGGCGAAGAGCTTGGTCAGCTTGCGCTCGCGCTGGAGCAGGCGGCGGCGTTCATCGCCAAGCGCCGGCTGACCTTGGCGCAATATCTGGAGCAATGGCGCTCGAAGCGCGACGAAGTCCTGGCATGGTTCGATCCGACGGTGACGAGCTATCCGCGTGCCGTTGCCGTCACCTGGCAGACATCGGTCGCGCAGTTGAGCGAAGGCGGCCGTCGGCTCCTTGAGCGGCTCGCTTGGCTCGCACCCGAAAAGGTCCCGGAATCCCTTCTCGACGTGACGGTGCCGGGCACTGAAGGTGAGAACCTGCACGAGGCCTACGACGATCTCGCCGCCTATTCGCTGGTGACGCGCGACGCCGAAGGGCCATTCTTCCTCACTCATCGCCTCGTGCAGGACGTGACACGCCGCAGCTTCGCCGGCGAGGCGCAGCCACACAGTCTTATCGAGGCGCTGAGTTGGATCAATGCCGCGTTCCCATTTGACTCGGATGATGTGCGTTTTTGGCCGCAAGCCGAGCCACTATCGCCGCATGCGCGCACGGTGACGGCGCATGCTGAGGCAGCCGGCATTTCCGACCCCACCGGCCGCCTTATGAATCAAGTCGGATTGCTGCTTCGGGCAAAGGCCCTTCATGCCGAGGCAGAGCCGCTTTACCGGAGCGCGCTCGCAATCGACGAAAAGAGCCTGGGGCCGGACCATCCCAACGTTGCAACCGACCTCAACAACCTCGCCCTATTGCTGCAAGACACTAACCGGCTCGTCGAGGCCGAACCGCTGATGCGCCGCGCGCTCGCCATTGACGAAAAGAGCTACGGGCCGGACCATCCCAACGTCGCACCCGACCTTCAACAACCTCGCCCAATTGCTGCAAGCCACCAATCGGCTTGCCGAGGCCGAGCCGCTGATCCGCCGCGTCGTTGACATCTTGGAAAAAGTTGAGCGTGACACAGGGGGGATGCATTTGCATTTCGCGGGCGCCCTCAACAACCTCGCCGCATTGCTGCAAGCCACCAACCGGCTCGTCGAGGCCGAGCCGCTCATCCGCCGCGCGCTCGCCATCGACGAAAAGAGCTTCGGGCCGGACCATCCCAACGTCGCGATCCGCCTCATCAACCTTGCCTCGTTGCTCCAAGACACCAACCGCGCCACCGAAGCCGAGCCGCTGATGCGCCGAGCGCTCGCCATCGACGAAATGAGTTTCGGGCCGGGTCATCCCGAGGTCGCGAACGACCTCTTCAACCTCGCTCACCTGCTGAAAGCAACGAGTCGACTCGATAACGCCGAGCAGCTGCTGCGTCGTGCCGTTGGGATCTATGTGGAATTCACGCTCCGGACAGGGCATCGCCATCCGCATCTGGATGCAGCTTTTGGGAATTATGCCGCTCTGCTCGCGGCCATGGGCAAGAGTCAGGCGGAAATCGACGCCGCGCGTGCCGAATTGATGCGGCCGCTCTCGTGAGCGTTATCATCATCCGCGCAGGCGGCTGATCTAGTAATCGGTGTTGCCGAGCACTGTGCTGTTCGCACTGTCACTACTGGATACCCGCCTTCGCGGGCATGACAGGTCACACGTCCACACTCGCCGCCAGCGCGTGCTGCTCGATGAATATGCGGCGGGGTTCGACTTTGTCGCCCATGAGCTCGTCGAAGATGGTGTTGGCGTCGTCGATTTCCTTGACGCTGACTTGCAGCAGCGAGCGGGCGTTGGTGTCGAGCGTCGTCTCCCAGAGTTGGTTCGGGTTCATCTCGCCGAGGCCCTTGTAGCGCTGCAGGGTCACGCCCTTGCGGCCGGCGCCGGTCACCGCCTCAAACAGGTCGACCGGGCCGTGGATCGGGATCTCCTCGTCCTTGCGGCGGAGCAGGGCGGGGGGTGTCGGCCGCGGATAGGTCTGCTGCAGGGAGGCCGCGAACTCGTCGAGCTTGCGCGCATCGGCCGAGCCGAGCAGCGCCTGATCGAGCACTGCCACCTCCTTGACGCCACGCACGGTGCGCTCGAACTGGAAGCCCGTGCCCTCGGCGAACTGCCCCTGCCAGCCGCGCTCGGTTTCTTCGGACAGCGCGTCAAGCCGCCGCGCGATGTACTGCGCCGCCTGCGCGGCGCTCGCCGGATCGGAGGTCATGCTCGGATGCAGGACGCCGGCGATCGCGGCCTGCTCGACCACCTGCCGATTGTAGCGGCTGTGCAGGCCGCGCAGGATATTGCGGATGACGCGCGCGGCCTCGACCAGCTCGCGCAGATCGTTGCCGGCGCGCACCTCGCCGGAAGAAAGCTGCAACGTGGTCTCTTCCAGGCCGGTGTCGACGAGGTAGTCCTCGAGCGCGCGCTCGTCCTTGAGATATTGCTCGGATTTGCCGCGCCCGATTTTGTAGAGCGGCGGCTGGGCGATGTAGAGATAGCCGCGATCGATGAGCTCGCGCATCTGCCGGTAGAAGAACGTGAGCAAGAGCGTGCGGATGTGCGCGCCGTCCACGTCGGCGTCGGTCATGATGATGACCTTGTGGTAGCGCAGCTTGTCGACGGTGAATTCATCGGCGCCGATGCCGGTGCCGAGCGCGGTGATCAGCGTGCCGATCTGCTCGGACGAGAGCATCTTGTCCATGCGGGCGCGCTCGACATTGAGGATTTTTCCGCGCAACGGCAGCACCGCCTGGAATTCGCGGTTGCGGCCCTGCTTGGCGGAGCCGCCGGCGGAATCGCCCTCGACGATGAACAATTCGGACTTGGCCGGATCGCGCTCCTGGCAATCGGCGAGCTTGCCGGGGAGCGAGGTGATGCCGAGCGCGCTCTTGCGCGTCATCTCGCGGGCCTTGCGGGCGGCTTCGCGCGCCGCGGCCGCCTGGATGACCTTGCCGACGATGATCTTGGCCTCGGCCGGATGCTCCTCGAACCAGGCCTTGAGCATGTCGTTGATCACGCCCTCGACCACCGGACGCACCTCGGAGGAGACGAGCTTGTCCTTGGTTTGCGAGGAGAACTTCGGGTCGGCGACCTTGATGGACAGCACGGCGGTCAGGCCCTCGCGGCAGTCGTCGCCGGTCAACGCCACCTTCTCCTTGCGCGCGCCGCCGCCGGAATCCGCGTAGGCCACGACCTGGCGCGTCAGCGCGCCGCGAAAGCCGGCCAGGTGCGTGCCGCCGTCGCGCTGCGGGATGTTGTTGGTGAAGCACAGCACGGTCTCGTGGTAGCCGTCGTTCCACCAGAGCGCGCAATCCACACCGGTGCCGTCGCGGTCGGCCTGCATGACGATCGGGTTGTCGACCAGCGGCGTTTTGTTGCGATCCAGATATCTGACGAACGCCTCGACGCCGCCCTCGTAGTGTAGCGTCTCGCGCTTCTCGATGGCGTGGCGCATGTCCGAGAGGGTGATGGTGACGCCGGAATTGAGGAACGCGAGTTCGCGCAGCCGGTGCTCCAGCGTCTCGAAATCGAACTCCGTCATGGTGAACGTCTTCTTCGACGGCAAGAACGTCACCTCGGTGCCGCGCTTGTCGTGCGCAGCGCCGACCACGGCGAGAGGCGCCACCGCGTCGCCGTCACGGAACTCGACGAAGTGCTCCTTGCCGTCGCGCCAGATGGTGAGCTTGAGCCAAGCCGACAGCGCATTGACCACGGAGACGCCGACGCCGTGCAGGCCGCCGGATACCTTGTAGGAGTTCTGGTCGAATTTCCCGCCGGCGTGGAGCTGCGTCATGACGACCTCGGCGGTCGACACGCCCTCGCTGTGCATCCCGGTGGGGATGCCGCGGCCGTCGTCGCGCACCGTGCAGGAGCCGTCGGGATTGAGCGTGACTACGACTTCTTTGGCGAAGCCGGCCAGCGCCTCGTCGATGGCGTTGTCGACGACTTCGTAGACCATGTGGTGCAGGCCGGAACCGTCGTCGGTGTCGCCGATATACATGCCCGGCCGCTTGCGCACGGCATCGAGACCCTTGAGTACCTTGATCGAGTCCGCGCCGTAGTCGGAGGGTTCGATAGGGCTTTGCTTACGGACGGGTTCGGCCATGGAGAGCCTTTCGGGCAACGCGCAAAAGAAGGGCTGGAATCACTCTGACTTGTACACCAAAACGGGGCTTCGTACAGCGCAAAGTGGTTGGCATTAAGATATTGTTAAATCGCCATTTTTCAAGGTTTTGGGCGCCGATTTTTCGCGCTTGAATCGGGGTGCCTGCGAGGCCCTCCGGGAGGCTCCGGCAAAGCGGCATTTGGGCGATAATTTTGCCGGCAAAAGGCTGCCGCGCGGCACATATCTGAGGCGTGGTCAGCGGCGGGAGGACGAAGCCGGGCGCGGCTCCTTGTGCTCGGACTTGGCCGACAGGAGATAGCGGTTGTTCGGCTCGTACCCCGGTACGGGCCGTTGAAAGCATCCGAGGGCTGCCGTCCAAAGCTCCACGCGATCCAGATCCTCGTGCAGCCGATCCAGCGCTTCCATAAGATTGCGGACGATCATTTCTTCGGCCGGTTCCGGCATCATCGTTGGGCCTTAATCCCACAGGGCTTTGATCAACTGCTTTGATCGTCTCCTCGGTGTTAAAGGAGTTCGTCGCACTATGGTTCCGTCAGTGCCAGTGGAACACATGGCAGACATAACCAAGCCTTGGTTCCGCGGAGGTTTTGTTCCCGCATGGGTAAAATGCCGACGTCATTATTATTTTTTTCTTATCTGCAGGCGGCCCTCGGCCACATCGACAAACATCGCGCCGTCGCCGGCTTCGGCAAACAGCGCCGGATCGGCGCTGGTCATGAAAACCTGCGCGCCCAGTTGGGCGAGTTCATCGTGCAGTGCAGCGCGCCGTGCCGGATCGAGATGCGCCACGACTTCGTCAAGCAGGAGGACGGGCGCGAAAGCGGTCATCTCGGCGATCAGCCGCGCATGCGCCAGCACGAGTCCGATCAGCAGCGCTTTCTGCTCTCCGGTCGAGGCGTCGGCGGCCGCGATGCCTTTCTGGGCGTAGGTGACGTTGAGATCGGTCAGGTGAGGCCCGTCGAGGGTGCGCCCCGCGGCGGCATCGCGGCTGCGGTTGTCGCGCAGCACTGCCCGGTACCGTTCCTCGATTTCGCGCGCCGGATGGACCGGAATGAGCTTTTCCATCCAGCCGTCGAGCGCGATTTCGGCCGGCGGAAACGCCGCCTGTTTGCGGCTCGCCAGCACCGCACTCAGCCGGTGCACTGTTTCGACGCGCAGTCCCGCCACCGCGACCGCAAGCTCCGCGGTCTCGTGTTCGACGGCGTCGAGCCAGTGCGTATCGGGCCGCGAGTCCTCCAGCAGCCGGTTGCGCGAGCGCAGCGAGCGCTCCAACGCGTTGACGCGGCTGCCATGCTCGGCGTCGACCGCCAACGCCAAGCGATCGAGCAAGCGCCGCCGCTCCGATGGCGCCCCGACGAACAAGCTGTCCATGGCCGGCACCAGCCAGACCACGCGCAGATGATCGGCAAACGCCGCGGCTGAGGCCGCCGGCTCCCGGTCGATGCGGAATTTGCGGTTGAGCGCCGCGCCGTCGTCGAGCGGCCGTTCGATGCCGGTGCCGAGCGTCGCCAGCCCCAAGGCGCCTTCGATCTCGGCTGCGACGGCCCACGAGCCATCGCCCTCGCTGAACGCAACCTCATCGAGCGTGGCGCGGCGTAGGCCGCGCCCCGGCGCGAGGAACGAGATGGCCTCGATCAAATTGGTCTTGCCGGCGCCGTTGGGGCCGACCAGCGCGATGGTCTTCGCACCGGCCTCAAGGGTCGCGGCGTGGTAGTTGCGAAAGTTGGTCAGCGTGAGGCGACGCAGCAGGGCAGCAGTCATGGCATGCCGCTTTTAGGCGTCATGGCCGCGCTTGTCGCGGTCCGAGCAAAACGCAGTCTCAGGGATGTAAAGGCGCCTAGACTCGCATCGGCATGAGCACGTAGAGCGCGCCCTTGGACTCTTTGTCCTGGATGAGCGTTGGCGAGCCGGGATCGGCGAGCTTGAGCACCGCGGCTTCGCCCTCGATCTGGGCGGCGATGTCGAGGAGATAGCGCGAGTTGAAACCGATATCGATCGGATCGGACTCGTATTCGACCTCGAGCTCCTCGTTGGCGCTGCCGGAATCCGGATTGGTGACCGACAACGTGAGCTTGCCGCCGGTGATCGATAATTTGACGGCGCGGCCACGCTCGCTCGACACCGTCGAGACGCGATCGACCGCAGCCTCGAATTCCTTCTTGTCGACGATCAGTTCCTTGTCGTTGTTCGCCGGAATGACGCGCCCGTAATCGGGGAATGTGCCGTCGATCAGTTTGGAGGTCAGGATCACTTCGCCGACGGTGAAGCGGATCTTGCCCGCCGAGAGCTCGATCAGAACCTCAGCCTCGTTGTCCTCGAGGAGCCGCTGCACCTCGCCGACGGTCTTGCGCGGGACGATAATGCCCGGCATGCCGGCGGCGCCTTTCGGCAAATCGAGTTCCATCTGCGCCAGCCGGTGGCCGTCGGTGGCGACGGCGCGGAGCGTCTGCGATTTTCCCGAGCCGGCGGCGTGCAGATAGATGCCGTTGAGGTAGTAGCGGGTTTCCTCGGTCGAGATGGCGAACTGGGTCTTGTCGATCAGCCGCTTGAGGTCGCCGGCCTTGAGCGTGAACTTGTGCGTCATCTCGCCCGGCGCCAGATCGGGGAAATCGCTCTCCGGCAGCGTCTGCAGCGTGAAGCGCGAGCGTCCGGCACGAATCGCAAGAGCCGCCCTGTCGCCGGTGGATTCGAGTACGATCTGCGCCCCCTCGGGCAGCTTGCGCACGATATCGAAGAACATGTGGGCCGGAACCGTGGTCGAACCCCCGGGCCCCACCTCGGCGGCGATGGTGTCGGTCACTTCAACGTCGAGGTCGGTGGCCTTGAGGCTGAGCTTCGACCGGTCGGCGCGAATCAGCACATTGGCGAGGATCGGAATAGTATTGCGGCGCTCGACCACGCGATGCACGTGGCCAAGCGATTTCAACAATTCGGACCGCTCTACGGTGACCTTCATCGCCCAATCTGTCCCTAGACCATGATCCGATCCGGTTGAATCGGATCATGGTCTAGATACTTCGCTGGAGCATGATCTTTTCGGAAAACCGGTAACCACTTTTCCGGATCATGCTCTAAGCTGCCAGCGAAAGTGGCGCGGCGAGCGTATTTCGGCAAGGCCAAGCCGCGATCGGCCCGGCGTTTTCCCTGGATTTAATGGCCCGCCGCAGCGTCACTCCGCGGCGGGCTAAGCCCCGCCTATTCCTGCAATTGCCGCTTGAGCGCCTCGATCTCCTCGGCGAAGGCGGTATCGTTGCCGGTCAGCGCCTCGATCTTGCGCACCGCATGCAGCACCGTGGTGTGGTCCCGGCCGCCGAAACGGCGGCCGATCTCAGGCAACGAGCGCAACGTCAGGATTTTCGCCAGATACATGGCCACTTGGCGCGGGCGGACGACGTTGGCGGTACGCCGAGAAGAAAGAAGGTCAGCTCGGCTGACGTTGTATTGCCGGGCCACGATGCGCTGAATGTCCTCGATGCGCACGCGCTTGGGCTCGGCAGGCCGGATCAGGTCGCGCATCTCGCGCTCGGCCATCTCCAGCGTCACCGGCTGGCCAGTGAGCTTGTTATGGGCGAGCAGCCGGTTGACCGCTCCCTCGAGGTCGCGGCCGTTATGGGTGACCGACTTGGCGATAAACTGGAGCACCGGCGCCGGTACCTCGAATGCGGGATAATACGAGCGGGCGGCGACGATGCGGCTCTTGAGTATCTCAAGCCGCAATTCTTCGCCGAGAGAAGCGATTTCCACCACCAGCCCGCCGGCGAGCCGGGAGCGGACGCGGTCGTCGAGACTCTCGAGATCCGCCGGCGGCCGGTCGCTGGCGATCACCACCTGCCGGCCGGCATCGATGAGCGCGTTGATGGTGTGGCAGAACTCGTGCTGGGTCGAACGGCCTTGCAGGAACTGCAAGTCGTCGATGACCAGAACGTCGTTCGCGCGCAACGCTTCCTTGAAGGCGAGCGTGGTTTGGCTCTTCAGCGCCGAGACAAATCCAAACATGAATCGCTCGGCCGTGAGGTAGAGCACCTTGCGGTCGCCGTTGTTGCCCGCCCACGTGATCGCTTGCAGCAAGTGGGTTTTGCCGAGCCCCACGCCGGCATGGATGTAGAGCGGGTTGAACATCAGCTGCTCGCCGCGGGTGCTGGTCGCGATCTGCTTGGCCGCCGCGTGTGCAAGGGTATTCGAACGGCCAACGATGAAGCTCTCGAACGTGAGGCGCAAATCGAGCGGCGAACCGGCGAGCGTGTCGTGCATCGAAATGAACGGCACCCGCCCGCTGTCGCCGTTCTGCATCGTCAGGTCGCGCGGTTCGCGCGACAGTGCGGTAGGTTCCACCGCCTTCGGTTTCGGGGCAGGGACGATCGTGGACGAGCGCACGCTCAGTTCCAAGCGCGTGATCGCGGGTTCTTCCACCTGCCATTGAGCCAGAACGCGATCCGCGTAGTGGGACTCAATCCATTTGCGCAAGAACCGCGTCGGCACCGACAGCCGTATTGCGTCCTTGTCCATGGATTCAAAATCCATGCGGATGAACCAGCTCGAAAAGATGTCCTCGCCAAGTTCGAAGCGCAGTCGCTCCTTGACGCGGTTCCAGCGATCCTGATCGATGTTCATGATGGCGTGCTGCTTTTGTGGAATCACGGGGTCAACCCAACGGATGTGGCGAGGGCAAAACTCGCACCCTGCCGCGTTACGGGGGACGCAACACACACTGAAATTCGAGATTTGATTTGTGAGCTGAATGCCGCTGTCAGCGGCCAGCCAACCCGGCGGCGTTATCCGCTCGGATTCGCGATTGAGCCATGGAGGCGGCGCGCGGCAGCGGGCCGCACGAGTATGAGCAGGACTCCAGGCCCCGCAATGCCGGCGCTTTGTGCCGTTCGGAGGATTGCTATGTTCATTGCCTCACCTCCATCTATGACGATGGTTGTTGACCGAGCTTTACGCTCAGCAGTCGCTTGAATTCCGCGCGATCACTGTGATCGCCACCTGTATAGTTCCTCGCCGCCTACGAAGATCATAAGCAGGTCTTTTCGCCGAGAACTTGCGACTTTAACAGTGAGGACAGTACTCAACTGGACGCGACACACCCGCCCCATCTCATACTTCGATGAGTTTACTGTAGACCAGTGTTTGATGAACTTCGGCGGACCGAAGACGACTGAAATTTATCACGACAGTCCCGGCCCGCAATGTCATGACAAGAGGATGAATGCGGAACTTTTAGCTCGGCGGGCGTGTAAGAAATAAACGGTCCTTGCTTTAACCGATTGATTCAATGCCGCAATCTTTAATTAATCTGATAGTTACGCGAAGTCACAAAGTGACTCGGAGCTAACAACGCTCGCGCCCCGGGTCTGACCGGGTTTTTAAAGTCCCCAAAATTTCTTGCGGTTAACCTCTTCATTGCACACGAATTCCTGTGAACAAATTGGCAAGGGACCCATCCCTCGGAGGCGCCCGACAGATGCGAAAATGCGCGTGGAATCAGGAAAAAATCGACACCAATGACCGTTACGGACCGGCCCACAACACTTTACACGTTTTTTCTAATCGCATGTGGTAATTGCGCCACAATTTCGCGCAAGCAGCAGCGATCCACAACGAAGGTCGTGGCCGGTGGTTTAATCCGTGGACAACTCGCTGACACTCACGCTTGGACGCAACCGTCGGCTGCTATTTGCCGAGCTTGGCAATCCGATGGGCGAGCCGGGAGACTTTGCGGCTCGCGGCATTGCGATGAACGATGCCCTTCTGCCCGGCGCGAATGATAGCGGGCTCCGCGTGCACCATGGCGAAAACGGCAGCGGCACGGTCACCGGATGAAATCGCTTCTTCGACCTTGCGGACGGCCGTGCGCAGGCGGGTACGCCGCGCCTTATTGATCGCAGTGCGGCGCACAATTTGGCGCGCGGCCTTTTTGGCTGATTTTGTGTTGGCCATAAACCTATCGAACCATGACTTATCGAACAGGGGATCCGTGAAACGAATGTTCCGTGAGCTGGCGCAAGCGCAATGCCCAAGACGCTGGGCCACGCGTGTGCCTTGGGCCGCGCTTATAGGAGGGTAGGCCGAGGCCGTCAACGCCGCGGCCGCCTCTCTATATAGAGTGGTAAGCTCAGGCCACCTGCCTGGCGCGGACCTTATCGTAGCCCGCCACCACGGCGGCGCGGTCGGCGCCCGGGAATGTCGATAGGGGAGGCGCTACGCGTCCCCATTGCGGCTCGCCGTGAATGTGCGCGAGGAGCGCCTTCACGCCGGGTACGAGCTGCTTGCCGTCGAACAGTTTGCGGATTGCAACCGCTTCGGCGAGCGCCGCGGCATCGCCCGACCGCCAGGCGCGGGCGCAAAGGTCGGCGTTCAGGTTGGCCGTCGCCGAAATACAGCCGGCGAACAGGCCTGAGCGGGCCTGGGGCAGCGCCGCCTCGGTCGAAGGAAAGACCTTAAAGCGTGGCGAGACGCCGGCAGCCGCACGAGCAAAATCCATGTCGCCGGAAGAGTCCTTCAGCCCCACGATGCGCTCGCCGAAGGTATCGAGCAGCCGGCGGATTAAGCTGACGTGCCAGGGCAGGCCGGACTGCGCCGGGAAGTGGTAAAGGTAGATCGGCATCGGCCGGGCGGCGGTCGCGGCCACGATCGCGTCCACATAGGCGACGAGGCCGTCGTCCGGCACGCCCTTGTAGTAGAACGGCGGCAGCACCAGCGCGCCGGCGAAGCCCAGTTCGGCCGCATGTTTCGTCAGCGCAATGGCGTCGGCAACCGCGGCGGCGCCAGTGCCGACCATCATGCGGTCGAGCGGCAGGCCGCTCGCCGCATACGCGCTCATCACCCGTTTGCGCTGCTCGAGCGAGAACGAGGTCGCCTCCCCGGTGGTGCCGAGCACGTTGAGGCCGTCGCAGCCGTTGTCGAGGAGAAAGTGCGCGAGCGCGACCGAGCGCGCGGCCTCCGGCTCGCCGTTGGCGTCGACAGCGGTGGCGATGGCGGCGATGACGCCGTGCAGAGTCTTTGTGGTCATGGGCGGCTTATCCTTGCGGGCCGGCATCCCTAGCATGACGGCCCCGAGCTTGACAGTATCGGGGCGCCACGGAAGTTTGCGCGCGCAGCCAAGCCCTTCATCGGGGTGGCGACGGGGAAATACATGGCCAATCTACGACTGAGTTTTGCGTGCGGGCCCTACGACCGGACCCAGGCGGTGCGCGACGGCTCGATCAGGCCCGACGGCATCGACCTCACTTACGTGACCTTGCAGCCAGCCGAAATCTTCTGGCGCATGCTCCAGTACAAGGAGTTCGACGCCTCCGAGATGTCGCTGTCGAACTACACGACGCTGGTTGGCGGCGGCGATGCGCCGTTCGTAGCGATTCCGGTCTTCCCTTCGCGGGTGTTCCGCCACGGCTATTTCTTCGTCAACACCCAAAAGGGAATCGCGCGCCCGGCCGATCTCAAGGGCAAACGGGGCGGCGTGCCCGAATACAGCATGACGGCGGCGGTCTACATGCGCGGGCTGCTGCAGCACGAATACGGGATCAAGCCCAGCGACGTCGAATGGGTGCAGGGCCGTGCCGACCGGCTCGGCCATCCGCTGCCGCCGGACGTACACGTGACCCAGGCACCCGCCGGCGCGGAGCTCGGCGATCTCTTGGAGCGCGGCGAGCTCGACTTTCTGATGACCGCCAACAACCCGCTGTCGTTTCGCCGCGGTGCAGCAAACGTGAAGCGGCTGTTTCCCAACTATCGCGAACTCGAGCAGGACTATTATCGCCGCACCAAAATCTATCCGATCATGCACACGGTGGTGATCCGCCGCGATGTCTACGAGCGCGATCCGTGGGTGGCGATGAGTCTCTATAAGGCGTTCTGCCGCGCCAAGGACTACGCCCTGCATCTGGTGAGCGAAGGCGGTTCGCCCAAAGCCTCATTCGCCTGGCTGCAGCCGCTGATCGAGGAGGAGCAGGCGATCATCGGCAAGGATTGGTACCCCTACGGCATCGAGGCGAACCGGCCGTCCTTGGAGGCGCTGCTGCAATACACCCACGAGCATGGCCTGACGCCGCGGCGCCTCAAGATCGAGGAACTGTTCGCGCCCAGCACGCTGCGCGATATCCCGCTCACCGAGGGTCAACTGGTGTAAGCCGCGCCCCGATGTCCGCTTCGCGCCACATCGCGGACTAAAGCGCGAGAGGGCGCTACGTGCGAGAAGGGCCAACGCACAAAGTCGCTGCGCGACAGCCCGCTGAGGCGGGTGCTTGAGCCGATAGGTTGGTAGGCAGATTGAGAGAATGACGATAGCGGAGACGCGTGCGGCGTCCTGAGATTGAGGTCCCAG
>JBAUYV010000124.1:0-9731 GCA_049584975.1 Xanthobacteraceae bacterium | reverse complement strand
ATGTCCTCGTGCGTGTCGACCCACCCGCCGTCACTCCGCAGCCGGGTCGCGAAGGCAACGATACGACCGTCCTTCATCTCCCAGGCGGTGCTGGTCGATTTTCCCTCAGCAATTTTGGCCTTGCACTCCGCGGCGAAGCGCTCCGCATTACCGAAGAAAGTCCCGGTCCCTCGACAGCTTTCCAGCAACTCACGCAACGAACGGCCGGGCTTGGTCTGCTCGGCGGTCAATCGGTAGATCTCCAGATAACGCTCGTTGCACAGCTTGAGCCGCGCCGCAGCATCGAACATGCAAACGCCCTGCGGCATGCCGTCGAGCGCCGCGTTCAACAGCCGAATGTGCCGGCGCAAACTGACGATCACGAAGGCGGCGGCGGCAGCGAGCCCGATGAGCGTCACCAGCGCTGCGGCCACGGCGCCGGCCGGCAGTGCGCCGGCAAATGTATCACCCGGAATCGCCAAGCCTGCCGCGAGCGAAACGATGCCGACTGCGATGATCAGCAGCCAGCCATGTCTGACCACGAAAGGTCTGTGCGTCTCAGGCATTTCCCCACTACCCCAAAGAGTTAACGGACGGTAGCCGCAAACCGTTCTTTTGCCGTTAAGTTGTTGGCGGGAAATGGATAGCGAAACGTTAATTTCGCCGGACGGTCGTTCGATTGATTGGCATTCCGCGCCGCCAGTCGGGCGCGGCCTAACAGGCGGACCGCGATGGCGTGATGCGCACCAAAAGGCTCTAACGGCGCAGGTCGAGGACGCGCGCCTCCGATTGCCGGCGCAGATCGTGGTTCTTCAGCGGCAGCGAACGGATGCGCCGGCCGGTAGCGGCAAAAACCGCGTTGCAAAGCGCCGGCGCCAGCGGCGGCACGGGCGGCTCACCGACGCCGCCCCAAAAACCGCCGCTCGGCACGATCTCAGTCTCCACTTTCGGCGCGTCGGCCATCCGCAGCACCTGGTAATCGTTGAAGTTTGATTGCTCGGTCCCGCCGTCCTTGATGGTGACCTCGCCGCAGAGCGCCGCGCTCAACGCGTACACGACCGCACCTTCGTTTTGCATCTCGACCGTGAGCGGATTGACCACATGACCGGGATCGATCGCGGAGACGACGCGATGCACACGCACGTGGCCGCCGTCCACGGAAGCCTCGACCACCTGCGCGCAGTAGCTGCCGCACGCTTTGTTGAGCGCAATGCCGCGGAAGACTCCGGGCGGAAGCGGCTCTCCCCACCCGGCGCGCGCCGCGGCGGCATCGAGCACCGCGAGATCTTTGGGTTTGTTGCGCAGCAGGAGCCGCCGATACTGGTAGGGATCCATACGGGCGGCGTGCGCCATCTCGTCGACGAAGCTTTCTTTGTAAAACGCATTCTGCGTGTAATTGATCGCACGCCAGACGCCCAGCGGTACGGGCGTTTCACGCACCGCATAATCGACCAGGTAATTGGGCACGTCGTACGGCATCTCCTCGGCAAGACCGCTGATGAAGGTCTTGTCGACGTAGTTCGAGCCGAAACCGCGCACGATCGCGGCGACGAATGAGGGCCCGGCCAGTCGGATCGACCAGGCCACCGGCATGCCCGAAGCCTCGAGACCAGCGACCAGACGCGCCATGCCGTACGGCCGATAGAAGTCGTGCTGGACATCCTCTTCGCGCGTCCACAGCAGCTTGACCGGCTGCTCGACCTCCTTGGCAATGAGAACCGCCTCGCGGACGTAGTCCTGGGTGGGCGCACGGCGGCCGAAGCCGCCGCCGAGCATCATCCGGTGCATCACGATCTTGTCGTCGGAGACACCGGCCGCTAACGCCGCGGTCGCGAGCGCAACCGAAGGATCCTGGGTCGGCACCCAGATCTCGACGCGATCGGGTCGCACATGCGCCGTGCAGGTCTGCGGCTCCATGGTGGCGTGAGCGAGGAACGGCACCGTGTAGTCGGCCTCGACGCGCTGTACCGCGCCCGCCAGGCCCGCCGCGAAATTGCCTTGGGCATAGCCGACGTGGCCTGGGGTCTCATCGAGCCCGGTGCGCACAAGTTCACGAATGGTCTCCGTGGAAAGGTCGCCGTTGCCGCCGTCGTCCCAGGTCACGCGCAGCGTCTGCGCCGCGTTCTTTGCCGTCCACCAGGACTCGGCGACCACGGCCACTGCGTCGGACAGGCGCACGATCCGGCGCACGCCTTTCATTCCCTCGATCGAGCTTTCGTCGACGGCCTTCAGTGTGCCGCGGAATACCGGGCAATGCACGACGGCGGCGTAAAGCATGTCCGGCAGGCGCACGTCGATGGCGTAGACCGGACGCCCGGTGACTTTATCCAACACGTCGAAACGATTGCGCGGCGTGCCGACGAGCTTCCAGTCGGCGGGGTTCTTCAGCGCGATGTTTTCGGGCGGCTTGATCTTCGCCGCGTCGCGCGCGACGTCGCCGAAGCGCAAAGTGCGGCGCGAGCGCAGGTGCGTGATCTTGCTGTTCTGTGCGCGGCATTGTGACGGCGGCACGCCCCAGCGCGCCGCGGCGGCGGCGATGAGCATTTCCCGGGCCGTGGCGCCGGCGCGGAGCAGATATTCGTGCGAGGAAGCTATCGAGCGGCTCGCTCCGGTCGACAGGTCGCCCCAGACCCGGCCGCGGCGCAAGTTTTCGACCGGCGATACAAATCGCGTGTGGACCTTTTTCCAGTCGCACTCGAGCTCCTCGGCCACCAGCATGGCGAGACTGGTCGTGACGCCCTGACCCATCTCGGCGCGGGCGATCCGGATGGTGACCGCGTCATTGGGAGCGATCGTCACCCAGCAATTGACTTCGGCCACGCGCGAGGGCGAACGCTCCAAATCCGTTCCGCCCGGTATGGCAAAGCCGAGGGCAAGACCGCCGCCCGCAACACTCGCGCCTACAAGAAATGAACGGCGATGCATTTCGCCGCTGGAGCTCATAGAATCCTCCTTCGGCCCGCAAACGACGCCGAATCGCACGTCGTATGCGGCGCAAATACCCTCTCCCGGCATGTATACTGACAGGCGCGGTCCGATGGACCCCACGGCAGAAGAAGAGCCGCCCCTTGCCTATGATAAGGTACGATCATGCAGTGGTTCAATCACAAGTCGGGGAGTCGGCATGGTTAAGGAAACAACTAAACAAACGACTAAGGAACCTGGTTCGCTCGAACAGCGCCTGCGTGCCATCGAGGATAGATTGGAAATATACAATCTCATCGCCGGCCATCCGCCGAGCGCCGACACCGGCGCCGATTACTACACAGAGGCGGTCTTTACGGAGGACGGCGTGTTCGATCGCGGCGCCCATCTTCCGGGCGCCACCGGCAACAAGGCTATCGCGGCCATCGTCAAAACCCCCTCCCACCAGGAAGCCATTGCGGGCGGAATCGCGCATTTCGCCGGACTTCCATACATCGAACTCGATGACGACAAGGCCGTCGTCACCTCGTATCTGCAAATCCTCACGCCGAGAAAATCCGGCGAATCAGTGGAAGTGCCGAATCATGGCGCTTCGCGCGGCTATCACATCCACCGGGTGGTCACGAGCCGCTGGGAGCTGGTGCGGACCGCGGCCGGCTGGAAGATCAAGCGGCGCGTGATGCGCCTGGTCGACGGCTCCGAGCCGTCGCGCGAAATCCTGCGTGAGGCGCTAGCCGCCTACGCCCCGGCCTGATTCGCGGAGCAGACGCCCGCGGCGCGAGCCGGAAGTGCGGCTCGGCAACGGCGTAGAGGGAGAATGGCGTGCTCAGCGTCAGGTCATTGCACACGGAATATGCAGGCGCCGACGGTCATACCGTCAAAGCCGCACAGGACGTGTCGTTCGACGTGCCGGATGGCGAGCTGTTCACGCTGCTCGGGCCGAGCGGCTGTGGCAAGACCACGACGCTGCGCTCCATCGCCGGACTCGAGCGCCCGCAGCGCGGCGAGATCGAACTTAACGGACGCGTCGTGTTCTCGTCCGCCAAGGGTGTCTTCGTCGCGCCCAACAAGCGCAACTTCGGCATGGTGTTTCAGTCCTATGCGATTTGGCCGCACATGAACGTGTTCAAGAACGTGGCCTTTCCGCTGGAAGTGCGCCGACCGCGGCCATCGCAGCGGGAGATCCAGGAAAAAGTCATGCGCGTTCTGTCGGTGGTACAGCTCGCCGCGCTGGCCGATCGCGACGCCACGAAGCTATCGGGTGGCCAGCAACAGCGCCTTGCGCTTGCGCGTGCGCTGGTCATGGAGCCGCAACTGCTCCTGCTCGACGAGCCGCTGTCCAATCTGGATGCCAAGTTGCGCGAAAAGATGCGGTTCGAGCTCAAGCGCATGCAGCGCGATCTCGGGCTCACCACGATCTACGTGACCCATGACCAGAGCGAGGCGCTGGCGCTCTCTCACGAAATCGCCGTCATGAACGAGGGCCGCATCGTCCAGATCGGTTCGCCACGCGACATCTACGAACGGCCGCGCAACAAGTTCGTCGCCGATTTCGTCGGCAACACGAACTTCATCGACGGCACCATGCTCTCGGCCGCCGCCGGCAACGGCCGCTGCCGGGTGGCGACGCCGATCGGCGAACTCAACGTGCAGTGCGTGGAAACCCTCGCGCAAGGCGCCCCGGTGGTCGTGTCGGTGCGCCCCGAGGACGTCGAGCTTTCGGAAAGCGCCCCCGTGCGCGAGGAAGACGACAACCTCTACCGCGGCGTCGTGGATGCCAAAGTGTTTCTCGGCGATTACCTGGATTTCCAGGTCAAAGTGGGCGAAGCTGTGCTGCTTGCCCGGGTTCACCCCTCCTTGCGCACGCCCGCCGGCGACCCTATTCACGTGCGCATGCGGGCGGAAAAATGCGTGGCAATTGCCGAAGCCGGTGCACCCCGCGTTGCGGCTTAACGCATGGTCCACGGAGGTCGGGTGACCAATAGGACCATGCGCAGACGAACGAGTTGAAATGGAGAGCCAAATGGCCAAGAACGCCGTCGTTTCCGAAGACCTTGCCAACAAATTCAAGACCGAGAAGGAAACGCCGTATACCCGTTGGGTAAAGGCCGAAGGCCTCGATATCCTTCCGTCCATCTATGTTCGCAATCTTCGCACCGTCGAGCTCAAGCCGTGGGCCCGCCGCGGCGGCAACGCCGTCTTTCTCAATCACGACGCCTCACGCACCTCCAACGACTGCCACGTGATGGAGATTCCGCCGGGCAAAAGCCTCAACCCTCATCGGCAGCTCTACGAGGAAATGATCCTGGTGCTGAGCGGCCGCGGCTCGACAACGGTCTGGAACGACGCCGGCGCGCGCATCACCTTCGAGTGGAAGGAAGGCGCCTTGTTCGCCATTCCGCTCAACTGCCACCACCAGCACTTCAATGGCTCCGGCCGGGAGCCGGTGCGTTACGTTGCGGTGACCAACGCGCCGCCGGTGATCAATCTCTATGAGGATGCCGACTTCGTCTTTAACACCAAATACGACTTCAAGGATCGTTTCTCCGGCGAGCCGGACTATTTCAGCTCCAAGGGCGACCAGAAGGGCTTCCTGCTGACTACCAATTTCGTGCCCGACGCGGTCAACATTCCGTTGTTCACCGCGGCGGAGCGTGGCGCCGGCGGCGGCCACATCCGCTTCAATCTCGCCAAGGGCTCGATGAACAGTCACATCTCTCAGTTCCCCATCGGCACCTACAAGAAGGCGCACGCGCACGGGCCGGGCGCTCACGTCATCGTGCTGTCGGGTGAAGGATTCTCGCTGATGTGGCCGGAAGGCGAGGAGCCGCAGCGCTACGATTGGGAGGTCGGCACCCTGATCGTGCCGCCCAACATGTGGTTCCACCAGCATTTCAACGGTGGCGCAACGCCGGCGCGTTATCTCGCCTTCAAACACGAGGGCGTCGCCATCCGCAATGCCCAAGGCGTGCCCAAGGCGTGGATCAGCCGCCGCATCGGCGGCGACCAGGTCGATTATATCGACGAGAAGCCGGAGGTCCGCCGCCTGTTCGCGACCGAGCTCGCCAAGCGCGGCGTCGCGCCGCGCATGGACGCCGCCTACGCCAAGGAAATGGCGGATCTGGGGATCAAGACGGCGTAAATCTTCTTTACCTCTTTCCGCCGCGCGGGGAGAGGCGTGGCGACGCCGCCATTGTGCAGCAACGGGGCGCGATCTAGTTTGCCTGCGCACTAGGTCGCGTCCTGAACTATGAAACCCGCTCCTTTCGATTATCACGCGCCGCGGCAACTCAAGGAGGCCGCCGAGCTGCTGGCCAAGCTGCCGAACGCCAAGATTCTGGCCGGCGGGCAATCGCTCGTGCCGATGATGAACTTCCGCTACGTGATCGCCGATCATCTCATCGATCTTGGCGGACTCCAGGAGCTGCGCGGTATTGTGGTTGCCGACGGCCACCTGCGCATAGGCGCCATGACGCGTCAGCGCGACCTCGAATTCTCCGCCGACATCGCCAAACATTGCCCCTTGATGAGCGAGGCGCTCCAACATGTGGGGCATCGGCAAACACGCAACCGGGGCACCATCGGAGGCAGCCTCGCGCACGCCGATCCGGCCGCAGAGTTGCCCGCGATCTGCGCCGCCTACGATGCGACGATCCATGTGGCGAGCGTGCGCGGCATGCGTCAAGTCGGCTATCGCGATTTCACCACGGGATTCATGTCGACCGCGCTGCAGTCCGACGAAATGATCGCGGCGGTCGACCTGCCGATTTGGCCTGCGAGCCACGGCCACGGCTTCCACGAATTTGCCCGCCGCCACGGCGATTTCGCGCTCGCCGGCGCCGCCGCGCTGCTCGATGTAGGGACCGATAATGTCGTGCGCAAGGTGGCGCTGACTTTGTTCGGGGTCAGCGCTTTACCGCTGCGCGTTGACGCCGCCGAAACGCGGTTGACCGGACAACGGCTCGACGCCAGCGCGATCCGCACCGCGGCGGTCAGCGCTTGGCTGATCGAACCGATTTCAGATATCCACGCCAGCGGCGAGTATCGCCGTCATCTCGCGCAAGTCTTGAGTTTGCGCGCACTCAACGACGCCGCGCGCCGGGCCGGCGTGCAAGCGTAGAGCCCGCCGATGAGCAAACAGCCGACGCGGGTCACGGTCAACGGCAAATCCTACGCACGCGTGGTCGATGCGCGACTGACCCTTGCCGATTTCCTGCGGCACGAACTCAACCTTACCGGCACGCATCTGGGCTGCGAGCACGGCGTATGCGGCGCCTGCACGGTGCTGGTTGACGGCCTCTCGGCGCGCTCGTGCCTGATGTTTGCGGTGCAGGCGAACAACTGCGAAGTGACGACGGTCGAGGGCCTTGCGCCCGACGGCAAGCTGTCGGTTCTGCAGCAAGCCTTTATTGACAATCACGGCCTGCAATGTGGCTTCTGCACGCCGGGCATGCTCATCACACTGACCGAACTGTTGCGGGAAAAACCCGAACCGAGCGAGCAGGACGTGCGCGAGGCGCTCACCGGCAATCTGTGCCGCTGTACGGGTTATGCCGGCATCGTCAAGGCGGCGCTGGACGCGGCGCAGCGCCTGCGCGGCGCCGCTGCCGCAACGGGGAGCTAACGATGGGCGCGAAACATTTCGGCGCGCGCGTGACGCGACTCGAGGACCCGGCGCTCCTTGCCGGCCGCGGCCGTTTCGTCGACGACGTGAAATTGCCCGGCACGCTGCATGCCTGTTTCGTCCGCTCGCCGCACGCCCACGCCAAGCTTCGCGGCTTCGACACTAAGGCGACGCTGGCCATGCCCGGCGTCCACGCGGTCATCACCGCGGACGATCTGCCGGAGCCGATGCGCCACGATCCGCTGCCGCTGCTGCTGCCCAATCCGGCGCTTGTCGCGCGGACCCAGCGGGCGCTGGCGCGCGACGAGGTATGTTACGTCGGCCAGCCAGTCGCGGTCGTGATTGCCGACACGCGCTACTTGGCCGAGGACGCGGCGGCGGCGCTGATCCCGCAATACGAGGTGTTGCCGGCGGCCGCGGACTGCCGCGCCGCTGCCGCCGAGAACGCGCCGCGCGCGCACAGCGATCTCAGCTCGAATATCGCCTCGACGTTTCGCTTGCACTACGGCGACATCGAAAGCGCCTTCGCGGGCGCCGCGCACGTCTTCAACGAAGAGCTCTGGCAGCATCGCGGCGGCGGCATGGCGATGGAGACGCGCGCGGTGCTCGCGCACCATGAGCCGGTATCCGACCTTCTCACCGTTTGGTCGGGAACGCAGACGCCGCATATCGGCCGCCGCACGTTGGCCGACCTGCTTGCTCGCGATCTGCAATCGATCCGCATGATCGCGCCCGATGTCGGCGGCGGCTTTGGGCCGAAAGCAATTTTTTATCCGGAAGAAGCCGTGATACCGGCGGCGGCGCTCATACTCGGCCGGCCGGTGAAATGGATTGAAGACCGGCGCGAGCATTTTCTTTCGGCGACGCAGGAGCGCGATCAATACTGGAAGATGGCGATCGCGGTCGACGCCGAGGGAAAAGTTCTCGGCATTCGCGGCCGCATGGTGCACGACAGCGGCGCGTTCGTGCCCTGGGGCATCGTCATGCCCTACATTGCGGCCTCGACCGTGCCCGGGCCCTACGTGATACCGGCCTACGATCTCGAAACGCAGGTCGTGTTCACCAACAAGGTGCCAACCACGCCGGTGCGCGGTGCCGGCCGGCCGCAGGCGGTTTTCGCCATGGAGCGGCTCATGGACCGGGTCGCCCGCGAACTGAAACTCGACCGCGCCGAGGTACGCCGCCGCAATCTGATCCGGCCCGAGCAAATGCCTTACGAGGTCGGCCTCATCTTCCGCGACGGCAAGCCGCTCGTTTACGACAGCGGCGACTATCCGCACGGACAGGAGAGGGCGCTTGCGATCGCCGCATACGACGGCTTCCGCGAGCGGCAGAAAGCGGCGCTCGACCAGGGCCACTTTATCGGCATCGGGCTCGCCAACTACGTGGAAGGCACCGGGATTGGTCCGTTCGAGGGCGTGACCGTGCGGGTGCTGCCGAACGGCAAAGTCGCGGTCGCGACCGGCGCCACCAACCAGGGCCAGGGCACGCGAACGACGCTATCGCAGATCATCGCCGAACAGGTCGGCTGCCGCCTCGACGATATCGTAATGACGATTGGCGACACCGGCGCGATTTCCCAGGGCGTGGGCGCCTTCGCGAGCCGCCAAGCCGTCAACGCCGGCTCCTCGGCGCTCATCGCCGGCCAGGCCGTGCGCGCGCAAATCATCGCACTTGCGGCGCGCACGCTTGGCCTGCCCGAGAGTGACTTTGATCTCGAAGACGGCAAGGCCATCGCGCAGCGCGGCAACAAGCCATCGATCTCGTTTGGCGAACTGGCGCGGCTGGCGCAAGGCATACCGGGCGTTTGCTTTCCCGCCGGCCAGGCCGCCGGCATCGAACACACCGCCTATTACACGCCGACCCAGGCAGCGTATTGCTCCGGCACGCACGTCGTCGAAGTCCAGGTCGACGCCATGACCGGCGGCGTGAAGATCCTCAAATACACCGTCGCCCACGACGCCGGGCGCATCATCAATCCGCTCATCGTCGACGGCCAGGTGCAAGGGGGCGTTGCTCACGGCATCGGCAACGCGTTGCTCGAGTGGATGCAATACGACGACAACGCGCAACCGCTCACCACTTCGTTCGCCGATTACATGATGCCCATGGCGACCGACGTGCCGATCTGCAACATCACCCACATCGAGACCGTCAATCCGCTCAACCCGCTCGGCGTGAAGGGCGCCGGCGAGGGCGGCAC
>JBAUYV010000123.1:0-4429 GCA_049584975.1 Xanthobacteraceae bacterium | reverse complement strand
CGCTTCCTCCATCGCTTCGATGGCATTGCGCATCAGATTGAGTAGCACCTGCTGAATCTGCACCTTGTCGGCGAGCACGAATTCGACGCGCGGGTCAAACTCGAAGCGCACCCGCACGCCCCTGTCCTTGGCGCCGACCAGCGCCAGCGCACTTGCCTCTTCGACCAACTTCTTCACGTCCTCGACCCGGCGTTCGCTTTCGCCGCGGGCGACGAAGTCGCGCAGCCGGCGAATGATCTGGCCGGCACGAAGCGCCTGCTCCGCCGCCTTGTCCATGGCGTCGCGCACCTGGCCGATCTGCTCGTCGGCGCTGTTCTCCAGAAGCCGCCGCGATCCCTTCATGTAATTGGCGATAGCGGAGAGCGGCTGGTTCAATTCGTGCGCCAGGGCCGACGCCATCTCACCCATGGCGGTCAATCGCGAAACGTGGACCAGCTCGGTTTGCAGTTCCTGCAGCCGTGCCTCGGTCTGTTGACGCTCGGTGAGATCGCGAATGAAGCCGGTGAAGAAGCGCTCATGGCTCGTCCGGCTCTCACCAACCGAAAGCTCCATGGGAAAGGTCGAGCCGTCCTTGTGCTGTCCGACCACCACGCGGCCGATGCCGATGATTCGCTGTTCGCCGGTGCGCAGATAGCGGCCGAGATAGGAGTCGTGCTCCTCCCGATAGGGCGACGGCATCAACAGCTTGACGTTCTTTCCCGCGATCTCGCCGGCGCCGTACCCGAACAGCCGCTCGGCCGCCGCGCTGAACGATTGAATGAGGCCGTGTCCGTCGATGACGATCATGGCATCAGGCACGGTATCGAGAATCGATTTTAGATGAGCCTCGCGCGCCTGCGCCGCTTCGGCATTCGCCACCGCCGACAGGCGCGCGCGGTGCAGCAACTCGCCGCGCCACGAGGCGCCGGCGCCGACCAAGGCGAATGCGAAAGCATTGATCGCGCTTGCCGCGGAAAACACGCCAGCTTCGGCGACGAAGAACAAGCCGATCACAAGACCAAGGACGGTCGCGAAAACCCCGGGTCCCCATCCACCAACAGCCGATCCGATCAGGATCGCAGGAACGAAAAACATGTAGCCGACCTGCGGCCCGAGGATCGGGCCGACCGCAAGGAGAAGCGCCGCCGCTATGGCGACCGCAAGCGCGGTCCAGCCGTATTCGGCGGCAAGGCGCTTGAGGCTCGGCGCTCCCGGCTTGAGCCAACCCGATGCGACTGAATTTGCAGTACTTTCCGCCATGTCCTTGCCGGATGGCCCTGCCGGTCATCGAAGGCGCCGGACCCACCCAACCGACCATGCAGCCAAGCCAGCGCCAACTAAGGGGTATCCCTTAGGGACATTATCTGAATTTTGCATCCACCGCCCGCGATTTACCAATCCGGTTACAAGCTCCCGGAGGGAAAGAGCCATGCTCACGCAGACCGCAATCCGCAGCAATATCTCCCATCAGCCGGCGCGTAATGTCCAGCCTGTGTCGCCCCGGCCCATGTCGCCCCGGCCCATGTCGCCCCGGCCCATGTCGCCCCTGTCTCACCAAGCCTTTAATGACTCGATTGAAGCCGATTCGTTCGAGCATCAGATGCGGCTGATGGGCGCGATGATGCCGTATGCGCGAAACACAGAGATTTTTGGCGAAGGTGACCCCGCCGAGTACCTTTACAAGCTTGTGAGTGGCGTCGTTCGCACCTACAAGATTCTCAACGACGGCCGCCGTCAGATCGGTGGGTTCTATCTGCCAGGCGACGTGTTCGGACTAGAGTCCGGTGACGAGCACACACTGGCCGCGGAAGCGGTCACTGACACCAAGGTGCTGATTGTCAAGCGTAGTGTGTTAGCCGCGCTGGCGGCGCGCAGCCCCACAGTCGCACGCGAGCTCTACATACTCACCGCGCACGAGCTGCGGCGCGCACAGGGGCGAATCCTGCTGCTGATCAAGAGCGCGCAGGAGCGCGTTGCCAGTTTCCTGCTGGAAATGACAGAGCGCGCGCCGGCCGGGAATACGATCGACCTTCCCATGTCGCGCCAGGATATCGCCGATTACCTCGGCTTGACGATTGAGACGGTTTCGCGGACCCTTACGTCTCTGGAATCCGCCGCAACAATCGAAGTGCCGTCCTCACGGCGAATCGTATTGCGCAATCGTTCGGCGCTGAACCGGTTGAACGGCTAGGCTATGGCTCTCCGGGGGCAGCGCGGGAGAAGGACCATGCAAGTTCGCGATGTCATGACGCCAAACGTCATTTCCGTGAAGGCTGACGAGTCGATTCTAATAGCCGCTCGATTGATGCTGCAAAACCGGATCAGCGGGTTGCCTGTCGTCGATGCAAACGGTGCGCTCGTGGGCGTCGTCACCGAAGGAGATTTTCTCCGCCGAGGCGAGCTTGGGACCTCGCGGCGGCGCCCGAAATGGCTCGAATTCCTGGTCGGTCCTGGCCGCCTCGCCAGCGAATACGTGCACCAGTCCGGCAGGAAAGTTGCCGAAGTCATGACGGCCGACCCTCTCACCGTCGGCGAGAACGACCCGCTGGAAACCGTCGTCAAATTGATGGAGCGCCGTCGCATCAAGCGGCTTCCGGTCATGCGCGACGGGCGCATGGTCGGCATTATCAGCCGCGCCAATCTCTTGCATGCGCTCGCGAGCCTCGCTCGCGAGACGCCGCCGGCCACCACCGACGATGCGGCGATCCGCGAGCGCATTTTGGCGGCGCTTGCCAAACTGCACTGGGCGTTCGGCATCAACGTCGTGGTCAAAGACGGCGTCGCCGAGATCTGGGGAACGATTATGGACGAGCGCGAGCGCCAAGGTTGCATCGTCGCCGTCGAGAATGTTCCCGGCGTTAAGAAGGTGCACGATCATTTGGTGTGGGTCGAACCCATGTCCGGCATGGCGTTCGCCTCATCGGAGGACGATGTACGCGAGGCCGCCGGCAAGGCCTAAGATGCGCCCTCTCCTTTCGCCGGAGGCGCAAAAATCGTCTAAACCGACAGCTTCGCTAGGCAGACCGCCGGGTCCTCGGGATCATGGGCGATGCTGAAACCCAATTCCCGGCACATGTTCAGCATCGCCGTGTTTTCCTGCAGGATCTGACCTTCAATGGTGCGGATGCCTTCAGCACGGGCATATTCAATCAACAACTGCATCAGCATGTAGCCAAGGCCGTGCCCTTTCAGATCGGAACGCACGAGGATGGCGTATTCGCCCTTGTCGTAGTCCGCGTTCGCGTGCAGACGCACGACTCCGAGCAACTCTCCACTCGCCACATCGATGGCGATGAACGCCATGGCGCGCGCGTAGTCGATCTGCGTGAGGCGCGCGATGAACGGATGGCTGAACTCTTTGAGCGGTGCGAAGAAACGCAGCCGCAGGTCCTGCTGCGTCACGCCGGCAAAGAACCGGTGATAGAGCGGTTCGTCTTCGGGGCGCACCGGGCGAACCAGAACCGCCGTGCCGTCAGGGAGCTTCAGGTGCCGCTCCCACTCCTTCGGATACGGCCTTATGGCGAAGCGCGGGTGTCCAGGCGGCGCATGCCGAAGCTTTGCGACCGGCGCGATCGAGACACGCGCGTCAACGGCAATGACGCCGGTCTCGTCGGCGAGAACCGGGTTGAGGTCGATCTCGCGAATTTCCGGAAAATCGGCCGCGAGCTGCGCCAGCTTCACCAATAAAAGCTCGATAGCGCGCTCGTCGGCCGCAGGCACATTGCGGTAAGCCTTAAGAATGCGGCAGACCCGCGTGCGCGCGATCAGCTCGCGCGCAAGGGCGAGATCGAGTGGCGGCAGCGCCAGCGCCTTGTCGCTGATCACTTCCACGGCCGTTCCGCCTTGGCCGAAAACGATGATGGGACCGAACGTGGGGTCATCGGCGATGCCGGCGATAAGCTCGCGCGCCTTCGGCCGAACGATCATCGGGAAGACAGTGACGCCACTGATACGCGCATCGGGCTTGGCCGCGCGCGCCTGGCGCAAAATGTCGGCTGCGGCCTCGCGCACCGCGCGCTCATTGCCGAGGCCGAGCCGCACCCCGCCGACTTCCGATTTATGGACGATGTCGGCAGATTGGATCTTGAGGACGACCGGAGTGCCCGCGGTAAGGAAGGGCTTTGCGGCCGCAACGGCTTCATCCGCGTCGCGGGCGAGCGTGGCGGGCGTGATCGGAATTGCGTAGGCCGAAAAGACCCGCGTCAGCTCCACCGGATCGAGCCAGCTGCGCTTTTCGCGCAACGCGCCCTCGATGACCGGCCGCACGGCCTCCGGGTCCGGAGCAAAATCCTGCGGCATACTGGGCGGCGTCGCCATCAGCAGTTCGCGCGATTGACCGTAGCGCACCAGATGCATGAAGCCGCCAACCGCGTCCGCTTCCGTGGCGTAGCTCGGAATGTTTGCAGCATCGAACGCTTCTTCGACCGCGGGGCCGCCGCCGACCCACACG
>JBAUYV010000122.1:0-16966 GCA_049584975.1 Xanthobacteraceae bacterium | reverse complement strand
CCATTCATGCAATCGTCGTCTCAATATGTCATGGCTTCGGCAGTCATAGTGTTCTTCGTTCATTGCAATCTTGCAGTGACGAAGTTTTTCCGTTCCAGCATCTCCAGGTTTTTGGGAAAGATCTCGTTTCCCCTGTATCTGGTGCAATACTCAGTTCTGATCTCCTTCATGTCCGGCGCTATAGTGTTCGCCAATATGCATGGTGGCCTTAATTGGCTTTCCATTTCGATCATCTCCGCCCTGTCCATCGCCGTCAGTCTGTTGGCTTCGGCGATTTTTCTTCCAATAGAACAGATGACACATGCGATATGCAATTTTATCGGCCGCATGCTGCCGGTAGGTAGCCGATCCGTATCGGGTTTCGCCGGCCGTTCGGGGGAGCGGCGAGTTGCGAATAGCGAGCAGGCCTGAACGAGGCTTCTTGCTCGCCGTCCGCTGCTATTGCAGCGCCATCACGCGGATCGCGGCCGGGCCGAGAATAACGACAAACAGCACGGGCAGGAAAAATACGATCATCGGCACCGTGAGCTTCGGCGGCAGACCGGCGGCCTTCTTCTCGGCTTCGGACATGCGCATGTCACGATTTTCCTGCGCCAACACCCGCATGGTGGTGCCGAGCGGCGTGCCGTAGCGTTCCGCCTGCTGCAACGCGAGGCAAACCGCCTTGACGCCCTCGAGGCCGGTGCGCTGCGCCAGGTTCTCGTAGGCCTGGCGGCGATCGGGCAGATAGGACAATTCGGCCGTGGTCAGCGTGAACTCCTCCGCGAGCGCGACCGACTGCGATCCAAGCTCCTCGCTGACCTTGCGGAAAGCCGCCTCGACCGACATGCCGGATTCGATGCAGATCAAAAGCAGATCGAGCGCGTCGGGAAACGCGCGCTTGATTGAAACCTGGCGCCGCGTGATCTTGTTTTTGAGGAACAGATTTGGGCTGTAGACGCCGAAATAAGAGGCGCCGATGCACATCGCCACCTTCATCAGCGTCGGATAATCGAGATCGAGCACGATGAAGATATAGAACGCCGCAACAAGCAGCGCGATGATCGGCATCGCCATGCGGCAGAACAAATAGGTGACGTAGGGCGCATGCCCGCGGTAGCCCGCTTGCATGAGCATGGTGCGGGCTTCGTCCTGGCCGAGCCATTTGTTCAAATCGAGATTGTCGACGATCGTCTTCATGTACGCTCGCGGCGATTGCCGCAGCGAAACCTTGTTGCCTTGCGCCATGCGCTCGCGTTCGCGCTGGCGGATCTTCTCGCGCTCCAGCGCGACCGCCTTCATGCGCTTGTTCAGCGTATCGGGCGCCAGGAGCGGCATGGCCAGCGTGATCACCGTCGCGCCGGCGGCGATGGCGGCGCACAGCATGGTGATAATCTTGGGGTCGAGAAACTGCTCGATCAGGGAACCCATAACGCGGCGCCTTAGAAGTCGAAGTTGATCATCTTGCGCATCACCATGATGCCGATGAACATCCAAATGGCAGAGCAGGCGAGCATCACGCGGCCGAGCGAGTCAGTCCACAAGAGCTCGATATAGTCCGGGCTCGTCAGCCAGACCAACGTCATGACAATGACGGGCAACGCGCCGATAATTGCCGCCGAAGCCTTTGCCTCCATCGACATCGCCTTGATCTTCGACTTCATCTTCTTGCGATCGCGCAGGACGTTGGAGAGGTTGCCGAGCGCCTCCGACAGATTGCCGCCCGCGCGCTGCTGGATGGCAACGACGATGCCGAAGAAATTCGCTTCGGCGACCGGAATGCGCTCATAGAGCTTGAGGCAAGCTTCACCGAGCGGCATGCCGATTGTCTGCGTCTCGATAATGCCGCGGAATTCACTGCGCATGGGTTCCTGCGCTTCGGCGGCGATCATCTTAAGACTGTCGAGCAGCGGCAGGCCCGCCTTGATGCCGCGGACGATCACGTCGACCGCATCGGGCAAGCCTTCGAGAAAACGCGTCTCCCGCCGCTTCTTGAGAAACTTCAAGAGCCAAACGGGTAAACCGAATCCAGCCGCGAAGCCGAAAGCGAGCGCCGCGAACAACTCGCCGGTCAGTAGCATTGCGGCCAGGAAGGCAAATACGCCAAACCCGATCGAGACCATGATGAAGGTGCGCTTCGACCAGCTCAGCCCGGCTTGCGAAATGCGCACCGAAAGCGGCGGGCGTTTAGCCTTCCTTTGCCGTTCCTCCAGATCCTTGAGTGACCCTTCGACTTGTTCGCGCCGCGATTTTTGCGCATTCCGCGTCGGCCGCGCAACCGGCTCCGAACGCGCCGCGGCCGCCACGCGCCGTTCCGCCTTCCGCTCTCCGGACAGGATCGGATAAAGGAAGACGTACGCGACCGCGCCGATCGCGATCGAGACCAGAAAAAAGACTGCGTAAGTCTGCATAACGACTCTGCGCCCTAATTGCGGACCGCGTCGACGGCATCCGCTGCGTCGAGTGCAGCGGCAAGGTGCGCCTCTTCGCCGTAATAGCGCGCGCGCTCCCAGAATCGCGGACGGCCGATACCGGTCGACTTGTGCTGCCCTATGATGTTGCCGTTGGCGTCCTCGCCAACCATGGAGTAGACGAAAATATCCTGGGTGATGATGACGTCGCCTTCCATGCCCATCACCTCGGTGATGTGGGTGATGCGGCGCGAACCGTCGCGCAACCGCGCCGCCTGGACGACGACATCGATTGAGCCGCAGATCATCTCGCGGATCGTGCGCGACGGCAGCGAGTAACCGCCCATGGTGATCATCGACTCGATGCGCGAGAGCGCCTCGCGCGGCATGTTGGCGTGCAGCGTGCCCATCGACCCGTCGTGGCCGGTGTTCATCGCCTGCAATAGATCGAAGGCTTCCGGGCCGCGGACCTCGCCGACGATGATACGTTCCGGCCGCATGCGCAGGCAGTTGCGCACCAGGTCGCGCATGGTGATCTGGCCCTCGCCTTCGAGGTTCGGCGGCCGCGTTTCCAGCCGCACCACGTGCGGTTGCTGCAATTGCAGCTCGGCGGCGTCCTCGCAGGTGACAATGCGCTCATCGTCATCGATGTAACGGGTGAGGCAGTTGAGCAGCGTCGTCTTGCCCGAGCCGGTTCCCCCGGAGATCAGCGTATTCACGCGACAGCGGCCGATGACCTTGAGAATTTCCGCGCCTTCCGGCGAAATCGAGCCGAACTTGACCAGCTGTTCGAGCGTCAGCTTGTCCTTCTTGAACTTGCGGATGGTGAGCGCCGGCCCGTCGATCGCCAGCGGCGGCACGATGGCATTGACGCGCGAGCCGTCCGGCAGGCGCGCGTCGCAGATTGGCGAGGACTCGTCGACGCGGCGGCCGACCTGGCTGACGATGCGCTGACAGATGTTGAGCAATTGCTGATTGTCGCGAAAGCGGATGCCGGTTTTCTGAATCTTGCCCGCGACTTCGATGTAGACCGTGCCCGAGCCGCTCACCATGATGTCGGAGATCTCGTCGCGAGCGAGCAACGGCTCCAGCGGCCCGTAGCCGAGCACGTCGTTACAGATATCGTCGAGCAGATCTTCCTGCTCGGCGATCGACATCACGATGTTCTTGATCGCGATGATTTCGTTGACGATGTCGCGAATTTCCTCGCGCGCGGAATCGGCGTCGAGCTTGGCCAGCTGCGCCAGATCGATCGCCTCGATCAACGCGCCGAAAATCGTTCCCTTGACCTCGTAGTAGGATTCCGAGCGGCGCGAGTCGATCGCGGTCGGAATGTGCGGCGGCGGCGGCTTCTGTCCGCCAACATTGGGCTTGCTCGTCGGCGCGCCGACGAGGGGCGCACCAAGCCCGGCGGACGGAAACGGCGTACGTCCGGGCTCGGAGGCCGAAACTGTCGTCTGCTGCGGCGGCTTGGCGCTAGGAGCCGGCGCAGGCGCAAGCTGCGCGGACGGCGGTTGCCGCTGTTCGAGCGTTGGGCTGTCGTTAGTGGAACGTTTACCAAACAAGACTGACTCCAACCTTTGCTGCGCTATCGCATAAGCTTCTCGATCAGCGGCGACAACAGGCCGGAGCGTGCCTTCTTTGACTCTGGGCGCCCGGTCAGAAGCAGAGCCAGATCGCGAAATACTTCCGCGGCGCGGTGATTTTTGGAAAGCTCGGCGATCATCTGTCCGTTGTTGGCCGCCGCACCAAACACCTTCGGCTCGAACGGAATGGTCGCTACCGGATCATCTTCGAGCGCCTTGGCGAAGTCGCCGGCCTTGATCTCCGGTCGCTTGGGAACGCCGACTTGGTTGAGGCAATAGAACGGCCGGCGATCGTTGGGCCGCGAGGCTTTCAGAAAATCATAGATGTTCTTGGCGTTGCGCAGGTTCGCCAAATCGGGCGTGGCGACGATCAGGATGTCGTCCGCGCCGATCAGCGTCTGTTTGGACCAGCCGGTCCATTGGTGCGGCACGTCGAGCACGGAGCACGGCACGGTGGCGCGCAGCGAATCGAAGATGGCCTCGAAGGCGTCGGCGCCGAAATCGTAGACGCGATCGAGCGTCGCGGGCGCCGCCAGCAGGCTCAGGTGATCGGTGCACTTCGACAACAGCCGGTCGACGAAGGCATTGTCGACGCGGTCGGGCGAGAACACCGCCTCGGCGATGCCCTGCGCCGGATCCTGGTTGAAGTCGAGACCCGCCGTGCCGAATGCCAGATCGAGATCGCTGACGACGGCGTCGAGCTTCAGGTCGTGCGCGATGCTGAAGGCCACGTTGTGCGCGATCGTGGACGCGCCAACGCCGCCCTTGGCGCCCACCACCGCGATGATGCGGCCGACCGGCTTGGCGTCGGGCGCCGAAAAAAGTTCGCATATGGCACGGACGACTCCCAGCGGACTCACCGGGGCGATCAAATATTCGCTGACGCCCCGGCGGGTGATTTCGCGATAGAGCACGACGTCGTTAGTGCGGCCGATGACGATCACCCGCGTGCCGGCATCGCAAACCTGCGCAAGCTTGTCGAGGCCGGATAGAATATCCTCACCGCGGCTTCCCGCTTCCAACATGACAACGTTCGGCGTCGGCGAAGTCTGATAAGCTTCGACCGCGGCGGGAAGGCCGCCCATCTGGATGTGCAGATGCGCCTTGGCCAAACGCCGATCCTCGCCGGCCGCCTGGATGGCGGCGGCGGCTTCTACTGTCTCGCAAAACGCCTGGACGGAGACGCGCGGCGCCGGAGCGATTTGCTTGTCTGGACCGACGACGCGGTCGGCAGCGAGCTCTTCTACAGTTGCTTGATTACTTTGCCTGGCCATGTCTGCGCACTTTATGTGTCGGTATTATTGTCTGACTTCGCTGATCCGGCCTGCCGTCGGCCGGACATTTTGCGGCGCGGCGCTCGCACCGATAGCGGCGCGCAGCGATATTCTGCGGCGGCACGCTGCTCGCGTGAAAGAACCACGGCACGATCAGACCCATAAGAGCAGACGGGCGGATCGCTGTCCTTCTCGCCATGGCGCACACCTCCATGAGCTTCACTGTGTGACGCCGTAGCGGATCGTATTGATCGGCGTGCCCCCATACCTGCGTTCGCCGCTTGCGACATTAGACGATGGCGAATCGACCAGGCTGCGTAGCGAAAGCGACAGCGAGCCGAGTTGATGCGCGCTCGCCAGCGTTTCCGCCTGTTCCGGAGTGAGCTCAACGGTCGCAGTCTTGCCGACGATGACTTTCTGGCCGTCTTTCTCCTGGACCGCCTGGTCCACCGCGAGCACCCGCACGTTTTCGAGGATCGTATCGGTGACGATTTTTTCGATGCCAGAAGTCCTCTCGGCCGCTTTGTCGTGGCGCGTCAGCAGAATGTCGACGTGGTCCTCGGGCAGAATGAAGCCGCCGGCGTCGCTGTCCGGCGCGATGTCGATCGCCGCCGCGCGCATGCCCTTCGGCAGTACTGCGGCCAGGAAGCCTGAGCCTTTGCCGAACACCACCATCGGGTCATAGATCGGCTGTCCCGCAGCGACCGGAACCCGCACAATTGCACCGGAGAATTGGTTCAAGGCGTCCGGACGGGCTGTCTTTCTAATGAAGTTTCCATTGGCCGCGGCGGTGGGCCACGCCTGCCAACCGATCTGCGATGGGTCGAGCACCTGGCCCCGGCCAAGATCGGTCTTGGCAACCAGCACGTCGACCGTTTCGAGCACCGGCGCGGGCGCCTGCGGCTGAGGCGCTTCAGGCCCGTGACTTCTTCCCGCCAGCAACGCGGCCACCCCGCCGGCTGCAATGGCGATGCCGAGTACGACAATACGAGCGGCTTTCATTGCCCTTCACACCCCAAATGACGCCATGGCGCCGCGAAGCGCCGCACCACCGGATTTCATCAGCCAAACGCGAGGCATGGTTGATGAGGAGTTCCAAATCGGTGTTAACCGTCTGTTACGCCCGCACCCGTGGTCCCCAAGTCTCTAAATACCGAGCTTTGTCATCCACTCGGTATGTGGATAGACGAGCAGTGCTGCTGCAGCGAGTGCTATGCCGTATGGAATTCCACCACCACGGCGATGCAGGCGCTCGATCCAATCCCGCCCCGCGAGCACATGCGGCAGCGGGAACATGCGGAACTGGATCAACAGCAGCGTCAACGCGCCACCCAAGATCGAAGAATAGATCAAATAATCGAACAGATGGTTGAAGCCGAACCAGAGAGCCGTGGCGGCCGCCAGCTTGGCGTCGCCGCCCCCGATCCAGCCGAAACTGAACAACGCGAAGGCAACGACCAGCACTGAGGCACCTGCGCCGACGTGCAACAGCGCGTCTGTCGCGCTCATTCCGGTCATAATCGCGAGCAAACCGAAGCCGCCGATCAGGATCAGTGAGATCCGATTGGCGATCGTCATGGTGAACAAATCGCTCGATGCGGCGAACGCCATCATGGCAGGAAACAGCGTCAAAGTGATTGCTTCGGTCAGCATGGTCGTCGAATGGTTTATCCGACAGAGGTTGTGAAGCGGTTAGCGAACACCGATAGCGAAAAGGCTTCGGCCGGCGACGGAGCCTTTTCGAAGCAAAACCAAAGCGCGACTGACTTGAGGGCAGTCGAAACGCCGCTGAAGGCCGCCTTCAGGTTCGAGCCGAAGCCCTGGACGACTGCGAAGATGCCCAACCGGAATGCCCGCAACGATGAGGCCGTGTTCACTCGCGGTGGCGCCGGATGATCCTTCACAAAACGCGGAAGAAGCGTCTTCACGAGTTGTTAAACAAATCAATGAAATGGACGGTTTTCCGGGCAAACGACGATACAGCTGACGCCCTATTTCGCACGGGCCAACCCCGCCGCCGGATCAGAGCGCCGGCCGGCCCGGAAAAATGGTCGCGACCCCGGTTGCGGCGACTAAACAATCTTCAAACATATGCAGGCAGGATCGGCGGTACAGATGATCGGCATCTTGCAGGACATTTGGGCTCACTCGTCCAGCGCACGTCCGGCAGACGCGAAAGATTGATGTCGCCAAATTTCCGGTAGCAGCGAATACCGACACGCAGGAATCCATTCGATGAAACGCGCAATCAAAAAGGGACCTCGGTTCGGCGCCCGCTTCGGGGACATGCGAAGTCTGATCGCCAACTTCGCTTCAAACAAGCGCGGAAACGTGGCAGTCATCTGCGCATTGACCGCTCTTCCGCTGCTGAGCGCCGTCGGCTGCGCCATCGACTATTCGATAGCCTCGGCGATCAAGACCAAGCTCCAGGCGGCCGCGGACGCGGCGACCTTGGCAACAGTCTCCATCAATTCGCCAGCGATCACGGCCGCCAAAAAGATGACCGGCAACGGAGCCATCTCCGGCGGCTCGACCGACGCCATCAATTATTTCAATGCAAACTTGAGCACGGCGCCGGCGGACACCGGTTATACCGGCCTCACGTCATCGGCAACTGTGACAAAGACCGGCCAGGCGCTCACCGCCCAATTAACCTTTTCGGCCAATGTGCCCACATACTTCATGGGAATCCTTGGATTCAAGACTCTTGCGGTCTCGGGTACATCGTCGGCGGGCTACGCACTGCCGACTTACATCAATTTCTACTTGATGCTCGACGTGTCCGGATCCATGAGCTTCCCGTCAACACCTGCGGAACAGAGTAGACTCCTGGCCGTCAATCCCGACAATCTCGGCGAATATCCCAACGGCTGCCAGTTCTCATGCCATTTTACCTCACAAGGCGCTTGCTCCCAGTCGAATCAGGGATCGATCCCGGCCGCAGGCCATAGTTACAGTGGCTACGTACCGAATCCATCCCCAGGCGGATACTGCCAAGGCTATACCATCTCGCGCTTGGGAACGACGCCGACATCTTTTACAAGCGGCACAACCAATTCAACCAACGGCAACAGTGTAAATTGGACCAATACGCCGGTTACAAGCTGCTCTACCGCCGGGACGACGTCTTGCATCCAATTGCGCGCCGATGCAGTCGGCTATGCGGTCACAGCTTTATTGTCGCAAGCGAACGCAACCGAGACCACCGACGGCATATCGGATCAATTCCAGGTGGCACTGTTTCCGTTCATCCAGAATCTCTGTACAGCCAGCGCCAGTTCCAGCAATGCCTGCTCCGTCGGCCTGACGTCCAGTCTCACCGGGACCACAATCACCAACTTTGCCAACGACCTGGCAAGTCTGTTGGATAACGGCGTCAACACGACTCTCGGCTCCGGCGGCACCCATTTCGAGAACGCTCTCTCCAGCATGAACAGCTTCATCACTTCGGTCGGGACCGGGTCGAGCTCGTCGAACGCCTTACCTTATGTCTTCATCGTTACCGACGGTTCGCAGAACTACCAAACTCAGTCGGGCGGCAACTGGTCTTCGCAAAACTGGACCGCCAACGCGACCGTTCCCTATACGAATTCCGCGACCATCATCCCCCCGAACAGCGAGCAGAGCACCAATTATTGCCAGACAATGCAAAACCGTGGGATCACGATCGCCATTCTCTACATTCCCTATGGAACCATCGTGGATCCCAATTCCAGCTTCGCCAATAATGAAGATGGATATGCCGACAACAATATCGCGAATATCCCGGCGGCCCTTCAGAGTTGCGCGTCACCCAACTTCTTCTACACGGCGAGTACGCCCGCGGACATTCAAAGCGCGCTGGTTACGATGTTCGAGCAGGCGGCCAGCACCGCACACGTTACGCAATAGCAATCAGCCATCGGCGTGCAGCGGGCCATTGTCGACGCGCAGTCCACTTCAGCACGGCGAGGAGGTGATACTCTGCGGCGGGTACAGGATGCATTCGGTGCTGCGCGGAGTCACGTACAGACTGTCTGACAGCGTGATCCCGCTTTTGATGAAATAAGTGAAGAGAGGCGTATAGGTGTAACTGACTTGGCCGTATATCAGATAGCACGGATAGGATGCGCACGAGGCGAAGTTCGTCGGAACGGTCACCGATGAAGTCTGCGTCAAAGCGGTGCCGTTGAGCGTAGCGCTCCAATTGACCGTTGCTTTGGTGGCGGAGGTGACTTTTATCTGCGAGATAACGACCACGACCGGCGAGCTTGAATACGGCGCGAGCACGACGGAGGTTGCTCCCAGTATCGCCGACATGTCAGTCGCCTGGATCGTGCTATATTGATTGGTGATGGCGTCGAGCGCGTAGGTCGCGGCGCGCACCTTCGCGTAGATGGCGATCGCCCTACCGGCGTCGACCGACGCTAGGCACAGGGTGACCAGGATCGGCAAGATGATGGCGAATTCGATCGCCGCGACCCCGCGCTTCGATGCCAGGAACTGCCGATGCAATCCGCCTGTTCCCCGCACGATCAATAGGGCTCCACCCGAAAGGCGCTGACGCCCATCATTTCAACGTAGCCGTTGCCAAGATTGGGAAGCACATAGCCCCACGGCCCTTTGACGATCGGCCACTGGTAGATCAGCTGCACGACCATGACCTGGCCCGGAGTGCCCGTATCGTAGGACCAGGTATTGGTGACCTGACCCTTACTGTTGAAAGTCAGGGTCGGTTGTGACGGGTTGGCGGCGGCGAAATCCGAGTAGTTCTGCACATTGACCATCAGCGAGCCGCAAGTGAAGACCGCCTGGATCATTGGACAGATGTCACTTGCGAATTGCGTTTGCGTCGTGCCGCTGCCTTGCGCCTGGCCTGTCATGAACAGGCGACCGGCTTCGACCGCCGCATTCTGCAGGACCTGCTGCGCGAACAAGAAAATGGTCACTTCGAAGATAGCGATCAGCAACGCCAGAAAGGGCGGAAGGATCAGGGCAAATTCGACCGCCGTTGCACCCTGTCCCGCGCCGGCAAATCGAAAGATTTCTTTCGTCAGCCGCCGAAAGCATTTTGGCAGGTTGCGAAACATGCCCTTCCTCTCGCCACTCCACAGCGGTTGGCAACTGCCAGGCCGAACCGGTTCCGAATGGCCGGAAAAATGCTCTAAAAATGTAAATTATCCTTCCCGCCAGACCGGGCATTCTCGTGCCAGCCGCAGCGGTTGCGCGCTTAAATAATCGTTTACGCAGTCATTCATTTGCTGCAACGAACGCGTCGGCGCGCTTAGCCCTTTAATGGCTTCACGATGCGGCAAACGCCATCATGGCGGGAAACAATGTCAACTCGATCGCTTCGGTCAGCATGGTTGCCGAACAGTTTATTAGGCAGAAGTTGTGAAGCGGTCGGCGAACCCCAGATAGCGAAAAGGCTCCGGCCGATGACCGGAGCCCTCTCGAAACAAGACCAAACCGCCGCTTACTTCAGAGCGCTGGAGACGCTGCCAAAGGTATTCTTCAGGTTCGAGCCAAGGCCCTGAACCACAGCGATGATCGCAACCGAAATTCCTGCAGCGATGAGGCCGTATTCAATGGCCGTCGCGCCCGACTGATCTTTCACAAAACGAGAAACGAGGGTCTTCATGATTTGGCTCCTTAGGTCCACACGTGGCTGTCTGAGGCGTGATCCACCGGCGTTTTCAGGACCGTTTGGATCGATCGCGAGGCTAGCCAGAAGAAATTGCGGCCCAGTTAAATGAATCGATGAAAAGCAAACTAACGACGCCCTCCCGGCCCTTAGTTAATACGGCGTTTCATCGATAAAGGAATCCTTAAGCCACTGCCGGCACTTCAACGTCGTTGCGTTCAGCGATGCGACGCCAAACAACAAACAAAAGATCTCGCGATGCGCCGTCCGCCGCTCAAACGACGAAGCGTGGTTTCCCTTACATACAATCCGCGACCTAAAAAAATACCGCGAAAAATCGCCGCGCGCATCTGCAAGCGACGCATGGCCAAGCGGCGGGTCGTTCATCGCCCATTAGGGCTTCCACTATATCTGCAAACCATAGACGCGCCGCCAATTGCCGCAGGCGCCGCTCAAAGACGCTCTCGCTTCTTGAGCAAAGGCAGGACGTAGCGCCCGACATGAACCAAGAGCTTACCTCAATCGTCGTCACTGTCGGCGAAACGCTCATGAAAAACGTGCCGATCTCGATCGCATTGGCCGCCGTGTTCACGATCCTCACTCAGTTCTGGGCATGCAATCCGGGCAAGCCGTGGTGGCAAAAGCGCGATCTGGTGACCGATCTTTGCTATTGGTTCTTCATTCCGGTGATCACCCGCTTTCTGCGCATCGGGCTTCTCATCGCCGCTGCAGCGCTGATTTTCAACATCACGACCGGTGATGGTTTGATCGCCTTCTATGAGAACGGCCACGGGCCGCTCGCCGCGCTTCCGCTTTTCTGGCAGGGTGTCATCTTTCTGATCGGCGAAGACTTCATCATGTATTGGAGCCACCGCCGGTTCCACGGCAAGTTTTTTTGGAAGTATCACGCCGTGCACCATTCCTCCGAAGAGCTGGAATGGATTTCCGCGGCGCGCTTCCACCCGCTCAATCTGTTTCTCGGCAGCGTGCTCGCCGACGTGGTCATGCTGTTCGCCGGCATCTCGCCCAACGTGTTCTTGGTGCTCGGACCGCTCACGACCGCCCATTCCGCGTTTGTCCACGCCAACCTCGATTGGACGCTCGGTCCGTTCAAATACGTGATCGCGAGCCCGGTCTTCCACCGCTGGCACCACACGGCGGCGGAACGCGGCGGCGAGAAGAACTTTGCCGCGACCTTTCCGATCCTCGACGTCATTTTCGGCACGTTCTATATGCCGGCCGGCCAGCTCCCCGATCAGTACGGCATCGACGACCGGACGTTCCCGCAGAGCTTCGGCTCCCAGCTCGTGCATCCGTTCACGCACTGAAAACGCGGGCCAATTGTGACATTTTCCTGGCATCGTTAAGCGAACATCACCGCAAGGCCGCGGGAGCCGGCCGCCGGCCGGCTGCGAATTTGCAGTTCGTTCACCAATTTGCAGTTCATTAGCCATGTTGGCGTGCGGGCGCGCCGAGTTCGCGTGGCGTTTGGAGAGTCTTGATGACGGACGTGTGCGTGCGAGGCCGGGCCGGCCCGAGATTGATGCGTTGGGTCGTGGCCGCCTTGCTGATCCTTCCCATTGCGGGGCAGGCGCTCGCCGCCCAGCCGATCGTCGTGCAGCTTGATCGCGCCAGGCTGATCAAACTGCCCCCGCGGACCGCAGCGGTGGTGATCGGCGATCCGCTGATCGCGGACCTGTCGATCCAGCCTGGCGGCCTGGCGATGATCACCGGCAAGGGCTACGGGGCGACCAACGTCATCGTGCTGGATCGCGACGGCGCCGTGCTCACCGAGCAGACCATAGAGGTAAAGGGGCCGGGCGGCCCCACCGTCGTGGTTAATCGCGGCGACGCAAGAGCGACCTAAAGCTGCGCCGGAACGTTGGCCCCGAGTGGATTACGGAATAGGCAGCGCCGTGCTCGATTTGATCTTCTGCATGGCGAAGCGCGACGTGACGTTCTTCAAGGGTACGGCGGTTATCAGCCGCTTGTAGAAGGCGTCGTAGCCGGCGATGTCGGGTACGACGACGCGCAGCATGTAATCGACGTCGCCGGCCATGCGATAGAACTCCATCACTTCCGGCATGGCCTCCACCACCTTGGCGAAGTGATCGAGCCATTCCTGCGAGTGGTCGCCGGTCTCGATGGACACGAACACGCTGACCCCGAGCCCGATGCGGTCCTGGTCGACCAGGACCACGCGCTTCTGGATGACGCCGTCGGCTTCGAGGCGCTGGATGCGCTTCCAGCACGGGGTCGACGACAGGCCCACCCGGGAGCCGATTTCGGCCACCGAAAGTGACGCATTATCCTGCAGAACGGCAAGGATTTTTCGGTCTATGGCGTCCATTAAATATAATCTTCCAGATCAACGCTTTTATAAAGACTTATATAGAAAAATATTCTAAATCAAGTCCCGCTCGGCGGCCGCCGCCTTCAGGACTTTTGCAGCGCCGTTTCTGCCCGCTGTGCGGCCAAGAAAGCCTCGACTTCGGCACGCGTGGGGGCGCCGCCCGAGCCGCCTATCCGGCTGCACTTGATCCCGGCGACCGCCGAGCCAAAGCGGAGCGCCTCATCGGTATTTCGCCCCTCAGACAGCGCCAGCACAAAGCCGCCGTGCAGCGCGTCGCCGGCCCCGAGCGTATCCACCGCCCGAATGTGGAAGACCGGCACCGTGCGCACCACGCCGCGGTCCAAAACGACGATGTCGCCCGGCCCATTGCTGACCGCGAGGAAAGCGTCGCTGTGGCGAGCGATCCGCTTCAGTCCCTCTGCCAGATCGGTGACGCCGGTGGTCGCGCGCAGACATTCGGAGGAAAACACCACGTGCGAGCAGATGCGGAATAACGGATCGTCCTCGACCGTCGCCTTGTCGCCGTCGAGAACGACCGGGATTTTGCGCCGCCGTCCAGCTTCGCAGACCGGCCGCACGAAAAGCGGAAACCGGTTATCCGCCAGCACCGCGTCGGCCGCGGCGACGATCGCATCCGGATCGGCCGGCACCGCCGACGCAATGCGCTCGTCACGGTAAGTCACGATCGTGCGGTCGCCCTGGCCGTTGACGAAGATCGCCGACAGCGCGGTGGCGTAGCCGTCGATGCGCTGACAATGGGTGGTGTCGAGCTTCTCGTGGGCGAAGGCTTGCAGCACACGGTCGCCGTTCGAATCCGCACCGGCCGGGCCACCCATGGGCCCGGCCAGCGCCGCACGGCCGCCGAGCCGCGCGATCGCCACTGCTGCGTTCGCCGCGCAACCGCCATTGACGACAAAAAATCCCTTGGCCTCGACCTTGCCGTCAGGCTCCGGAAACTCTTCGACGCGAAAAACTTCGTCGAGCACGATGATGCCGGCGCAAAGCACGCGCGGCGCCTTTGCGCGCGGAGCGTCAGCGGAGGACATCGGGGCCTTCCTCGATGTAGCTGCGGATGATGTGATGGGCGATAGCGTGCGGCACCGTGGCGGTGAGTCCTTGCGGATGTTTGCGCAACAGCATCAGCACCAGCTCTTCGCGGTCGAACCAGCGCGCGTCTTCAAGCTCGCTGCGGTCGATGACGATGTTCTCGCTCATGGCTTCGGCATGACAGCCGATCATCAGCGACATCGGAAACGGCCATGGTTGACAGGTGAAATATTTGACGCGGCCGCAAACAATGCCGACCTCCTCGAGCACCTCGCGGCGCACCGCCTCCTCGATCGTCTCGCCCGGTTCGATGAAGCCCGCAAGGCATGACCACATGGTGGCCGCAAAGCGCGGCGAACGGCCGAGCACGCAGCGCTCGCCCGCGATCGGCAGCATGATCGCGACCGGGTCGGTGCGGGGAAAATGCTGCGTCTTGCAGGACGGGCAATCGCGCCGCCAACCGGCGTCCACCGGCCGCGTCGGTGCGCCGCAATTGGGACAGAAGCGATGGCGGCCGTGCCAGACCAGCAAGGCCTTGCCCTCGGCGAGCGGCGGCAGATGCACGGCGTCAACCAGGCCCTGCACCGCGATCGTGCGCAGGTCAGTGATTTTCAGATCGTTGCGCGCCTTGAGCGGCTCGACGCCGGCCGGATCGAGACTGACGGCGAAGCGCGGCGCGTCATCCAGGAGACCGAGAAACACTGTCTCGCACGCGTCACCGAAGCCACGCGCCTCATCGGATGAGAACAGCGGATCGGAGGCTTCGCCCAACCTCTTCGTCAGAACGAGTTCGCCGCCGATCAGATAGAAGCCGGCGCGCGCATCGGCCGAGAATTTGGCCAGCATCGCGTCGTCGCCGCGATGCTGGGCGGCGCGTTCAATGCGGCTCGCCGTGTAGCCGAGGTACGGCCACGGGCCGAGTTCGGGGCGGAAGGGCACGCCTCACTCAGCCGCTTCGCGCAGAGGTCGCGGATAGAACGAATCGTAGAGCTCCGGCCGCTGCCATTGCGGCCCAAGCACGCCCTGCTTGGCGGCGTAGGCCGCCGACGAGCCCACCTCGTCGCGCGTGCCGCGCAGGAAGCGCACGCGGTCCAGGCTTACATCGACGACGCTCAAGCCAGCGGCCGTACTCTCGAACAAAATCTCCTCGGGCGCCGCCACCATGGCGAGCCCGCGCTCGCCGTGATGGAAGAGATTTTGCGTGGTCACCACCACCGCCAGGTTCTCGATGGCGCGCGCCCAGATCAGCGTCCGCCATGTCGCCCAGAGCCGGTTCTTGTCCTTACCGGCCGGCATGAAGATCAATTCGGCGCCGCGCAGCGCCAGCGATCGCGTGACTTCCGGCATATAGACCTCGCTGCACATGGCGAGGCCGACCTTGCCGTGGGCGGTGTCAAATACCGGAAATTCGTTGCCCGGCACGTACTGAAATTCCCAGGCGGTCCCGCCCGTGTAGATCCACGGGCCGTTCGGGTGGGTGCGCCGGTAACGCGCCGGCGCGCGACCGTCCGGGTAGGCCATCACAATGAGGTTGTGCGCCGTCGCGACCTTGCGATCGATTGGCTCGATGGTGCCGAACACGACGTGCACGCCCTGCGTCGCCGCTGCTTCGGCCATGGCCGGCGTCGGATCAAACATCGCTGGCATGCGCCACGGGCCCGGATAGGTTTCCGGAAAGCAGACGAAATCGGCGCCCTCGTGGGCCGCGTGCTCGATCGCGCTCACTGCATCGGCGACGTTGCGCTCATCCTCGCCCGGCGGGTGCGAAATCGGCTGCACGATGGCGATGCGGAAGGTCATTGCGGTGCTCCTGGCGCCTTATACGGCGGATTGAAGCCGCGCGGGCTACCGAGGTCAAGTTGACGGCCGAGCCGCCCTGCGGGCTCTTCCCTTCATCGTGCCCCGCCAAACCGGGGAAGAATAAGCGCGATCGTTCTCGCGACGCGTTCGCGCCCGAGTCTTGCGTAATTCCACTGCGCGCCATCAGTGTCCCGGGTCTCGCTTCACTCACCCCGGGCTACAAATAAAAAGGAGGCGGAACGCCGGCAGGCGCAAAATTCCAAACCTCCGCGCCATACGGGCGCGGCTCGCGCGAAACGTCGCGCGCTCGCCTGTCGGCGTCCCACCACGGCGCTTGCGGCAGCGAACTAACGCCGCCGCTCAGCTTCAGGCGCACTTCCTGGGACTTGGCTAAAGAGCGGGCGTTACCCGCCCCAGCCTGTCCCAGCCTGTCCCAGCCTGTCCCAGTCCAGCGATCACAGTCGCAGACCGGTCATGATGCCGGCCGGGCGTTTTCCCGAAGCCGCCCGGGAGCGGAGTGTGTCGCTCCGCCCGCGGGAACCGCTCCCGCTCCGCCGCCGCGAGCACCCTCGTGGCAGCGTCCTTCGTAAGCGAGATTCGCTGGATTTCATACCTGAAATAGGGACCAATGTCAAGAACAATCGTCGCATTATATGAGATTCCGCGACACCCGCAGCGCCGCTGTTTTGGCTTGGACTCGCTTGCGAGAGAGTCTGCTTAGGCCCCGATAGCCGACCAACCGCTGCATTGCCGTCAACGACGAGATGGGCCACAGCACAAAGTCGCTGCGCGACAGCCCGCTGAGGCGGGTGCTTGAGCCGATAGGTTGGTAGGCAGATTGAGAGAATGACGATAGCGGAGACGCGTGCGGCGTCCTGAGATTGAGGTCCCAG
>JBAUYV010000121.1:0-1848 GCA_049584975.1 Xanthobacteraceae bacterium | reverse complement strand
TCTTGGATCAGATCCTCCGATTCGCTGTCCACGGAGTCGGTCGCCTCATCGAGCAGCACAATGGGCGCATCGCGCAGAAGGGCGCGTGCCAACGCGAGGCGTTGGCGTTGGCCGCCGGAAAGCCATGACCCTCCCGGGCCGATTGGCGTGGCATAACCGCGAGCAGCAACATTCGCGAATGGCTGTACACGAGTTGCTTGTGCCACCGCCATGAAGGCATCGTCCGACGCATCGGGTCGGCCATACCGCATGTTCTCGCTGATTGTTCCGCGCAACACGCCGGGCTCCTGGAACACAACCGTGACGGCGCGGCGCAGGGACGCCAGCGTAACATCGCGGATGTCCGCACCATCGATCAGGATTGCCCCGTGCGAGGGATCATAGAGACGCAAAGCGAGCTCGATCAGCGTCGATTTCCCGCTGCCATTGGCGCCAACCACCGCCACGGTTTCGCCCGGCTCCATACCCAGCGAAATACCATGCAACACCTCCGGTCCGTCCGGATACGCGAATCGTACATCCGAAAATTCAAGCGAACCGCGGATATGGGTCAGGGCCCTGGCGGCAGGTCGCTCCTGCACCTGGCTCGGAGAATCAAGGAGCACCACAACGCGCTGGATTCCTGCGGCCGCGCGTTGGAACCGATTTGCAGTTCGTGCCAGACCACTGATCGGTGAATACAAGGAGCCGACCGAGCCGATGAACGCGACCAGAGTGCCGATCGTCAAGTTGCCTTGGTAACTCTCATAGGCACCCACGCCCAGAACAACGAAACCGCCGATTGCTCCAGTTGTCTCGATGAGCAGCGTAACCCATGCCTGAATCGCAACCCCGCGCAACGCGGCACGGCGTGCCGCCGTGCACCGAACCGCAAAGGCTGAAGTTTCGGCGAGTTGCGCGCCAAAGGCTTGCACGACCGCCACCGCGCCGAGCCGTTCCTCAGCGCGTGAAAACCAGGCGGTGGTCTTATGCCGAGAAACTTTTGCCGCGCGGCGCGCCCGCGGGGCCAAGCGGTAACTTAGAAACGCCAGCGGCGGCGTTATAAGGAGAGCACATAGGGTCAGCTGCCAACTGAGAAGCAACAAGAAAGTGATGTAGGCGGCGGCGGCGAGAACGTTGAAGATGACCCCGATCGGGCCGCTGTAGATCAGATATCCGACTTTTTCAATGTCACTGTAAATGCGGCCGAGAATATCGCCGACGCTGTAGGTCCTGAACGTTCCAGGCGAAACTGAAATGACATGACGATACAAATCAACCCGAACATTTTGATTGAGCTGCTCGATGAGCGAAGCCTCCGTGCGGGTCCGCGCGTAATCCATGAGCAATTTTGCCGTGACGAGGATCACGTACGCCACCGCCAGACTGGGCAGAAGACTGACCTCCTTTGCGAGAAACACATTGTCGATGAGCAGCTTCATCAACCAGAGCAAGGCAATGGAAACCAGCGGGCTCAAGAGCATCAAAGCGCCGGCAAAAGCCGCCCGTCCGCGCACCTCGCGCAAATAAGGCAAAAAGCGCTTGACCAGCTTCCACACGCTCATCGTCGTTGCGGGCAAACCGGAGGACACTGCGCAATCCGATAATTTTTCGGGGTTGACAGAACTGTCTCTAGACTAGGCCGTTACGGTAGATTTGATCAAGATATCAGCGTGACCACCCTGAAATCGTGCTTTACGGCATTAGACATATTGCTCCGTCATGGCGAACCGCCAGGCTTTTGGGCGAGCAAGCGACCTGCTCGCAGCACAGCCAATCACCGGCGTGGCGCGCCTTAGAAATTGTAGGTCGCACTCATGATGACGGCGTTACGATTCGAGCTGACAAAGGGAGCGTTCGAGATGATGG
>JBAUYV010000120.1:0-2580 GCA_049584975.1 Xanthobacteraceae bacterium | reverse complement strand
ACGTTCTTGGCGATATCCAAACCGATCGTGGTAATTTGCATATGGACAGCTCCTGATGTGATTCGTTGACAGCGATCACCCTATCGGAACTCGCTGCCGGGAGCGGCCACCGTCCACCACATCATTTATGTAAGGTAGACCGATGAGGATCGGAGTGATCAAAATCCTGGGTGCAGCGTTGGCGCTTACTGTGATGGTGGCGAGCGCCCAAGCCCAATTAGGCGGCAGCCCGGGCGGCGGCGGCCGCCAACACTTCGACAAGCGCAACCAAAAATCCAGCGAGCCGACGAAGCCCAAGGCCGACGACAAGGCCTACAACTCGGCACTCAAAAGCTTGCCGGACAAACAGTACGATCCCTGGCATGGGATGCACTGAGGCGCTGGTCCGCGCCTCTGTTCGCTTACTTCAGGGCTTTGCGGCGCGGCAATCGGGGTTGTAGGCCCAATTGCGGTCGAGGCCGACGACGCAAAAGTTCACGCCCCACGCCATGCCGATCAAGTCGGTGTCTTCGGCGATTGAATAATAGATTGCGTGCCGCCCCCCGTCATTGATCACCACCGTGCCGCTGCAGAAGCGGCGCGGAATAGACTGCGCAGCCCAGGGCAGGACGGCGCTCTCTTTGATGCCTTCGAAGCCGACGATGCGCAGTTCGGAGTTCCAGAAGCGGCCTTCCTTGCTGCTGAAATTCCAGGCGATGCGGTCGAGCGCCCCTTGATAATTGCAGGAGGGCATATCGCGATCGTAACGGGGGCCGGACAACCAGAAATTCTTTTCCAGCCAACTCGCCGCGCGCACTGATGAAACGCAAGACACGCTGAGCGATAGCGCCAGCGCAACACACGCTACTCGACTGAACATGACACTTCCCCGTAACCCGTCTCAGCGTGCCGCGCCGGCGCGCGGCGGTCAAGGTCGCAAGCCGTAAACGGCGCGCGCTGCGCGCGCATCGTTGCAATCCGGCAACGCCTGCACCTTGGCCGCGGCGGCTCACGGCGTCGTGCCATTCGTGGGGCTTGAGCCACCTCGAAAGCAACCTATCCACAGAAATCTACCCGTATTTCGCAGTTGACCACAGCTATCCCCAGAAACCAGTCGCCACGCTCGCTAGCAGCCTTCGAATACCTCTCCGATACTTGCCGCTGTCTGTTGCGGCAGTTGAGGGAGAAGTCCGATGGGTGAAGTGTGCCGGCTGGTCAGCGCCGAGCCGACCTTTGGTCTGCAGGCGGCGGGTCACCTAATGCTGAAGGTTCTGGCGCCCTGGGTCCAAGACCTCTCGCTGCTGGTGGAGAGTGTCGAGGCAGCCCGCCCGCCAGGTGCGCTGCCGGATTGGCAGCCCGGCGCCGTTCTGCGGCTGCCGTTCTCGAAGAAAATCTGCAGCGATGGTCAAGTCGTCTCCAGCCAGGCGCTGATGGCATTGGCGGATGCTGCCATGGTCATCGCCTGTTCGGCGGCCTGGAATGGCTACCGGCCCATGAGCACCCTCGATCAGACCACGCACTTTCTGCGCCCGGTGACCTACGACGTCGTCGCCGACGCCCGCGTCGTGCGCATCGGCAACAACACCAGCTTCGGCCGCGTCATGATGATGAACGCCATCGATAAGCGGCCTGTCGGCATGGTGGCGAGCGCCCACTCGATCCAGTGACCAGGGAGCCCCGCTCCCCGTCCCAAGCTTTCAATTTTTCGCACGAACTACTAAGCTTCACCTGCGTTGCACAAGTTGGGTGCGGGAGAGGTTGTGATGTGTTGGAATCGGTCGATCTTGGCTGTCGCCATTTTTGTCCTAACGCTGGGAGCGAGCGCTGCAATCAGCGAGCCGTGGGCGAAGGCTTACGGCAACGACACCGGCGGCATCATATCCTACAGGCCTGATCTCGAAGGTCTGTATCCGCAAATCGCGAGAGACTATTGTGCGTCGTGGGGTCGCCTGTCGCACGTGACCAGCGTGAATCGCCGCTACGGCGACTACATCAGCTTCGTCTGCATCGACAAGCCTGGGATCATTCATTGATCTGTCGTTCCGGCTTACACTCGGAGCGCACGCGGCCGCAGTGACCGGACGCGTCAGCCCCAATCGCCCAGCACCGCCTGAACGAGCGCAAGCGCTGCGACGGCCGCGGTATCGGCGCGCAGAACGCGGGGACCGAGCGCAAGGCGGACGACGTTCGGCAGCTTGAGCAGCGCCGCGCGCTCGTCCTCGGCAAATCCACCCTCCGGACCGACAAGAACGGAAAGCGGCGCGCGCGGCGCCGCCGCGCCGAGCGCAGCGACTGGATTGGCGACCTCGGCATCCTCGTCGCAAAAGATCAACGTGCGGCCGCGATCGTGTTCGGCGATGACGCGTGTCAGCGCCACAGGTTCAGCGATCTCCGGCAGAGTGAGGATGCCGCACTGCTCCGCGGCTTCGATGGCGTTGGCCCGCATGCGGCCGGTGTTGACGCGCGCGAGCTGGCCGTGGCGGGTGATCACGGGCTGCAGCCGCGAAGCGCCCATCTCGACTGCCTTCTGCACCATGTAGTCGAACCGCGCGGCTTTCAGCGGCGCGAACAGATAGTGCAGGTCGGCGGGCTCAGTATGGG
>JBAUYV010000119.1:0-14709 GCA_049584975.1 Xanthobacteraceae bacterium | reverse complement strand
GTCAATCCGCGCGCCTCGCGCACGGTGCCGTTCGTCGCCAAGGTCACCGGCGTCCCAGCCGCCAAGATCGCCGCCCGCGTCATGGCGGGTGAGACGCTGGCGAGCTTCAAGCTCAAGCCGCAGCATTTCGAACCCGGCCGCGCCCGCCACATTGGCGTCAAGGAAGCGGTCTTCCCGTTCGCGCGGTTCGGCCCCGCCGTCGATACCTTGCTCGGGCCGGAGATGAAATCGACCGGCGAGGTGATGGGGATCGACCGCGACTACAATATCGCCTTCGTCAAGAGCCAGCTCGGCGGCGGGTCCCGCCTCCCAAAAACCGGAACGGTATTTGTGTCGGTCCGGGATGCCGACAAGGTGCGGATTCTCCACGCCATCCGCCTGCTCGCCAAGTCCGGGTTCAAGGTGCTGGCGACCTCGGGCACACAACGCTACCTCGCCCAAGAGGGCATCGCGGCCGTCAAGGTCAACAAGGTCGCCGAAGGGCGCCCCCACATCGTCGACGCCATCAAGAACGGCGAAGTCCACCTGGTATTCAACACCACCGAAGGCGCGACGGCTTTGGCGGACAGCCGGTCGCTTCGGCGCGCTGCCCTCTTGCATAAAGTGCCGTACTACACCACTCTCTCAGGGGCTGTCGCCGCAGCGCAGGGCATCGAGGCCTATCTCAAAGGCGACCTCGAGGTGTGCGCGCTGCAGAGCTATTTCGCGGCCGGGTCTGATTGACACAATCGGGTCGGCCACGGCGACGGTAAGGTAGAGACAGGCTTGCGGTCGCGTGGCCAGACAGCGCTCCGGCCCGCGCTGTAAGTTTGACTCTGCGGGTTTGGAGGTTTGAGATCGATGGACAAGATTCCGATGACCGCCGCGGGCTATGCGGCGCTTGAGGCCGAACTCAAGCAATGCCAGCAGGTCGAGCGGCCTCGCATTATTCAGCAGATCACGGACGCGCGTACCCACGGCGACCTGTCGGAGAACGCTGAGTACCATGCGGCCAAAGAGGCCCAGTCCCTCAACGAGGGCCATATCGCCGAGCTTGAGGACAAACTCGCGCGTGCCGAAGTCATCGACGTGTCGAAACTTTCCGGCGAGACGATCACGTTCGGCGCGACCGTCACCCTGGTCGACGAGGACACCGAGAAGAAGGCGGTGTGGCAGATTGTGGGCGAGCCTGAGGCCGACGCCAAGAAGGGCAGGATCTCGATCACCTCGCCGCTGGCGCGCGCGCTGGTCGGCAAAAAGAAAGGCGCGCAAGTCGAGGTGGTCACACCCGGCGGCGCCAAGGCCTACGAGGTGATGAAGGTGGAGTGGAAGTGACGGCGTTCGCGCCGTCATTCCGGGGCCGAGCCAACGGGTCCGGCCCGAAGTGGCCGGCCCGATGACAGGCTCCGCGAGGAACCCGGAATCCATAATCCCGGCGCCTCGAAAATAAACGTCAGGTTTTCAATTCCCCACAGATCGTGGTCATGGATTCCGGGCTCGCGGGCTAATGCCCAGCGCCCGGAATGACGGGAGGGGGCCGCTCATGAAATTCGGCGTCTTCGATCACCTCGACGATGCGGGCGTCCCGCTTGGCGAGCATTTCGCCAATCGGCTGCGCGGCGTCGCCCAGTCTGTTTCTGGCCGCGTTGGCGCAGCGCACCACGAAGCTCCGCTTCGGCCCGCTGGTTTATCTGTTGCCGTTCTATCATCCACTGCGCCTGATCGAGGAAGTGTGCATGCTCGATCAGATGAGCGGCGGGCGTTTGGAACTCGGAGTTGGCCGCGGCGTGTCGCCGTTCGAGACCGCGGCCTACGCCCTCGACTTCGCGCAGACCCAGGCGATGTATCACGAAGCCTTTCAGGTGCTGCTCAAAGGGCTCGCGTCCGACGAGCTGTCGTTCGCGGGCAAGTTCTATCGCTTCGACAAGGTGCCGATGATCCTGCGGCCGGTGCAGCGTCCGCATCCACTGCTGTGGTACGGCGTATCCATCCCCGACAACGCCGATTGGCCGGCGGAAAATGACGTCAACATCGTATCGCTGGCGCCGCCGCAGGCGGTGCGCCCGATCTTCGAACGGTACCTCGCGGTACGAAAGCGGCTCGGCAGGGACGACTCGACGCTCTATGGTGTCGGCCGGCACGTGGTCGTGGCCGACACGGACGAAGCCGCGCTCTCAATCGCCCAGCGCGTCTATCCGCGCTGGCGCACGAATTTCTTCTGGCTGTTCAAGCGCCACGGCTCGGCGCCGCGCGTCGCCGGGCACTATCCGGAGACCTTCGACGAACTGGCAGCGCTCGGCACCGCCGTCGCCGGTTCACCCCGGACCGTGCGCGATTTCATCGCCGCCGACGTCAAGGCGACCGGCGCGAATTACTGGACGCCGTGGCTCGCCTTCGGCGACATGACGCCCGCGGAAGCGCTGCACTCGATCGACCTGTTCGCCCGCGCGGTAATACCGGCGTTCAACTGACGGTATTCTGTCATCGGAGCAGAGGAGCCTCTGGGATCGACCCGCCGCGACCCCTCCCTAGCTCCCCTGGACCGGGCCCGCCTCCGAATTCATACTACCGTTGATTCCTGACCTGCGCGCCTTGCATAGCTCGGGGAAATCCCTAAATTGCCAACGGGGTGGCTACGCACGTCGCGCGGGCGGGGTCGGTTCAGTCCACACTGAACGAGGTCGAAGACGGCCCGTCTTAAGCGGTTTTGCGGCGGGTTTGTGCGCCTGCCGCATCGAATGAGATAAATCGGTGACCAAAACCACCCACGCCAAGGTCGTAATCATTGGGTCGGGCCCGGCCGGCTATACGGCCGGAATCTATGCGGCCCGGGCCATGCTCGAGCCGATCCTGATCCAGGGCATCGCCCCCGGCGGCCAGCTCACCGTGACCACGGACGTCGAGAACTACCCGGGCTTCGCCGACGTCATTCAGGGCCCGTGGCTGATGGAGCAATTCCAGAAGCAGGCGGCGCATGTCGGCGCCAAACTGGTGGCCGACCACGTCAGTAAGGTCGATCTGGCGCGGCGCCCGTTCCGCATCGAATGCGATTCCGGCGACATCTATTTTGCCGAGGCGCTGGTGCTGGCGACCGGCGCGCAGGCGCGCTGGCTCGATCTCCCCTCCGAGCAGAAATTCCGCGGCTATGGCGTGTCGGCCTGCGCCACCTGTGACGGCTTCTTCTATCGCGGCAAGGAAGTGCTGGTGATCGGCGGCGGCAACACCGCGGTCGAGGAAGCGCTGTTTCTCACCAATTTCGCCTCGAAGGTCACGCTCGTGCACCGGCGCGACAGCTTGCGCTCCGAGAAGATTCTGCAGGAGCGTCTGTTCAAGAATCCCAAGACCGAGGTGGTCTGGGACAGCGTACTCGACGACATCATCGGCAATCAGGACCCCCTCAAGGTCACCCACGCACGTCTGAAGAACGTGAAGACCGGCGCCGTCAGCGAGCGTGCGATCGACGGCATCTTCATCGCCATCGGGCATACGCCGTCGACCGAGCTGGTCGTCGGCCAGGTGGAGATGAAGCCGTCGGGTTACATCAAGACCGCACCGCATTCCACCGCGACGTCGGTGCCTGGCCTGTTCGCAGCCGGCGATGTCGCTGACGATGTTTACCGGCAAGCCGTGACGGCCGCCGGACTGGGCTGCATGGCGGCGCTGGAAGCCGAGCGCTTCATCGCCGCGCATGCGCATTTCCGTGCCGCGGCGGAGTAGGCGTGGCTGAAAGTTAAAAATGGACTGGGATAAGCTGAAAGTATTTCACGCCGCCGCCGAGGCCGGCAGCTTCACGCACGCCGGCGAGCAGCTCGGGCTGTCGCAATCCGCGGTATCGCGCCAGGTGAGCGCGCTCGAACAGGAGCTGACGGTCTCGCTGTTTCACCGCCATGCGCGCGGCCTCATCCTCACCGAACAAGGCGAATTACTTTATCGCACCGCGCACGACGTGTTCATGAAGCTCGAAGCCGCGCGCGCCAAGCTGACCGACAGCCGCGAACGGCCGAACGGCGACCTGCGCGTGACCACGACGCCGGGCATTGGCATCCATTGGCTGACGCCGCGGCTCGGGGAATTCGTCGATCTCTATCCCGACATCCACCTCACACTGCTGACCACGGACGAAGAGCTCGACCTCGCGATGCGCGAGGCCGACGTGGCGATCCGTCTGCGCCAGCCGACGCAGCCCGATCTTATCCAGCGCAAGCTCTTTGCCGTGCACTTCCATGTGTACGCCTCGCCCGAATATCTGAAGCGCTTCGGCACGCCACGCACTTTCGAGGATCTCGACAGTCACCGCATCCTGGTGCTCGGCGGCAACATACCGCCCTACCTGCAACGCTCGAGCTGGCTGATCGAAGTCGCGCGCGACGGCAAAGGACCGCGCGTTCCCCATCTCGTTATCAACAACATTCTCGGCATTTTGCGCGCCTGCCAGCGCGGGCTGGGCATTGCGATGCTGCCGGATTATTTGGTCGAGGAAAACGGCGGCCTCGTGCAGCTGTTCGGCGAGGCCGAGGCTGTGGCGCTCGATGCGTACTTCGTCTATCCGGAAGAGCTTAAATCGGTCGCGCGCGTACAGGCTTTTCGCGATTTCCTCGTCGCCAACGCACAGCGCTGGAATTTTTAGCGCGCTGCCATCGTCGCGCGCGATGCGTTGCAATCTCGCGCAACGATGCGACGTGCGGTCGCACACCAGCGCATATACGGCGCGTAAATTCCGCTGATACCGCGCACACTTTCCGCATGGCTGACATGTAAAGCTTCGCGTTGTGCAGCACGCGTGCGCCTCGCATAGTGTTGTTGCTGCGAGGCGAGTCGGTTGCCCCATCCTCCCAGATGGCAACCACAATGCAGGCAGCAGTTCCCCTCTGGAAGGTGATCGTCGGCGCCCCCACGCCGGCGAACTGAACCGGGCCCCTGTCGGGCCCGGTTTCTTTTTTGGCGGATGGAGAGTGACAGAGCGGCAACAAGTTGGCGAATTTCTTGATCCTCTCTTACTTCATCGCTTTCTCCGCGGTCTTCAAACCCGACATGCGCGGATATTATCCGTTGACATACTGACATATCATCGATATGTCGTGACATATGATTGAGAGAACCACCGTCAGGCTGCCTCAAGACCTGCTAAATCGCGCTAAGCGCAAGGCGCTGGCCGAACGGCGCACGCTGACTTCGCTTATTGAAGAGGGGTTGCGGCTGGTGGTCAGCGAGAGGCGCAAGCTGCCGAAAACCAAGCGCATTGTGCCGCGCCACAGCGACGCCAGCGGTCCACCCTTCCCCGGGATTGATATTTCCAATTCCGCCGCGCTCCAGGAGATGGAAGATCTGGAATATATCGAGCGGCTGAAAAATGGATTCAAATGATTCTGCCGGACGTCAACGTCCTGATTTACGCCTTTCGCAAGGACGTCCCGCAATACCCGCTTTGCCGAGAATGGCTCGACCGTGTCGTCCTTGGCGACGAGCGGTTCGGAATATCACCATTGGCATTGGCCGCAGTCGTGCGGGTCACCACGAATCCGCGCTCCTACCCCAATCCGAGCTCCGTCGAAACGGCATTCGGCTTTTGCGAAGACTTGCTCGGACAGCAGCACTGCGTAGTTGTAGAACCTGGTGAACGACACTGGGACATCTTCAAACGCCTGTGCATCGAGACTGACACCCGCGGTCCTACGGTCACCGACGCCTGGTATGCCGCGCTTGCCATCGAGTGGGGCTGCGAATGGATCACGCTTGATCGGGATTATTCGCGTTTTCCCGGCTTGCGCTGGCGGACTCCTGAAGTCCCTAACGTGAAATGAGATCGGCTGGCTTGATGAAAATCTCCATCCTCGACGATTACCACGACACGCTGCGCACCCTGCCCTGCTTCAGTAAGCTCGCGGGAAAAGACATCACCATCTGGAACGACCACGTTCAGGACGTTGACGTGCTGGCCGAACGGCTGCGCGATACCGAGGTGCTGGTGCTGATCCGCGAGCGGACGCAGATTCGCGCACCACTGCTCGAGCGCCTGCCCAAGCTTAAGCTCATCAGCCAGCGCAGCGTCTATCCGCACATCGATATCGATGCTTGCACGCGCCTCGGCGTCATCGTCTCCTCGAGCCAGCACCCCGGCACGCCGTCATACGCCACCGCCGAAATGACCTGGGGACTGGTCCTCGCGGCCATGCGCCAGATTCCGCAGCAGACGGCGGCACTCAAAGCCGGCAAATGGCAAACCAGCGTCGGCACGACGCTGCGCGACAAAACCCTCGGCATCTATGGCTACGGCCGCATCGGCAGCGTGGTCGCTGGCTATGGCCGCGCGTTCGGCATGAACGTGCTGGTGTGGGCGCGCCCGAAGACGCTAGAGGCCGCGCGCGCCGACGGCTACGCGACCGCGCCGAGCAAAGAGGCGTTCTTTGCCAATTGCGACGTCATCACGCTGCACATGCGGCTTGTAGACGCGACGCGCCACATCGTCACCGCGGCCGACCTGGCGCGCATGAAGCCGACGGCGCTGTTGGTGAATACCAGCCGGGCGCCGCTGATCGAGCCCGGCGCGCTCGTCAATGCGCTCAAGCACGGCCGGCCCGGCATGGCCGCCGTCGATGTCTACGAGCAGGAGCCGGTGCTCGATACCGGCCACCCGCTGCTCAACATGCCGAACGTGATCTGCACGCCGCACATCGGCTACGTGACGCGCGATGAGTACGAGGTGCAATTCATCGACATTTTCGACCAGATCAACGCCTACGCGGCGGGCACGCCGATCAATGTGGCCAATCCGGATGTGCTGAAGAAAAAAGCGCGTTGACGGCGAAGAAGCGCAACCTCAGGCCGGGTCCAGGCCCTTCGCCTTGATCACCGCCTTGGCGGTAGGCGTGGTGAGAAACGCAATGAGCGCCCTGCCCTCCGCGGCGTGGCTCGCGTTCACCGGAATAGCGGCGACGAACGGCGTAATCATTTGAATCTCTGCGGGCAGCGGCCCGACCACATCGATGCCGTTGACCGCCATCAGCTCCGCCATCTGCTGAATGCCGATGTCGGCCTCGCCGCGCAGCACGACGAGGCCAGCGAGCCTTGCGGCTCCGCCGGCGCCATACTTAGCTTTCGCCGCCATCGCCTCGGCGATGCCGAGGTCGGCAAACACTTTGGCAATGTGCACGCCGCTTTGGCCGCCACCAACCGGCTTGGAGCACGCGATCGACCTTGCGGCAAGCATCGCGCGCTTGAAGCCTTCGACCGAAGAGAGATCCGGCTTCGGCGCACCCTTTGGCACCGCAACGCCAATCGACGATTTGGCGACTTCGCTGATGCTGCCGGGAACGAGGTTGCCCTGTCCGGCCAGGTCTCTCGCCCCGGAGGCGGACACGATAGCCACATCGGCAGGCTCGCCTTCGCCAAGCTGCTTCTCGAGCCGCAGCGACGGGCCAAGCGTTACGTCGAGGCGGTGGCCGGTTGCACGCTCAAATTCCGGCGATAGCTCCTCGAACACAGTCTTCATGGCGGTCGTGGCCAGCACTTTGACGTCGGCTTGGGTCAAATCACGATCTCCCGGGATTCAGCAAAAGAACTCGAATGCCTTCTCCGCAATCATAGCCCAGTCCGGCCGGCTCAAAAACGGCACCGCGAGCTTTCCCGCAGCGGTCATCAACTCCGCGTGAAAATCAGGCGAGGCCGCATCAAATAGCGCTTCACCCCGTAACTCTTGCAGGCAAATTGAGCTACAAGAGTGCAACGCAGTGCGCGCAAGCGCGAGAAGGGGACGAACATGCTCACACGCAGAGGTGCTTTATACGCCGGCGCCGCCGGACTGGCGGTTTTCGGACTTGGCCGTCTGATGGGGCCGCGTACCGTCAACGCCGCCGCCCACCCGTATGAGGTCACGCACACGGATGCCGAATGGCGCAAGCTTTTGACGCCCGCGCAATACGACGTTCTCCGGAAGGAAGGCACCGAACGGCCGTTCACCAGCGCGCTGCTTGACGAGCACCGCAACGGCACGTTCGCCTGCGCCGGCTGCGATCTGCCGCTGTTCTCATCGAAGACCAAATTCGACAGCGGTACCGGCTGGCCGAGTTTTTGGGCGCCGCTCGATGGCGCGGTCGACGAAGCAGAGGACCGCTCCTTCGGTATGGTGCGAAGCGCCGTCTCCTGCCACCGCTGCGGCGGCCACCTCGGTCATGTGTTCAACGATGGACCGAAGCCGACCGGACTGCGCTATTGCATGAATGGCGTGGCGCTGAAATTCGCGCCGGCGCCCGCGGGGTCGAGCTGATCTTTCTGGATTTGCTGAGGGCAACCCGTCCCGAAGGCGCCGCCCTTTGCGGTGTTCGATAGCCGATCGCGCGCGGTCACGTCACCGCTGATGCGGCTCCGTCACCCTGTTCCACCCGGTGCTGACGATCTGCTGATCCAGCGGCCGCTTGAGCAGCTTGAACCGGTTCGGATCGATAGCCTGCGGCTGGGCAGGCGCTTGCGGCTCCGGCCCAGCCTTCCCGGGCCTGACCTCTTCGGTCGCGCGCTCCAAGGTCACCCGTTGCCGGGTGGTGCGGCCGCGCCAGCGCTCGACCACCGCCGACAACACGTGCTGGTCGGTTGCCTCATCCTCTTCGCCCGGGCTGACAGTTTCGCTCTTCGGCAACAGCTGCATCGGCAGTTGCTCGAACTTGAGCCGCGTCGGCAGCGCCACGCCTTCGCCAAACGCGAACGCCTCACCGGTGCCGAGCGACGGCAGGAAGGCGAGGAAGTTGGCGGCCGTGTCGGCCACCGCCGAGCGCAAAAGCGCCTGGTCGCGATCGTTGGTCATGCGCATCGCAAATAGGGTGCTGCACTGAGACAGGATCGTGGAGTCTAGTTCGGCCGGCCGCTGCGATACCAGGCCGAGAAAGACGCCATACTTGCGGCCTTCCTTGGCGATCCTGGAGATCGAACGGCGGGTCGGAGCAAAGCCGATCGCGTGGTCGGCCGCCATGTAGCGGTGCGCCTCTTCGCACAGCACCAGCAGTGGGTTGGCGCCGTCGCTCCACAGGCCGAGATCGAACGCCATGCGGCAGGTGACCGACACCACCGCGTCGACCACTTCGGAAGGGAAGCCGGCCAGCTGCAGGATGGTGACAGGTACGCCGTTCGCCGGGAGCCGGAACAGCGTCGACAGGATCTCCACCATCGTGTCGCCGCCGACGTTGGCGTTTTCGAACATGAAAGCGTAGCGCGGATCGTTACACGCGGTTTCGATGCGGGTGATGAGCTTGTGATAGACCATTCGCGACGAGCGGTTTTCCAGTTTGCCCATGCGCGCGTCGAGGAGTCCGATCAGATCGGAGAGGCGGTACGGCACCGGCACGTCGACGGTGTAGCGTACGATGCCGGCTTCGCCGCTTCTGATGCTCGTGCGCCCGCTCGCCGCGGCGTGCTGCGCGTAGGTGGATTTGGCGAGCGGAATGCACTCGGAGAGAATATCGACTTCTTCGTCCAGGCTGGGCCGGCCGCCAAACAACACGTCGACGATCTCATCGAAATTGTAGAGCCAGAACGGCAGCTTGATGTTGCTGGGATTGAGCACCAGCGCGCGTTCGCCGAAGCAGCGGCTATATTCGTTGTGAACGTCCAGAAGCAGCACGCGAAGATCCGGCCGCGCCGCCAGGATCCGGTGCAAGAGCAACGTCACGGCGCTCGATTTGCCGACGCCAGTCGTGCCGAGCACCGCGAAATGCTTGCTGAGCATTTCGTCGACTTCGATGCGGGCCACGATCGAGGTGTCCTGTTGCAGCTTGCCGACCTCGATGGTCTTCGAATTGTCGCTGCGAAAGATCAAAGCCAACTCTTCCGATCCGATGGCGGTCACCGGGTCGCCGATCGCCGGATAGGTCGATACGCCACGCTCGAATTTGGCCGCCGGGGTCTCGTGGTTATGGATTTCGCCGATGAGATCGAGCTGCGCCAAAGCGAGGCGGTCAATGTCGCGCCGCGTGGGATCGGCGCCCAGCGAAACGTCCGCGATCAGCCCGACGAGCAGCGATTTGCCGGCGCGTATGCCGAGAAATTTTCCGACGGTGGCGCGCGCCTCCTCCGGCGTTCGCTGAGAAACAGTGGGAATGCCGACGCTCGCCTGCGAACCGCGCACTGAGATGACGTTACCCAGCGCTTTGGCCTGAGGCACGGGCGGAGCGTCGTCGGCCGGGGAGCTCGTCGCAAGCGGCAGCGTCATTATCGACCTTCCGTCCGGAACAACTTTTCAAGGTGCTCCGGAGTGTTTAGCGCGCCCCGCTGGAAATTCCGTTAAAGTCCCTTCCGCAGCTGACGGAAACGCACACAATAAAGTGGGCAAGGGCCCTTGCACGCTCATTCGTTATGCAACGGTTAAGCGGCAGTTACTCGTCTTGCAAAAATTCGAATGGAAGTTCCGCTTGAGCAAGATCGTGCTCCACCCAAATGCAAGAGCATGGATCGCTTCAATTTGAATCGATTGCGCTCTAGATTCTTCGCTGGAGCATGATCTTTTCGGAAAACCGGTATCCACCCTCGGATCAAGTCCGAGGGCAGGCTTTTTCCGGATCATGCGCTAGCGCGTCGAGCGCACCGACCCGCGCGAGGCCGAGCGTTCCCGCCGGGCCATCGCAGCGCGGGCGTCGCCGGCGCCGCGCATGAGCCCCAAGTCCTCCAGCAGCACCGGCTTCGAGTAATAGAATCCTTGGGCGTATCTGATCCGCGTCGCTGCTTGCAGGTAGGCGGCCTCCTCAAAAGTCTCGACGCCCTCGGCGATGACCGTCATGCCAAGCGGCTCGCTGAGTGCCTCAATGGCTTTCAGCACGCTTTGGCTACGCGCCCGCTTGTGGATGTTGGTAATGAACGAGCGGTCGATCTTGAGTTCATCCGCGGTGATGTCGGCCAGCGCGCCAAGCGACGAATAGCCGGTGCCGAAATCGTCGATCGACACTTTGGCGCCGACCTCATGCAGCATTGGCATGACGTGAGTCTGAAATTGGCTCTTGGCGATGAAAGCATCCTCGGTCACTTCGACGATGAAGCGGTCGGGGCATTTGGTGGAGGCGAGTTCCTCGCAGAAGCCCGTCATGAAGTTGAGATCGCCGGCTTGCTTGGCGGCGACGTTAACGCTGACCGTCACCTTTGGACCGAAAGCTTCATCGATCAGAACCATCGATCTTACGATTTCGCCGAGCGCCAGATAGGTGAGATCTTCGATCAGACCGAGTTCGATCGCCAGTGCAATAAATTCTCCCGGTGCCTGAATCACGCCTTCCGCGTCGCGCAGGCGGATCAGCGCCTCGACGCCGACGATTTCCTGGGTGCGGATATCCACCTTGGGCTGGAAGGCGCAGCAGAAACGGCCGTCGCGGACGGCGAGCCGCAGCCGTTGCTCTTGCGCCATGCGCGCCGCCATGGTGCGGCCCATGTCGGAGTCGAACAGCACGGCGCCGCCTTTCGCGCCGGTTTTGATGCGGTACATCGCGGTATCGGCGGCCCGGCGCAGCATCTCGTAATTGAGCCCATGATCCGGATAGACGCTGACGCCGATCGAAGCCGAGGTCAGGATCTCGAACCCTTCGATCAGGAAAGGCTCCTTGAGTTGCTGCAGCAGGTTTTCGATCACCCTGGCGAGTTCGGCATCATCGTCATCGCTGAGCGGGCTCAACACGAGCAGAAATTCGTCGCCACTGATACGGCTCAAGATATCGGAGGGCCGGACGTTGGCGGTTATCCGCTGCGCCACCTTGACCAGAAGCGTGTCGCCGATGGCGTGCGTATAATAGTCGTTGATGTGCTTGAAGTTATCGATGTCGAGAAACGCCAGCGCGAACCGGGTCGGCCTGCCGCCGTGAGTGAGAAGTTGTTCAACGTGCTCCTGGATCAGCGTTCGATTGGGCAAGCCGGTCAGATGGTCCAGATAGGCGCGCTTCGACAGTTCGGTCTCGATGATCTTACGTTCGGTGAAGTCGATCGTGGCCGATAGCGACAGGGCGTGATCGAGAATGCGCGCGGATTTGCGGTAGGTGAGAAGCGTCCGCTCGCCGTTGGGGCCGGCAACCCGATCTTCCGCAACGCTGACGGCGTCATCCGCAGCGCCGGCGTCGACGGGCGTGGCCGCCGCCTCGACGGCCGCCGTTCCACCGCCGTGCAGCGTGCTGGCCCGCTCATTGGCGAGCAGCGTCGTGCCGTCCTCCGATTGAACGGTCAGCGCGACGGGCAGCTGATTGAGGATCTGGGTGAGAAGGCTCAGCGCGCGGCGTGCTTCGATCTCGCTCTTCGACGCCATCTCAAGCAGGCCGGGGAGTCGCTCGACCTCGCTTTTGCCGGCTGCGGGCGAGGCGTCACAGGCCTCGCTGCAGTCGGACGCTGAGGGCGGGACTGACGACTTTTCCATACGCTGTGCTCGAAAACCGATCCAAGGCGGCGCAATGCCGCGAAACAACTCGCCGTCTCCAAGAAAGGCATCGCGGATCGGCTCCGGCTGACCCTAGCGGCGGACCAAGAAAAAACTCTAAAAGGGAAATGCAAGAGTTCGGATTTTTTTATGGCTGCGCGGGGCTACAACTAATCAGTTGTTAACGACACTCCGCAATCACGACAGGAACGCCGACAACCGCCGCGGCTGGCGAAAGCGGCCGACGCGCCGTTACGTCCCGACCTTCAGTTCGGCCACGAGCCCGCGCAACGCGGCGACCGTGCTCAGTGCCACGATGCGGCCGGTTTTCGGATTTTCCGACGGCACGTTCTCGATTGCCATGGAAAAGCTCGCGGTGTCGGCATCGACCTCGATGCGGTGGGTGTTGCGGCTAAGCGCCGGATCGGCCCAGATTTCGAGCCGCGTGCGGTCGGGGCCGATGCCGGCGAGGCTCAGCGCCGCCGCCACGTTGACGTTCTCGGGGAAGCCGCGCGCGCCCTCGCGGGCGGTGCCGTCGAACACCTTCAGCGGCTCTTTGAGATTTTTCACCGAGATTCCGTGCTGGACCAGATAAGGGGCGCCATCGAGGCCGCCCGGCGGCTTGCGCGTGATCATGGTGACCGAGCGGATAGTGCCCTCGGCAGCAGCGCGCACCGCATCGAGGCCGATGAGGGCGCCGGTCGGCGCCAGGATGCGCGCGCCGGTTTCCTTGGCGCGCGTCACCAAATCCCAGTTTTCCAGAAGCTGGCCGACGCTCAGCGGCATGAAAATCCGCCCGCGCTCGACCGCCGGCACCGCGACGGTACGGAACAGCGCCGGCGGCAGGCACTCGACCACTACGTCGCAGGTCTCGGCCAACGCCTCGGCCGGCAGCACCGCGATGCCGTTGCCGACCCGCGGCAGGTTGCGCCGCGCCTTTTCCTTGTCGCGCACGGACACGGCCGCGAGCAGCAGACCCGGAATGCCGGCCTCGAGCCGGCGCGCTACGTTGAGGCCAACGGCGCCAAGCCCGGCCAGTCCAACCTTGAGAGGCTCTCGCGCCACGTCCGCTCCTGCCCTGGTAGCCGCCCGCGCGGCCCGGTACATTCTGTCTCTATGCGCCGGCCAGAGACTGCGCAACAAGTCCGGCGCCAGAGGCCGGCTGCCGTCTATATGTCAGAGAGCAACAAGAGACACTTTTATGACCAACATCAATCCGAACACCTTCACCACGCGGCCGGAAATCGAAGGCACGTTCGGCGTGGTCACCTCGACCCACTGGATCGCGACTGCCGTGGGCATGAGCATCTTGGAGCGCGGCGGCAATGCGTTCGATGCCGCGGTGGCGACGGCCTTCACGCTGCAGGTGGTGGAGCCGCATCTCAACGGCCCGGGCGGCGATGTGCCGGTCATTCTCTACGACGTGAAGCGCGGCAGACCGGAAGTGATCTGCGGCCAGGGCGTGGCGCCGGCGGGCGCCACCATCGCGCACTACCGCAGCGAGGGGCTCGATCTCGTGCCCGGCACCGGTCTGCTCGCCGCTTGCGTCCCCGGCACGTTCGAGACCTGGATGATGCTGCTGCGCGACTACGGCACCATGCGCGTGGGCGACGTGCTGGCGCCGGCGATCGGCTACGCGCAGAACGGCCATCCGGTGCTCGAACGCACCAACGCCACGATCGGGACCGTGGCGGAATTGTTCCGGCAATATTGGCCGACGTCGGCGGCGGTTTATCTGCCTAACAACAAAGCGCCGGCGACCGGATCTCTGTTCGCCAACAAGACGCTGGCGGCAACCTACAGCCGCATCGTCAAGGAAGCCGAAAGCGCCGGCGGCGACCGCGTGGCGCAAATCGAGCGCGCGCGCAAATCTTGGTCGCACGGTTTTGTCGCCGAAGCGATCGATCGTTTCTGCCGCACGCAAGACATCATGGATACCAGCGGCCGCAAACATCGCGGCGTGCTGACTGCCGACGACATGGCGCGCTGGACGCCGCATATCGAGGCGCCGCTCACTTACGATTATCGCGGCTACACGGTGTGCAAGACCGGCCCGTGGGGCCAGGGCCCGGTGACGCTGCAACAGCTCGCGCTGCTCAAGGGCTTCGATCTCGATGGGCTCGATCCGACCGGGCCGGACTTCATCCACATTATCGTCGAGTGCTCGAAACTCGCCTACGCGGATCGCGAGGTGTTTTACGGCGACCCGGATTTCGTCGAGGTGCCGATGGCGACCCTGTTGTCCGACGCCTACAATAACGAACGCCGCAAGCTGATCAGCGACAAGGCATCGCTCGAACAGCGCCCCGGCTCCATCGAGGGCTTCGGCGCGGTGGTGAAGTTGCGCCGCGATCCGGTGC
>JBAUYV010000118.1:0-1817 GCA_049584975.1 Xanthobacteraceae bacterium | reverse complement strand
TGGAAGAGTGGATCATCGCCACGCTGATCGGCGCGGCGACGATCGTCACCTTCGTCGCCGTCGTTCACCGCTATGGCGCGAGCAATTCCGCGAGCCTTGCACGATGGGCCGCGGCGCATCACCTCGTGCTGCTGCATGACGTCGCCGACTGGGTCTATATCAACCTCGCCGCGCTCCATTTGTCCTGGGCGCAGGAGCTTGCCACCTACATGTTCGTGTGGATGGCGAAATTCGGCGCGGCGCTGGGCGTGCGCACCGGCATCCACGTCGGGGTCGATGTTTTCGTCAAAAAACTCAGCCCCGCGGCGCGCAAGCCGGTGATCGTATTCGCGCTGCTGTGCGGTGCGCTGTTCACCGGCGTCATCGGCACGCTTGGCGCCCTCTACGTCTACGAGCTTGATCCCGACCAGGTCTCGCCCGAACTCGAATGGCCGAGCTGGATCATCTATCTGTGCATCCCGCTCGGTTCTTATCTGATGTGCTACCGCTTCCTCCAGGTGATGTGGCGATATCTGCGCACCGGCTATGTGCCGCATCAGGCGCACGGCATCGATTACGAGGCACCGCACGACCCGGGGGCCGCGGCGCCTATCGGGGAGCCGGCGCGATGACCGCAATCTCCGAGATTTCCAAGCCGCGCAAACCGCGGACGCTCGGCGACTCCATCACCGCGGCGCTGATCGTCATTATTCCGATTGCGCTTGCCCTTGTTTGCTTCGCGGCTAGGCTGCACGTCATCGAGCTGTCTCACACGGTGCGTGCGGAGCTTTTGTTCGCGCTGCTGCTGGGGCTGATGGCGTCCGGCATGCCGATCTCGATCGCGCTCGGGCTTTCGGTCCTCACCTATTTGTTCATCCTTTCCGATGTCGATCCGAAGATGGTCGGCTTGAAGCTGTTCACCAGCCTGGACCGTTTCGAGATCATGGCGATTCCGTTCTTCATCCTAGCCGGCAACCTGCTGACGACCGGCGGCGCCGCCCGGCGCATGATTGAGTTTGCCACCTCGCTGATCGGGCACTGGTATGGCGGCCTTGGGCTCGCCGGCGTCGTCGCCTGTGCGCTGTTTGCGGCAATCTCCGGTTCGTCGGTCGCCACCGTGGTCGGCATCGGTTCCATTATCCTGCCGGCGCTGGTGCAGAAGGGCTATCCGCCGCGGTTCGGCGCCGGCGTGATCGCCACGTCCGGCGCGCTCGGCATCCTGTTTCCGCCCTCCATCAACCTCGTCATCTTCGCGGTCTCGACCAGCGGCATGCAGCCTCGCGGACCCACGGGCGCCGTCGTCGATTCTGCCTCGGTCGGGCAGTTGTTCATCGCAGGCCTGGTGCCGGGACTGATACTCGCCGCGATGCTGGGCGCGGTGACGTGGTATCGTGCCCGGCGCAACGATTATCCGCGCATGGAACGCGCAAGCTGGGGCGAATGCTGGCGTGCCTTTCGCCAGAGTTTTTGGGGCCTTTTTCTGATCGCGCTGGTGCTGGGCGGCATCTATACGGGACTGTTCACGCCGACCGAAGCCGCTGCCGTGGCTGCGGTCTACGCCTTCGTCGTCGCGGTATTTGTCTACAAGGGCCTGAAGTTTTCCGAAGTGCCCGCCGTGCTGCTCAAGGCTGCGTCCATGAGCGCGATGATCCTTTACATCATCACCAACGCGGCGGTGTTCTCCTGGCTGCTGACGTCAGAGCAAATCCCGCAATCGATGGCCGAATGGATGACTGCGCAGGGCTTCGGCATGGTGGCGTTTTTGCTCGTCACCAACATCGTGCTGCTCGCCGCCGGCAACTTCATGGATCCCGCCGCCATCACGCTCATCATGGCGC
>JBAUYV010000117.1:0-38421 GCA_049584975.1 Xanthobacteraceae bacterium | reverse complement strand
CCTCATCCTTGTAAGTCACGAATCACGGCATCGGCTAAGATGGCTGATGCGGTGGCGGACGGGAGACCGCCTCATCCAAGGGCTTTGAAGCCCGTACCTCAGCGTGGCTCCCCGTCCGTCGTTCCATCGAACCCGAACAGTCGCTTGGGCCGCGCAGCGAGCCCGCTTGCGCAAGGAGTGGTGAAGATGGACGCGATTTTTGTCGGTATCGATGTATCCAAGGATCGGCTGGACGTTCATGTATGTCCGAGTGGCGAAGCGTTTGCAGTGACGCGCGACGGCAAGGGATTGGAAGAATTGATCGATCGGCTGCGCATACTGGCGCCACAGCTGATCGCCATCGAAGCGACCGGAGGATTCGAGACGATTGCGGCAGCGGCACTGGCCGGCGCGGCCTTGCCGTTGGCGATCGTTAATCCGGCGCAGGTCCGCCACTTCGCTCGGGCGATCGGTAAACTCGCCAAGACCGACCCGATCGACGCCGCGGTGATCGCTCGCTTTGCCGAAGCGGTCAAACCCGAGGTGCGGCCGCTGCCCGATGCGCAGGCGCGCCTGCTCGGCGAACTGGTGGCCCGACGGCGGCAGATCGTCGAGATGATGGTTGCCGAACGCCAGCGCGAGCAGCGAACCGCGATCGCGCGCGTGCGCAAGAGCATTTTGCGGCACATCAAAATGCTCGAGAAAGAGTTGGCGGAGATCGACAACGATGTCGGCACTCTGGTACGCGGTTCGCCCGCCTGGCGTGACAAGGAAGACCTGTTGGTGAGCTTTCCGGGGATCGGCAATACCCTGGCGCGGACGCTCCTTGCCGAAATGCCAGAACTTGGCAGCCTGATGCGGCGTGAGATCGCATGCCTCGCCGGCGTAGCTCCCTTCACCCGCCAGTCCGGCCGTTGGAAGGGCAAGAGTATGATCGCCGGCGGTCGCGCGCCGGTGCGCACCGCGCTTTACATGGCCGCACTTTCGGCGATCACCTACAATCCGCCTTTGAAGCGCTTCTATCAACGCTTGCTCTCCGTCGGTAAGCCCAAAATGCTCGCCCTCATCGCCGTCGCCCGCAAAATCCTCATCACCCTCAACGCTATGCTCAGAGAGCGAAAGCAATGGCAAACCGCTTGACAAACAACACAGTCGCTGAGGTGCGACCCCCGACCAGGTCGGGGGGAGCCTCGAAGGATGAAGGCCCCGGCGCCCCGGCCTGGATCCTTCGAGGGCCGCTTCGCGGCCACCTGAGGATGAGGAGCGGGCAAGCTCGCTTGTTCTCACGACGCGACCGCGCCCGAGCTTTGCAACGAACGGCACGAAAGTTTCGCCTCCAAATAAAAGAGGGAGGCGGAGCGCCGACAGGCGCATCGTCCAACCAGTCCGCGCCACACTCGCAGACGTTACCGTCTGAAAGTGCTGCGGGCGCGCTCGCCTCTCGGCGCTCCGCCGCGGTGCTTGCCGCGCAAATTAATGCCACGGCTCAGCCCAGGCCGCGCTTCGCGCGAACGGGAGGATGCGGGCGTTACCCGCACCATCGATCGCGCTCACAGCGATGCACCTCGCGCGCCGGTCATAGTGCCGGCAGGTCGATGCCCAAGCCGCCCGGGAGCGGGGTTACAAGCCCCGCCCGCAGGAACCGCACTCGCCCTACCAGTCGGCTGTCACCGGTGACATCCCTCAATGGGCGAGATTGTTCAGACGTAGCCTAAAAGGAGACTTTTGTCAAGGTCAGGGAGACGCGGAAAAGCCGCCTTCGCGTCGTTTCCCGGGCGCAGTGCGGCATGAAGCGCAACTGAGACTCCTCATCCTGAGGTGCGACCCCCGACTTGATCGGGGGGAGCCTCGAAGGATGCAGCTCAAACACCGGGGCCTCGCCCTTCGAGGCCCGCGCTGGGCGCGGGCACCTCAGGGTGACGTCAAAATCAATGCCGCTTGAAGTACTGCAGCGCGCGCGCGTGCTTCTCCGCCGCGGCGCGGGTGTCGAAGGTGCCGAGATTGCGCCGCTTGCCGGTCTTCGGATTCTTCTTGCGCGAATACAGCCGGTATTTGCCGGAGGGAAGCTTGCGGATCATGGCGAGTTCTCACGCGTAATGGGCAGACGCTGATCTATGTTCCGTGACCGCGAGGTGCGAGTGACGCGAGCCTCGAAGCAGCAGCGCCGCGGTATTGGCGCCTAGCCGACCTCCTGCCCGAACCCCGCGCGCGTCAGCCGCACGATGGCCTGGTCGAGCGCGGCGAGAAAGGCCGAGCGGTCGCGCGGCGCGAACGGCTTCGGCCCGCCGGTGATTTCGCCGGCGCTACGCAAGGAGTCCATCAGGTTACGCGTCGCCAGCACGTGGCCGATCGAGTCCTCGGTGAAGCGCCGGCCGTTCGGCGCGATGACTTCGGCGCCGGCCTTCACGCAGCGGCTCGCCAGCGGCACGTCGGCGGTGATGACAATATCGCCGCGCTGCGCCCGCTCCGCGATCCAGTTGTCCGCCTCGTCCATGCCGGCGCCGACGACCACGCGCTCCACAAACTCATCGCGCGGCACCGCGATCGGGCTGTTGCTGACGACGAAGACCTTGAGGGCTGTGCCCTTCCGCGCATGGCGCTCTGCGACGCGATAAATCTCCTGCTTCACCGGGCAGGCATCGGCGTCGATGTAGACCGCAATCATTTTACGACAGGACCCGTATTCCCAACCGTCGGACAATCTCCGCCTTCAAGAGAAAATCCGACCTGATGATAGAGAGACTGAACTTCGGCTGATGACCCGTGTAGACGCGGCATTCACTGGCGCCCCGATATCTTTCGGGGGTACTGCGTCGGTCTTATAGTCTACCGCTGCCTTTCCGAAAGAGAGCTAAAACCTGATGTCCGCAACGCACACAACGCTGCTAATCGGCACAACCAAGGGCGCCTTTTTGCTTTCCGGCGGGAGCGACCGTAGCGGCTGGGCGATTCGAGGTCCTTACTGTGACGGCTGGCCGATCAACCACATGATTGGAGACCCTGAGACCGGCACGCTTTGGGCCGGCGGCGGCGGCGAATGGCATGGCGCAGGCATCTGGCGCAGCGAAGACGGCGGCGCGAGTTGGAAAATCACCCGCCTCACCAAGGGGACGATGGACGATTGGGCCGCCAAAGATCCCACTGTCGCAAAGATCATCGGTTGGACCGACGAACCCTTACCGTTCACCGACACGTTCGCTCAAATCTGGTCGCTCAGCTACGCGCACGGAACGCTGTATGCAGGCACAAAGCCGGCGAACCTCCTGGCCAGTGCGAACGGAGGCAGGGATTGGGTGAAGTTACATGGCCTGACGGATCACCCTTCCGCCGATAGCTGGACTCCCGGTGGCGTAGGGCTGACGCTGCACACCATTGTCCCCGATCCGGATAACCAAAAAAAGCTTTGGGTTGGAATCTCGGCGGCCGGCGTGTTTGCGACGGAGGACGGCGGGGCAACATGGGAGCGCCGCAATCGCCTCTCAAACGCCGAAGCCTGCGGCCACTCAGAGCATCCTGCCGCGCCACGCGACGGCGACGTCGGACACTGCGTTCACAACATGATCCGCGCCCCGGGGACAAGCGACGTCCTTTACCAGCAGAACCACTATGGTGTTTGGCGCTCGGCCGATGGCGGCCGGAGCTGGAACGATTGCACCAAAGGTTTGCCGTCGACCTTCGGCTTTCCCATCCGTGTTCATCCCCGGGATCCGAACACGATCTGGACGCTACCACTGAACGGTGACACAGCCGGACGTTTTCCCCCCGACGCAGCCGCAGCGGTCTGGCGATCACGGGATGGCGGCCAAAGCTGGCACGCGATGCGGCAAGGCCTGCCACAGAAGGACTGTTTCTTCACCGTTCTCCGTCAAGCGATGGCCGGTGACGACCGCGATCCAGCGGGAATCTATTTCGGCACAAACAGTGGCTCAGTGTTCGGGAGTGTCGACGAAGGTGAGACTTGGCAAGAGATTGCACGTCACTTGCCAACGATTCTTGCCGTCGAAACACTCATGTGTCGATCAACTGCCCCCATCTGAAATATGGAGTGGTCCCTTTTTAAGTGGCGCCGAGGTGTGATCGGCGAAATTGCTGACGACGAAGACCTTTAGGGCAGTGCCCTTGCGCGCATGGCGCTCGACGACGCGATAAATCTCCTGCTTCACCGGGCAGGCGTCGGCGTCGATGTAGAGGGAGATGGTCGTCACGGCCTACTTTCCGCATTCTGTCGGCTCGTCATGCCCGCGCTTGTCGCGGGCATCCACGTCTTAGAAACTCGGCCGCTTCAAAGACGTGGATGGCCGGAACAAGTCCGGCCATGACGTTTTGGGGGCTTGGGATCATCGGCAACAGCCGACGGCTGTTGCGACTGTAAGACCCCTGCACCTGGTGCTCGGCGGCGCGATAAATCTCCTGCTTCACCGGGCAGGCATCGGCGTCGATGTAGAGGGAGATGGGTGTCACCGCTTGCTTTCCGCATTCCCCGAGCCGTCATGGCCGGACTTGTTCCGGCCATCCACGTCTTGCTTTAATCTGAAAATGGCAGGCGGCTGGGTTTATTTTATGACCAATCGGCGCGACGGCGTTCTGTACGTCGGCGTCACGAACAACTTGCCGCGACGCGCTTACGAACACCGCGAGGGGCTTGTTGATGGATTTACAAAACACTACGGTCTCAAGCGATTGGTCTATGCGGAGCGCTTCGACGATATTCGGTATGCGATCCAGCGCGAAAAGACGATCAAGCACTGGCCCCGCGCCTGGAAGGTGCGCTTGATTCACGGCGCGAATCCGGAATGGGATGATTTATATGAGGCGCTCATCTGAGTACTGCGTCGCAGCTGGAAAGTGAAGACGTGGATGGCCGGAACAAGTCCGGCCATGACGTTTTGAGTGCCCCTGAATTGTCCGGCTTACTGCTGCGCTGCCTTCTCATCGGCCTAGGAAGAAAGACGTGGATGGCCGGAACAAGTCCGGCCATGACGCTGTAAGGAGTCCTCCGATAGGGTGCCTCGAGCGCATGGCGCTCGGCGACGCGATACACCCCCTGCCTCACCGGGCCGGCACCGGCGTCGATGTAGATTGAGAATGTGTGGGCCATTCCATCTGCCCTGCAAGGTGATACCATTCTAGGAGAAGCTCATTGAAGAGTTGCGCTACATCTTTGTCGTAGTACGCACGCACTGCCTCAAAACACTGAATAATATCGAACTGACAGTTTTGCAGAATTAAAAGTCCGGGCCAGAGATCGTCCGTCGCCAGTTCAAGTCCTCCATCATCCTTCTTATGCAATCTAAGCAGCTGGATGCTATAGGCATCAAAGTGCGAAACAGAGCTGAACTGGGCATAAATTGTATCGTAGTGATGGCCAAGGGGTTCTTTGCCCACTTGCAATTCAGTTAGAGAAGGCAGCAAGTCACGCCGCGTTGCCATAGTACGAAGATCAAGACTTTCCCATTGTCGAATTTCAGAAAATCGCTCTTTGGAGAGATTCTCCGTCACCCATTGGGGGAGCTCGCCGAGGCTTTGCTCGTAATCTCGACGGGCCGATTCGCTCCGCATCAGCTGCCTAGCTTTGGAGTAGAAAGAGAGCAGGTACTTCTTGACCTCTTTGTGGTCGCTCTGCCTAGCCAACCAAGAGAAACGAACCGTTTGCTCGTACCTATCCCTCAGAAGCGACATCGCCGCATGAGTCAGCCCCCAGCTTGCATTCATCCTGATACCGAGGCTCATAACCTCGCAGATGAACATCATGCGACTTACAAATAAATCGCGCTCATTATCAATCAGGCGGGACTGACCGCCAGTCAATTCGTGGAATTCTTCCCAGATTCTCTGAGTAAGTAGAATTAGGGCCTGCACTGGCGGTTTAGTCGTAAACGGCCCCAGATGATTGAGCACGGACGGACCTGGCGAGTTTCCTTCGGAAGCGTTGCTGCTCGATAATTAGTCTCTCACACCCTCTCCACAAAACTATCCACCACGCGCTTCTCCCCAGCCCGGTCGAACTGAATCGTCAGCTTGTTGCCGTCGATGGCGGTGACGTTGCCGTTGCCGAATTTCTGGTGGAAGACGCGGTCGCCCAGCGTGAAGGCCGAGACCGTGCCTGTGGATTTGGCGACCAGTTCGCCCTCGATGGTGAGCGGCAGGCGGCGCGAACCGCTCGACTCGTTCCTGTTGCGCCACGGCGACGGCGATGAGCCGTCGCCGCCGGCGCCGGTTCCGAAACTTCGCTCTCCCTCGCCAGATCGCGTTTCGCGCGATTGCCCCCGGATCGAGTCCGGGGCAGGCTCTCTCCGGCCAGGGGAGGCGGAAGATAAGCCGGCGCCATCGTCATCGTCCGCGGCGTAGCGCGCGCCGTCCTCGGAAAAACCGCCCTCGCCCTTTTTCTCACTTCTCTTTCCTTGCGCGCGCTGCCAGCCCGGCGTGTTGTAGCTGGAGCCGAACGAGGTGGCGGCGTCGAAGCGCGAACTGCCGTAGCCGCCATAACCGCCGAAGCCGCCTTGCGACTCCGTCACTTCGACGTTGGCTTCCGGCAGCTCGTCCAAAAATCGCGACGGAATGTTGGTCTGCCACAGGCCGTGCATGCGCCGGTTGGTGGCGAAATAAATCTTCGCCCGTTTGCGCGCGCGGGTGATGCCGACATGGGCGAGGCGGCGCTCCTCTTCGAGCCCGGCGCGGCCCTGATCGTCGAGGGTGCGCTGATTGGGAAACACGCCTTCCTCCCAGCCGGGCAGAAACACGGTGTCGAATTCGAGGCCCTTGGCCGAGTGCAGCGTCATAATGTTGACGGCGTCGGCCTCGGCGGCCTTCTCGTTGTCCATCACCAGCGAGATGTGTTCGAGAAAGCCCTGCAGGTTCTCGAACTCCTCCATGGAGCGAACGAGCTCTTTCAGATTCTCCAGCCGGCCGGCGGCGTCGGCCGAGCGGTCCTTCTGCCACATCTCGGTGTAGCCGGATTCGTCGAGGATGATTTCGGCGAGCTCGGTGTGCGGCAGCGCATCGCGCTGCTTGCGCCAGCGCTCGATCGATTCGAGGAGGCCGCGGAGCGAGCCGCGCGGTTTCGGTTTCAGCTCGTCGGCCTCGATCATGGCGCGCGCGGCTTCGGTCAGCGGCACGCGGCGCTTGCGGGCGTGGTCGTGCAGCAACTGCACGGTGGCGTCGCCGAGCCCGCGCTTGGGCACATTGACGATGCGCTCGAAGGCGAGATCGTCGGCCGGCGAATTGACCACGCGCAGGTAGGCGAGCGCGTCGCGGATTTCGGCGCGCTCGTAGAAGCGCGGGCCGCCAATGACGCGATAGGGCAGGCCGAGCGTGACGAAGCGGTCCTCGAATTCGCGCATCTGGAACGAGGCGCGCACCAGGATGGCGATCTGGTTGAGCGCGTGTCCCTCGCGCTGCAATTGCTCGATCTCCTCGCCGATGGCGCGGGCTTCCTCCTCGGAATCCCACGAGCCGGCGACGGTGACCTTTTCGCCGAGTTCGTCGTCGGTGCGCAGCGTCTTGCCGAGCCGGCTCTGGTTATGGGCGATCAGGTGCGCGGCGGCGGCGAGGATGTGGCCGGTCGAGCGGTAATTGCGCTCCAGGCGGATGACGGTGGCGCCAGGAAAGTCGTGCTCGAAGCGCAGGATGTTGTCGACCTCGGCGCCGCGCCAGCCGTAGATCGACTGATCGTCATCGCCGACGCAGCAGATGTTTTTTGCGGCGAGGGGAGGGCTCAGGCCTGCCGGCGTGCCGCCACGAACTCCCTCTCCCCGGAGGGGAGAGGGTTGGGGTGAGGGGGCTCCGGCGTCGGGATCGTTCTCCAGCGTCCGAACCCCCTCACCCGTCTCGCTTCGCTCGCCGACCTCTCCCCTCTGGGGAGAGGTGAGATGAGTGCTCGCCGCTTGGCCTGTTCGTTGCGCCAACAATCGCAGCCACAGATACTGCGCGACGTTGGTGTCCTGATATTCGTCCACCAGGACGAATTTGAAGCGCGCCTGATACTGGCGCAGCACTTCGGGCTGCTCGCGGAACAGCCGGATACACTCCAGCAACAAATCGCCGAAATCGGCGGCGTTGAGAATCTTCAGCCGCTCTTGAAAGGCCTTGTAGAGTTTCAGCCCCTTGCCGTTGGCGAACACCGCGGCTTCGCCCGCCGGCACCTGCTCGGGCGTGAGCCCGCGGTTCTTCCAGCCGTCGATCAGCATCGCCAGCACGCGCGCCGGCCAACGCTTCTCGTCGATGTTCTCGGCTTCGAGCAACTGCTTGAGCAGCCGGATCTGGTCGTCGACGTCGAGGATGGTGAAGTCGGATTTCAGCCCGACCAGCTCGGCGTGGCGGCGCAGGATTTTCACGCCGATCGAATGGAAGGTGCCGAGCCACGGCATGCCCTCGACCACCTGGCCGACGATCTCGCCGACGCGATGCTTCATCTCGCGCGCCGCCTTATTGGTGAAGGTGACGGCGAGAATCTCGCTCGGCCGCGCGCGGCCGGTGGCGAGGATGTGGGCGATGCGCACGGTGAGCACACGAGTCTTGCCGGTGCCGGCGCCGGCCAGCACCAGCACGGGGCCGTCGAGCGTCTCGACTGCCAGCCGCTGCTCGGCATTGAGCCCGGCCAGATAGGGTGCGCCGCCGCCCGCTGCCGCGCGCGCCCGCGCCGCAATGCCGCCGGGGGCAGGGGCGGGCGGTTCGGAAGGCTCTAAATTGCGCTGCAGAGGGTCAGCCAAGGTGCGCGCTGCCGGTGATTCTCATAGGGAGAACATGGCACCTGGCGGCGGCTTTTACGAGGCTTGGATTGGGGCGAATGGCGAGTGGCGAATTGAGGTTAGCCTCCCCTATTCACTACTCACTACTCACTACTCACTACTCGCTATTCGCCGACCACAACTTCGCCGATCAGGCCGGCATCGTATTGGGTGAAGAACAAGCGGCCGTCGCTGAGCGCGGCGATGCAGCGGGCGCCGCTTGCGGGCGTCGGAATGTCGTACTCGCCGCGGACGGTTCCATCCGGCGCCATGCAGCCGATCTTGTTGACGGCGTTGGCCGTGTACCAAAGGTCGCCGCCGGCGCCGACCGTGACGCCGCGCAGCGAGGCGTTCGGCGTCGGCACCTTGTGCTCGGTGATGCGGCCTTCGCGGTCGATGCGGCCGAGCGCGTTGGTCGAGGTCTCCACGAACCAGATGCTGCCGTCCGGATGCGCGGCCATGGCGCGTGGCTGGCTGTCCTGGCTCGGGATGGGAAACTCGGTGACCTTGCCGTCGACGGTGATGCGGCCAATGCGATTACCGGCGGCTTCCGAAAACCACAGCGCGCCGTCGCGCACGACGATCGACAACGGCCTGGCGCCGGACGTGATGCCGTCGCCGAATTCGGTGATGGCGCCGTCCGGCGTGATGCGGCCGATCTTGCCGATCTCAGTTTCGGAGAACCAGACGTTGCCGTCCGGCCCGAGCGCGATGCCGTCCGGCCCCGCGTGCGGCGACGGCAGCAGAAACTCGGCGATGTCGCCGCGCGGCGTGATGCGGCCGATGCGGTTGGCGGCCTTTTCGCAGAACCACAAATTGCCGTCGCCGCCGGCGGCGATGCCGATCGGCGTCGCGGTCTTGGCGGCAAGCGCGAACTCGGTGAAGGTGGCGCGGTCGGGATCGAAGCGGCCGATCTTCGCGGCGCCGCTCTCGCAAAACCACAACGCGCCATCCGGACCCTGCACGGCGATGTAGGGCTTGGAGCCCGGGCTCGGAATCCGATGCTCGCGGATGGTGACGCGCGGGCTCATTACGGGAAGGCCTTCATGGCGATGCGCCGCCCGGCGCCTTTCGGCGCAGGCAGACCCGCGTGTGCGGCTTTCATGCGTTGCAGGCAGTCCGCGACGTCGTCCGGAAAGGCGGCCGACTTTCGCGCCGTCATGTCGACGTGGATCGCCAGGTTCTCGGACGTGGCGGAAAGCCAGCCGTCGGCATGAAACAGCTGCTCGAAGTAGTGCAGCCGCTTGGCGTCGAAATCGAGAAGCTGGAAGGTTACGCGCACGGGGTCGCCGGCATTCAGCTCGCGCAGGTAGCGCACATGCACCTCGGCGGTGAAGCACGAATGGCGCTTGTCCTTGACGTAGGCCAGACCGCAGCCGAGCAGCTCATAGACTTCGTCGACCGCGCGATCGAACAGCACATTATAATAGGCCATGTTGAGGTGGCCGTTGTAATCGATCCAAGCCGGCTCAACCCGCATCACCGACGACACGAAGGGCGCGAAGAACGCGGGTTCGGGATCACGGCGGTCGAGCATGGCATTCACGCGATTCGGTCTCAGGCGGCCTGACCGGATGAATAGCACGCGGCCGGCGGGGCTGTGTTAACTTCGATCGTCCGGAGGTGTTGAGAACGCCATCGATCCCCGCAATCCTTGACCGCGGTGCAGCAAGACGCCACGTTGAGGCCGGATGAGTTGAGGAAGCGCCGATGGTTCTCGTCGAGGCGAGGGAACGCAGCCGGGAAGAGCGCAAGGCGGCGGACACGGTGGTCGCCGCGCTTGCCGCACGCTTTGGCAACCGCCTCGTCACCTCGGAGGCAGTGCGCCAACAGCACGGCCACACCACTACCTGGATCGACAACCAGCCGCCGGACGCGGTGGTGTTTCCGCAAAGCACCGAGGATGTGCAGGACGTCGTGCGGCTGTGCGCCAAACACCGCGTGCCGGTGATCGGCTACGGGACCGGCACCTCGCTCGAGGGTCAGGTCAACGCCCCGCGCGGCGGCGTCTGCCTCGACTTCCGTGACATGAACAAGGTGCTCGAAGTCCACGCCGAGGATCTCGATTGCGTCATCGAGCCCGGCGTCACGCGTAAGCAGCTCAATGAATATTTGCGCGACAAGGGCGTGTTCTTCCCGATCGACCCCGGCGCCGACGCCTCACTCGGCGGCATGGCGGCGACGCGGGCGTCCGGCACCAACGCGGTGCGCTACGGCACCATGAAAGACAACGTGCTGGCGCTGAAGGCCGTGCTCGCCAACGGCGAAGTTGTCACCACCGCGCGGCGCGCCAAGAAATCATCGGCGGGCTACGACCTCACCCGGTTGATGGTCGGATCCGAAGGCACGCTCGGCATCTTCACCGAACTGACACTACGGCTCTCCGGCATTCCCGAAGCGATCGCGTCGGGCATCTGCCCGTTCCCGTCGGTCGAGGCGGCGTGCAACGCCACCATCCTCACCATCCAGTCCGGCATTCCGGTGGCGCGGATCGAACTGCTCGACGCGCTGCAGGTGAAGGCCTGCAATCTTTATTCGAAGCTGTCGCTGCCGGAAACGCCCATGCTGTTCGTGGAATTTCACGGCACCGACGCCAGCGTCGCCGAACAGTCGGAGCGGTTCGGCGAGATCGCGAAGGAGCTGGGCGGCGGCCCGTTCGATTGGGCGACGCGCGCTGAGGATCGCACCCGGCTGTGGCAGGCGCGGCACGACAGCTATTGGTCGATCCGCCAGTTGCACCCCGGCACCGAGGCGCTGTCATCGGACGTGTGCGTGCCAATCTCGCGGCTGGCCGAATGCGTCACCGAGACTCAGCGCGACGCCGAGCAGAGCGGCTTTATTGCGCCCATGGTCGGTCATGTCGGCGACGGTAATTTCCATATGCTGTTGTTGGTCGACGTCAAGGACCGCGCCGAGGTCAAACGCGCCGAGGATTTGCTGGAACGACTGGTCGATCGCGCGTTGGCGATGGGCGGCACTTGCACCGGAGAGCACGGCGTCGGCCAGGGCAAGATGAAATACCTCAAGGCGGAGCACGGTGAAGCGGCGCTCGACGCCATGCGCGCCATTAAGAAAGCGCTGGACCCGCTCGACATCCTCAATCCCGGAAAGATCGTCGATCTCGGCTAGGCCGGGTCCGCTCAGCACTCAGGGCGCGGTAGCCTTGCTGTCCTCTGGCGATCAGGCCAGCGGCGCGCGCCAAGCATCGTATTCGTAGACCCAGTCCGTATCCGTCTTTTGCCGCAGCCAGGTGTTCTCGCGATTGGTGAGCTGCATCCGGGCGGTGCGCTCCTTGCGGCTGGCGGCGTAGACCGCGAGCGCAGTGGAGATGTCGCCGCCGGCGGCCTGGTCGAGACAGCGCGCGAGGACCACCGCGTCTTCAATCGCCGACGCCGCGCCCTGCGCCATGTAGGGCGGCATCGGATGGCACGCATCGCCGAGCAACACGACGTTGTTGTTTCCCCAGGACGGCATCGGGTCGCGCTCCACCAGGGCCCATTTGCGCACCTCGGGCGCCGCCGCGAGAATGGCGCGCACGCGCGGGTGAAATCCGGCAAAGGCCGCGAGCAGCGTGTCTTGGTCGCCCGTCATCGACCAGGATTCGACCTGGAAATTCGGCTCAGGCGTAACCGCGATGAAGTAGATCTCGTCCCTGCTCGCGGTCGTGAAGTAATGCACCACATGACGGTCGTGACCCCACCACTTGGCGCGCTCGTCGATCGCGGTGGCGTCAATTCGCGCCGTGGGATAGGTGGTGCGGTAGGCGACGCGTCCGGTGAAGCGGGGTTGCTCGGCGCCGAACAGCGCCTCCCGCACCACCGAATGAATGCCATCCGCGCCGATGACCAGCATCGCTTCGACGCGGCTGCCGTCGGCAAACGTGAGCGTGACGCCGGCTCCGTTCTGCTCGATCGCGACCAGCTTTTTGCCGAAGTGGACGCAGTTGGGCGGCGTCAGGGCAGCGAGCGCCGCATGCAGGCGCGCCCGGTGGATCATCAGATCCGGTGCGCCGTAGCGCTGCTCGAGTGACTCGCCCATGGTCAGGACGTTGGTGACCTTGCCGGTGTCCCACTCGCGGCTGTGAAAGGCCGCGGGCGCGAAACCCTCGCGGCGCAGCGGTTCGACCAGCCCGAGCCCGCCGAGCGCCTTCATGGCGTTCGCGGTGAGTTGAATGCCGGCGCCGATCGGAGCGAATTGTGCCGCCTGCTCGTAGACCTCGACCTGAAAGCCCAGCCGTATCAGGCTCGCCGCCGCCGTGAGTCCGCCTATGCCGGCGCCAATGATCGCGATGCTGGGTTTTTCCGCCGTCATTGATTCCTGAGCGTGAAGTGAAAGGCCCCGACGGCTGTCCGACGCAGAGACGGCGTGAACAGTTTGCCGCACCAGCGGGCCTTAACCAAGAGCAATACGCCTCGGCGCCCCCAGAGCCCTTTGGTCTCGAACCTTTCGCTCCTCCACGCGACTAACTCCCGAGGGGTGGTCCGGCCGCTCCGTATGGCTGATGGGAGGTCTCCATTGCGCCCGGTCCTGCACGTTCTCACCGCTGCCTGCCTGCTGGCGGCTGTGGCGGCCCCCGCCGCACATGCCGCGAACGCGACGAATTCCGATATCTGCGCCTCGACCGATGACGACGCCTATCCACCGCAGCGGCGCATCGCCGCCTGCACGGCGCTGATCGACACGCTCGCGGGCCAACGGGAGGCGCTCGCCGTCGCGCTGGTCGATCGCGCAACAACGTACTGGTATGTCAACAAGACAGACACCGCCCTGACCGACCTGGATCACGCCATCGGCCTTGATCCTACCAACGCACGGGCGTTTCGCGAGCGCTCGAACGTGTATCGTACTATGGGCCGGCTCGATCGGGCGCTCGCCGACGCCAACGAAGCGATCCGGCTTGATCCGAACGATCCCAAGGCGTTCGACGCGCGTGGAAATGCGTTCAACCTCAACGGCCAGCAGGACCGCGCCATTGCCGATTACAACGAAGCGCTGCGGCTCAAGCCGGACGATTCCATATCCTTAATGGATCGCGGTGCGGCCTATTACTTCAAGAAAGACTACCAGGCCGCGATCAAGGATTACGACGACGCGATCCGGCTCGATCCGCACAACGCGCGCGCTTTCTCCAATCGCGGAGCCGCCTACAAGAAACTCGGTCGCATCGATCAAGCCGTCGCCGACGACACTGAGGCGATCAGGCTCGATCCGCTGAGCCCGGAATATTTCGACAATCGCGGACTGAGCTATGCGACCAACAGCGACTATGATCGCGCCATCGCCGACTATCATGAGGCGATCCGGCTGAAGCCGCAGGCGAATTTCCTTACCGACCGCGGCGACTCCTACAATTTCAAGCACGATTACGATCGCGCCATCGCCGACTACGATCGCGCGATCGCGCTCAATCCGGGTTTCTATCTGGCCTACAACAATCGCGGCGCCGCTTACGACAAGAAGGGCGATCTCGACCGCGCCATTGCCGATTACGAGCAGGCCTTGCGCATCAATCCGCAATTCGACAAGGCGGCCGAGAATCTCGCGGACGTGCGTCTGCAGCGCGACCGGCGCAACGCCACCAACTCCGACAATCTGTTGCCGACCTTCGCCTGTAGAACCGCAAGCCGCGCCGTCGAGAAGGCGATCTGCTCGGATCCCGATCTGGCGCGGCTCGACCGCGAGATCGACGCTTCTTATAAGGCCGCGTTCGCCAGCCGCAAGGGCAAGGCGGCCGAGGCGTTGCGCCAGGAGCAGCGCGACTTTATCGCTGCGCGCAACAAGTCATTCGGCAATCCGCAATACAATCTCAGACGCGAGATGGAGATGCGCCTTGCAGCGCTCCGTGGCTTGAGCGCGAACTTGTCGCTTCCGTTGACTCGAGATTAAGAGGGCGCGCCGCGGTCGATACCGAATACCTTCCCGGGCGCAGAGCAAATCGCGCTAGACTGGCTGATCGTCTTCATCAGCAATCACGGACGAATCGACAGTTTGGCCGGAGGCTGGGGTAGACGCATGAGCACGGCTAAAAGGCTGGCATTGATTGCCGCCGGCTACGTTCTCTCCGCCGGCGCCGGCCTCGCCGCTGTCGCCGTCAACGAGCTGCGCATGTCGGTCGATGTGGCGCAGGGCTCGCCCGGCATGGTCGCCTTCGGCGACATGATCTTGTTCGTGCTGGCCACGGGGTTTTTCAGCCTCGTGCCGACTTGGTTCTTGCTGAAGCTGACTGTCGAGAAGGCGCCGCGTATCCTGCTTGCGATCGAGCTCCTGGCCGCCGCGTTGGGGCCGGTGAGCTGGCTGACTGTGATGGGCCTTGTCGGCGGTCCCCCCGGCGACTCCGGCCTCGCGAAGCTGCCTGCAGTCGTCGCGGAACTGCTCGGCTTGTTCATCGCGTTTGGCGCCATTCCACGCATGGTCTTTGGCCCAGTCCTCCTGGTGATCGAGGCGGCGACCTTCTTTCTGATCCGAGGTCGCGTTACGCGCGCGCTCCTGCTTGTGGCGATGCTGATGGATCTCGTCCCGCTCGGAATGTTCGCGCTGCATCTGGCGCGCGCGACCCGCTACTAGACGCCGGGCAGCAACGCGCCAAGCACACCTGTTGAGGCTTTTTCGCCGCCGGGCCGCTTCGAAGTCCGTCACAGACCTGCCGATTCGAGCGTGATATCCTGCTCGCCTCAGAGCGGACATGGTCCCATTAGGGAATGGCGACTTTTTGAGGTTGCCTGATGATCATGCGAAGGATCAACGCGTGTGTCGCGATCGTCGGCTTTGCCGTCGTGATTTTCTCTACGCTGCTGGCAGCCGCATTTACGATACGGGTGGGACCATATCGTTTCACATTCCCGCTTTACTGGCACCGGCATCACAAGCATTACGCGGAGCCGGCGCCGGACAGTCTCGCGCCTGCTTACTCGAAGCGAGGCAACGCGGCCGTACTGTTCTATCCGCAGCTCGCGTTGCCGGCAATTTATGCCAGTATCTTCTCGCCGGCGTATGCGTCGCCGTGGTCATTTGATTATCAAACGATTTTGTCGACGGCCTTTGCCAAGCTGCAGCCGCAACCGGATTCGCATTTGTGCCAGCCGCAGTCCGATATCGGCACCAAGATTATCGCGCCTATTCGCACTGCGCTCGCGCTGACGGATGCGCAAATCCAGCTCCTGGAAAAGTTAGGTGGTGCGCTTGGTGCGGCCGCAGATGACTTGGAAAAGTCATGCGCCGTTGTGATTCCCGGACAGCCGATCGCACGCGTGCAGCTCATGGGGTCGCGAATCAAAGTCCTGGCTATGGCGATCGATACCATTCGCAACCCGCTGCAGGACTTTTCGCAATCCCTGAATGACGAACAACGGGCCCGCTTCGCGGCCATGATCGCCGCCCCGACCGATGCGGACGGTGATAACGGGTCAGGAAATATCGCCTCGCGTTGCGCCGGAATGTCCTCCACAGTCGACCGGCTGCTCGGCCAGATCGATAAATCCGTTCAACCAATCGACTCGCAGCGCGATGCACTTGCCGATCTCAAGCGGGCCCTCGAAGGAGCTGCGAGCGACCTGATGCCCCTTTGCCAGACGCCGGCACCGCCGACCGCATTTTCGCGCTTGGAAACGATCGAGGCACGACTCGATGCGATAGGGCGGGCGGCATCGTCCACCCAAGTCGCGCTTGCCAATTTCGAAGCCAAATTAGGCACTGAACAAAAAGACCGCTTCAACGCAATGAATTTGGTTGGCGCGGGGACATTTTGATTGCCTCGACCCAACAATGGCGAGATCAACTCCCCGGCAGTGGTTCGTGCTGCCTAAGGTGACGGTCGCCGGCCGTACATCGCTTCTGCCTTGTGGAAAGGCGAGAAAAGCGCGAGTATTCACAAATAGAATCGGGAGCTATTTTTGGCGTTGCAGTCTGGTCTTCACGATGGCTCCGCGGCCGCATCGGTTCGCAAACGACCGGCGCTGTTCCGGGCGTTGGGCAATTCCGATCCGCCAAAATCGGTTTCGCTTGGTAATGGCGAGTATCACGTTGAAACCGTGCTTAAACACGATTCGTGGGCCGCAACAGCAGTTTATTCCAACCTGCGTGGCGAACGCATTATTTGCAAGTTCAACCGAACAGCGTCAGCTTTCGGGATTCCAATGTCGTGGCTGGGTCGGGCGCTTGCCGCGCGTGAAGCTGGATTCCTTCGCCGCCTTGCCCATGTTGAACTCGTCCCCGATGATTTGGGCCCTGTCGTGGCCGATGGTCGTGAACTCCGGCACGCGATAGCGCGCACCTATATCGAGGGCGAGGCTTTCCAGTCCGCCGCCCAAGTCCAGTTAAATTTCTTTGCCGAGCTGAGGCGCCTCCTAGACGCAATCCATGCCTGCGATATGGCCTATGTCGATCTGCACAAGCGCGAAAACATCATCGTCGATCGGGACGGCCGTCCGCATCTTATCGATTTCCAGGTCAGTTTCGGCGTGTGGCCTCGTTGGCCGGGCAATGGGCGGTTTGTGCACTTCATCACCGGCAAGCTTCAAAGAATGGATGATTATCACTACCGCAAGCACTATGCGCGGTGCTTTCCGGAAACACTGACACCGGAACAGCTCCGGCAATATTTGGAGCCGCCGGGATTTATACGCGCGCATCGCGTGATCGCTGTACCGCTTCGTGGCCTGCGGCGCCGGTTGCTGGCGTCACTTAAGATTCGCGATCGTACCGGAGATGCGCGTTCGGAGTTGGAGCCGGAAGACGCGTTCCGCTCACAACCCGACGCTGGCCCATAGTCTTCATTGCTGATCTTCTTGACCTGCCGTCTGGTCTGCTACGTGACGGCGGCGCTGATCAAGCGTGTCGGCAACGATGTTTTAGGCGTCGGTCCTCAGCCGCAGATCGTGGGCGATGACCTGAACGACGTTGCCAATCAACTTATCGCTCGACAGATGGGACGGTCCTAACTAAATGGCGACGATGCAAGTAGACATGTTGCACCTTTTCACTTGCCTCTCTCACTTGCCTTTGAAATTCGGCGATCGTTTCTCGTTGAATGATCTGATGCCTTCGCGCCGATCTTCCGTGGGGACCGTTCTGTGATACGCCTCGACCTCCAAGGCGAGGCCGTCCCATAGCGACATATTCAAGCCGCGGCCTATGGCCTGCTTGGCCTGGCGCACGGAGATCGGCGCATTGCGCGCGATCGCATCTGCGGTTTCGACGGCCGCGGGAACGAGTTCGGCGCTCGGCAGAACCCGGTTGACGAGCCCCCATTGGTGCGCCTCGGCGGCCGTGAAGGGCTTGCCGGTGAGGATCACTTCCTTCGCCCGCCGCTCACCGACCGCGCGCGGCAGATTCTGCGTTCCTCCGGCGCCGGGCATGATGCCGAGCGTGACTTCGGTCAAAGCAAACCTGGCCTGCTCGGATGCGTAGATGAAATCGCAGGCGAGCGCGATCTCGCAGCCGCCCCCATAGGCGGCGCCGTTCACGGCCGCGATGACCGGAATCGGGCAAGCCAAAATCGCTCGCGCCATGCGTTCGTAGATCAGATGTTGTTGAACCCATGCCTCATCGGTCATGTCTTTGCGTTCTTTGAGGTCGGCGCCGGCGCAAAACGCCCGGTCTCCGGCGCCGGTTACGACGACGCAACGGGTAGCGCCGGCGTCAAGGTTCAGCGCCTCAAACAGCGCCATAATCTCGGTACCAAGTTGCGTATTCATCGCGTTGGCCGCGGCGGGCCGATTGAGAGTCACGAGCGTGACATGCTCTTTGGGCTGCGCGATGTTCAGGGTGTCGAAGCTTAAATTCATGGAGCGCCGGGAGCTCATGCTCTACGGCGCTTGAAACTTGATCGACGCGTGAGCACCGTCGCAAAATGGCTTTGCGTGACGCCCCACAGCGGCACAGTGTTACGCGGTTGCGCAACTCGTATGTGAACCCGTCGGCGGAAACCACTGGGATCCCGCCACGCAGCCAGAGCGGCCCGCTGCAGCCTTCCACCGGGTCTTCAATCAGGCCGATGGAAACCGGCAGATGCGGTTCGATGGGCCGGCCCGATGCCTTGTCCCATGCAACGAGCCGGCCTGCCGGGCAATCGCCGACCTGCCGAACGAACATGGCGCGTACCTGCGGATCGTCGGTGCTGCCGACTTGATTCCACACTTTCCCATTGGGATCGCAAAAGCGTCCGAACGCGCAGAGGCTCTCTGCGTCGGTGAGCGCCAACACGGGTCCGTCGAGGGTCTTGGCCTGGTCCAAATAAGGCTCACGGCTTGCGGTCTCGGTGCCGTCGAACCCGATCTTGGCATGGGCGCCGTCGCAATACGGCTTGGCGCCGGACTGACCGCAACGGCACAGAGCATATTTCTCCCGCGCCGGGTAGCGATGGCCCTCCGTCCAGCTTTCGGAATCGCCGTCCGCATTCGCGGCGATGATCTGTTTTGCCAACGGCACGTGCCCGGTGACGACGTAGGGGCCATCTTGCGTCACACTTACGCGGCCTTCGATCTTGGCTTGACTCATGAAAGGCTCCATCGCGCGGCCGATCGCGGTCCAATATCAAATGCGAACAGGCCGGCTATTGCGCTCCGCCAAGGCCATCGTGTCTACGTTCGGTAGCATGAATCAAGCCCACGCCGCGGGCATTGTGCCGCCGCAAAAGTTGGATAGGGCGGCGCCGGCACAGGACCACGCCGAGCAGAAGCAGTACGAGCCAAGGCTCAACACAGATCGGCGATTCAAGCCCACGAATGACAGGCACCGCAGCACCCCCGCCAATGAAGTGCCGTTTTTCCGCTGCGCACAATCAATCTTATGCGCTGCACAATTGGAATATTCCGAAAGCGTATACGGCCTCGCGTAATCGCTGCGGTTGTATTTTTCGCGTTCCGCGCCGTTTTGACGCAATGGATTCGCCGCGGCGCTGAGCGAGACTACTCGCGTTGCAAGGTGGGGCGGCGATCACATCGCCCTCGTTACCGCCGGGGCGCGCAGCTTATCGGCGCAAATGTTGTGTATCGACGAGCGCGTGTCGGCGAATTTTGACGTGCGCTCGGCGGCAGGTGGCTGCGGCCCGGCCGCGCATTAACGCTGCGATCTGAAACAAATAGAGATTCAAACAAAAATCAAACTTGGCGTTTGATCGCGTGTAAATTTTGTAATAACGCTTATGGTTACAAAAAAGTTACGCGTGGCGTCGGGGAGGCGGTGTGAATCAGATTGCGTATTTTCCGGAACAAGACAGTGTTGCCCTTCCGAACGGCAGCGTGGAGGTCGTTTCGCGAAGCGAAGCGATGCAATACGAACGCTGGGCCAAGACCCTCAACTCGGAGGCGAAGGATCGGCGGTATTACGAACTGGTCGAGGACACGATCCACGAGGAGTTCGATTACAGGTATTTTATTGTCCGGGATCAGACCGGCGAGATTTGTGCGATCCAGCCGTTCTTCGTCCTCGATCTGGATTTGCTCACCGGCGCCAAGCCGCTATTCGGGCGGTTGACAGATTTCGTTCGGCGGCTGTGGCCGGGCTTCATGCGTGCGCGCACGCTGATGGTGGGATGCGCTGCGGGAGAAGGGCACCTCGACGGCAAGGATGAGCTTGCGCAACGTTGCTCCGCGCGCCTGCTTGCGTCGGCGCTCGTGCAAGAAGCCCGCAAGCTGAAGGCCCGGATGGTTGTGCTCAAGGAATTTCCCGCCAAATACCGGCCGGCGCTGGAATGTTTCGTGGATGAGGATTTTACCCGCATTCCCAGCCTCCCCAATGTGATGCTGAACATCAATTATTCGAGCTTTGAAGAATACATGCGGCGCGCGCTCAGCGGCAACACACGCAAGCAATTGCGGCTGAAATTAAAGGTCACCGATCAGGCACCGCCGATTGAGATGAGCGTCGTGAACGACATCACGCCGATGATCGATGAAATCTACCCGCTCTATCTGCAGGTCTATCATCGATCGAATCTGCATTTCGAGAAGCTGACCAAGGAATATTTCTGCGGGCTCGGGCGCCGGTTCGGCGACAAGAACCGTTTCTTCGTCTGGCGCCAAGGCGGCAAGGTCATCGCCTTCGGTTCATGCCTGCTGCAAGGCGATATGATCCATGCGGAGTACCTTGGCCTCGATTATACGGTCGCACTCGAGCTGCACTTATACCATTACACGTTCCGCGACCTGATCAGCTGGGGGATCGCGAACGGCTATAAATGGTTTCACAGCAGCGCCTTGAACTACGATCCTAAGTTTCACCTGCGTTACCGGCTCGATCCGATCGACCTTTACGTGCGGCACACCTCGACGGTCTGCAATGCGGTGTTCCGCCGAATTCTTCCTTGGATCGAACCGACGCGCTACGACAAAACGCTGAAGATGTTCGCCAATTACGACGAACTCTGGGCGCCGGGCAGCGGCAGGAAAAAACCCTGGACCGGCACGGCGTTCCCTGCGCTGTCCCAAGGCAGGCAGGCGATCACGTCGGCATTCACAAAGCTGCATGCCAAAATTTCATCTGCGGCCGGCAGCATTTCCGCGTCACTCAAGTCGCGCTGGTCTGGCCTGGCCGCGTCTTTTTGCGCCGTCGCTATTTCCACCTTGGCCTTGCTGGAGGTTGATCGCTATTTCGACAAGCCGCATCTCATCTTCGCTTACATCCTGCCGATCCTGTTCGTCGCGGTTAAATTCGGCAGAATCCCAGCGCTGACCGCCGTGGTGGCGAGCGGCATTTGCGCGGCTTTCTTTTTTGTTGCACCAAAATATAGCCTCTATATTGGTAGCGCCAAAGATCTCATGGAGTGGCTGGGTTTTTGCGCCGTCGCGTTACCCGTCAGCCAGTTTGTCGGCAAGCGCTCGGATCGCGTTTTGGTCCGGCTGCAACGATCTCAGGCCGGCTAGTTCGGATACAATAAGTTCGGGCATAGTAAGTTCGAGCTGAGTGAGTTCGAGCTGAGTAAGTCAGTGCAAGGGGTTGTTAACCACGATGTCGGCACAGTTGATGCGGTCACAGTATTCACGTTTCGTCTCATGTCGAGCCACAGCCGTCCTGGTTCGGCGTCTCACCGCGCTAGCCCTAATGGGACTTTTCCTAAGCTGCTGTTCGCCCAGTCCGGCGCCGTTGCCGGTTACCGGGGATCGGCCGGTGAAGATTGTGGTGCTGGGCGATTCACTCGCCTCAGGCTTCGGCTTGCTGTTTTCCCCGCCCTTCCCCGAGCGGCTGGAGCAGGTGCTGAGGGAAAAAGGCTATGCGGTCACGATCGTGAACGCGGGAGTCCCCGGCGATACGGTCGCCGACGGGCTCCGCCGTCTTGATTGGTCCGTTCCGGACGGCACCGAGGCCGTGATCATTGAGCTCGGCCCGAACGACGCGGAACGCGGCGTGGACCCGAACGTGACCAAGGCGGGGCTCGCTTCAATGCTGCAATGGTTCAAGCAGGATCATATTCAGGTGCTGCTCACCGGCATGCGGGCGTCGCCGAACATGGGGCCCGCCTATGTGCACGCCTTCGCCGCCATCTATCCGTCGTTGGCCTCGAAGTATTCGTTCGTCTGGTATCCGTATATCCTTGATGGGGTGGCGGGTAATCCCGCTCTTATTCAGCTCGATGGCGAGCATCCAAACGCCCAGGGCGTCGACGTCATCGTGAAGCACATGCTGCCGCGAGCCGAAGAGCTTATTGCGCGTGTGCGTGCAGCGCGGGGGCGTTGAACGGGCGACGCCGTCGTTGAATTGCACACCGAACACGCCATGCCGTATGTAAGGTACGGCACATTGGCTAGGGAGGATGTTTTGACGGCCATTCCGAAGGTTTTGCAAGAGCACATCAATGCGGCTTATCCGGCGCATGTCTGCCTGATCGGTACAGTGCTGCCAAACGGTTACGCCCAGATCACTCCGCGCGGCAGCACCATGGTGTTCGACGACGAGCACTTTGCGCTGTGGGAGCGCGGTCGGGGCTCGACCACCGCCAGCCTGGCTGACGGCAACAAAGTCACCGTCTACTTCTGTAAGCCGCCGTTGCGCGAATCCGGCTTGCTACCGCGGGGCGGCATCGCGCGCTTCTACGGTACCGCAAAGATCTACAAGACGGGGCCAATTTACGAGGAAATCTGGAAAAGACTTATCGAACCGGAGAAAAAGAGCGATCCTGAGAAGAAGGGCTTCGGCGTGCTGATCAAGGTGGAACGGGCGGAAGACTTGAGCGGCGCTCCCCTTGCAATTTAACGTCTCGCTGTGAAGTACGCGGGCTAGGGCGTGCGGCGTTCACAGAAGCGCCATTTTTGCAAGTAAACTTCAGAATCAGCAGGGGACGGGGAGCTAGAATGCTTGGGAGGCTCCGCCGTGTTCATGCGCCCCGCCTACGATCCGCTGAGCATCGCCATTATGGGCGTCGGGATTTTGTTGGTTACAGCCTTGGCCTTTGTTTTCTGAGGCGGTTCCACTCTGCGCTCCGTATTGGCTGATCATTCGCCTGCCTCAAAACATGCACAGCGCGAGTTCGGCATAGGGACTCCGGGCCGGCACCGGCGGGTCGCATTTGCGTCGCGGACCATGTATGTTGCGCCAATGTCGCGCACATTCTCCCTATCAACTGCAATGCTCTTGTTGCTGCTGCCCGCCATTGCGTTCGCGGCGCCCGCTCACAAGCGGCCCATCTATCATTGGCGCGGCTACGGCTTCCTGCCCGGCTATCATCAGCCGCCCAACAACAACGCGCCAATTTATGGTCCGAAGGGAACAATCGGCGACGCTCCGGAAGCGCCAAGCTATTGGTACAACGGCGGCTGGTACTATTACGGTAGGCCGGGTTTTTACCGCGGTCACTATAACGGCGGCAGTTTCGGCCCGTGCTGGACGTGGACGCCCATCGGGCCGATGTGGAATTGCGGGTAGAGCATGATCCGGAAAAGTGCAAACCGGTTTTCCGAAAAGATCATGCTCCATCAAAGGCCCGCGGAAGTACGGCAAGCGCCGAATTCCCCGCCGTAATGGTGAAACGCCTAAGCCTTCTTCGGTGACCAGCGATAGGCTTTGGCGCACGCGCCGCCCATCAGCATCGCGCGTTCACTGTCACTCAAGCGGTCAGTCCTGAGGAACGGCGTGACACCCTGCTCGTAGTTGACGACGGCGAATGCCCGCGTCCAGTCCGTGCCCCATAGGCAGCGGTCGAAACCCCAGGCATCGAAAATGCGGGCGAGCGGATCCCAGATGTCCGGGAACGGATACGGCTTTTGCGACAGTGTGCAGGCGCCGCTCACCTTGATCACCACGTTCTTGCGCTTGGCAAGGTCGAGCACCTTCGGCAGGTCGGCCCAAGGCTGCGGCGGGGCCGGTGGCGTGCGCGGCTGCAGGATACCCAGATGGTCGATGATAAAGCGCGTATCGGGGTGACGGTCGATCAACACCGTGCCCGCATCCAGATTGCCCCAGCACAGGATGTTGACCGGAAGGTCGTACTTTGCGGCCGCGCGTGCGATGCGCTCGAGGCCCGGATCAGTCGGGTCGCGGTCGCGCCCAGGCTCCTTCGTCAGCATGATGCGGATGCCGACCGTGCCCGGTGTCTGCTTCCAGTCGGCGACCACATCGCCCACGGCCGGATCGTCGGGGTCGACCGGCTTGACGATGGCGAACCGGTCGGGATGGGCCCGCTGCACCTCCACCGCATAGCTTGCATCGTAGCGGTACAAACCAAAGGCCGAGATGAAGATCGCGCCGTCGACGCCGACCTTGTCCATCGTCGCCACCATCTCGTCACCGGTGACGTGCGCGGGCCAGTTCGGCACACTGTGCCAGGGCCGCTTCGGAGTGTTCGCCTCGTAGGCGTGGACCTGGGAGTCGATGACCGTCATCGGGGAGCTCCTCAATTGCCAAGAGAGTTGTGCCGAGAGAGATGTGCCAAGGGAGAGGGAGATGCGCCACAGGAGTTCGGTATGGCAACAGGTCGCGCTGGCCGTGTCTAGGCCCCTTCAGGCCGTGCGGCGTCAGCGTTCAGTGCCGTCCACAACAACATCACATACAGATATCGCGAGGGAATGACCGAAGCCACTTCGTCAGGATTGGCGCGCATCCGAACTTCGGCGGCCGCCGCAATGTTCGCCGGATTGCCAGAGGTCGAAGCCACGAGTTGCTCACATTTACCGGTCATTAACGCTGCTTGAGCGATGTCGGCGGCATGTCGCTTCTTCGCTAATGGGGGTCACGGCGATCGTGCTTGAGTCGGCGCAGAATGCCAGCAGCGGGTAGGCGCACCGGCGTAACGGAGACCCGGGAATGGCAGACCTAGGGGTCGTCTATCTTTATCGGTTCGGCGATGGGGAACTTCCGGTTCGGGCTTTCCTTGATAGTTATCGCGCGTATCCGGCCGGCGCCGAACACGATTTGCACGTCATCTTGAAGGGATTCCCGGATCGAAGCTCTCTCGCGTCGGCTCGGGCGCTGTTTGCAGGCTTACCGTTCAACCCAATTGAACTTGACGACACCGGCTACGACATCGGCTCTTACTTTGCCGCTGCCAAAGTCGTGTCCAATCGACGCCTTATCTTTTTTAACACGTTCACCGAACTGCTGGCCGACGACTGGCTCAAAAAATTCGATAGCGCGCTGAGTCTAGCGAATGTCGGGTTGGTCGGCGCAACCGGTTCGTGGCAGTCGCTCAGCAACTATTATTCAGTGACCCTGCGACAGGGATGGAGACGGACAAAGGAGCTGTTAAGCGGCCTCGTTGAGCGGCCAAACGGTGCACAACAAACCAAAGCGCAGCAAGAGGACAGCCAGGTGTTCCCTCAAACAAACTTGCGCCGCAGACTTGGTCTCGGCCTGCGTTTTCTCTACATCGCCATTCGGATCGACCGCTATCTGCTGTATCTTTATCAATATGGCCGCTTTCCGAATCCGCACATCCGCACAAACGCATTCATGATTGAAAGGAATCGTTTTCTGTCACTTTACGCGCCAGCGTTCAAGAACAAGGAAGATGCCTACAAATTCGAAAGCGGGCGCCGATCAATGACCAAACAAATCATCGCGCAGGAACTCAAACCCGTCGTGGTGGATAGAAACGGCGCTGTGTACGGAGCCTCCGAGTGGAGGTCATCGTCGACTTTTTGGGCAGACGAGCAACCCAACCTTATTGTGGCGGACAAACGCACACGTGATTATGCCAAAGCGAGCCGCGGCCATCGCATATTTTTGCAAAACAATGCCTGGGTTCATCCGTCTGGTTGGGTCATGGCCGGAAATTAGACTTGAGCGCCGAAGGGCCAAGACCTGCCGCGCAGATGCACGTCCGCTGTTCCTACAAAGCGAGCGAATAAAATCCGGCGGCGATCAACAAGGCGAAGATCGCGAGCGCAACTATCCAAATGGCCACGGTGGCCGTGCTGGTTCCCAATCTGGAACCCCTGATCGCCACAATGGCGAGCAATTTGTGAAATACAACGCGGCCGCGGAGGGGACGTTCCCTGGGGTTAGGTAAGAGAACTGGAACTGAATGGCGGCGACAGGTTTCGCGTCCCTGCGACTAAAGCGAGGTGCGGCTTTCCCGCAGCGCGGTCTAGCCGATTCAGAACTCGCCTGGTCCAGCCGCCCTTTCAGGTTATCTCCTCCCGGTGCTAGCATTGCGGGTTACGAGAATTAATCCGACGGCACAAGGATCAATCCAATGGCGAAGAAGAAAACAGACAGCGTCTACCGGATTGTTGACGTTGTTGGCGTCAGCGAAAAATCTTGGGAGGATGCGGGCCGGCGTGCGGTGGAAACTGCCGCTGGATCACTACGTGACCTTCGCGTGGCCGAGGTGGTCAAGATGGACATGAAAGTGGAGGACGGAAAGGTCACTGCATTTCGCACACGTGTCGCGCTATCGTTCAAATACGAGGCTTAATCGGGACTGCCGAGGACCTTGCAAGGTCCTCGGTCTTCGGCTCGGCGCTCGACGTGAAAGATGAATCCAAGGCGCTGGCAATCGGCCCGTGCGCACCGCAGAAGTAATTAACGCTCGCGGAGACCTCTTTCGTCGTCGGAGCCGCCCTCGCCACCGTGCGGGTGCCCAAACGGGCACGCGACCCCTCAGCAGCCTCCAAGACTCTTAGCCTCCAAGACCCTTGGCCTCGAAGATCGTTAGCCTTCCAGTAATATGACAAAGACATAGAATAGCCCTGAACGCGGCCAACATGCTGCGTTTGAGGGGCGGTATACTTCCCGGCGTTGCCGGATGAGGCGCCAGCGCGTGGCGGCGAGGGGCAGGCGTGCAAACCGCGTGGGCCTGATTTAGGCTCTGGGGCATTGCACGGGGAGTTTGTACAACCGGCCTGAAGGACGCCTGGAGGCGCCGTGCAGACGACGCTGCTCGGAGTGGCAATCGCAATCATACTGGCGCTCGTGACGGCGCTGGTGGCGCCTCTTGTTGTCGATTGGAACCACTACCGCGGAGCCGTCGAGGCCGAGGCGAGCCGGCTGAGCGGCCTCAGCGTACACGTGAACGGGACCATCGACGCGCGCCTGCTGCCGTCTCCGGTGATCACGCTGCACGACATCGATGCCGGCCAGACGGGTCATCAACCGAGGCTCCGCGCCGGCATGCTCAAGGTGGAACTGGCGCTCGGCCCCTTGCTCCGCGGCAGGATGCAAGCCTCCGAAGTCCATCTCATCGCGCCCCAGGTCAGCCTCGGCTTCGACCGTTCCGGCGCCATCGAGGTGCCGGCGCTGTCGTCTTCTTTCCGCCCCGAGGCGCTCTCCATCTCGCGCTTCAGCGTCGAAGACGGACGCGTCACCCTCACCGATGGGTCCGGCTCGCAGCTGCTTCTGCAGCAGTTCTACTTCAACGGCGATATTCGTTCGCTGTTTGGACCGTTCTCCGGCGATGGCGCCGTTGTGGCCGCGGGAGAGCTTTACGGCTACCGGATTTCTGGCAGCCGCGCCGACGGCGGCGTCATCAAGATCAAACTAGGCGTCGACGCCTCCAATCACCCACTAACCACTGATTGGGACGGCACGCTGACTTTCACTCACGGGGTCCCGCAATTCGACGGCACGCTGGCGGTGGCGCGGCCGGCCGGGGCCACGCTGGCAAACGGCCAGCGGGTGACGAGCGTACCCTGGCATGCCGAAGGTACCATCAAGGCAACGCCGGCTTCAGCGTCGCTGCAGAATTTAACCTTTCGGTATGGGCCGGAAGAGCGCGCCTTGAACTTCACCGGCACCGCGGACCTGACGTTCGGTGCGCATCCGCGTCTCGATGGCACAGTGGCGGCGATGCAAGTGGATGTGGATCGTGCGCTGGCCGCTCCGGACGTGACCAATCGGCCGCCGCTTGTGGAACTGCGAAGTTTTTTCCAGACATTTGTCGCTTGGGCCCGGTTGCCGGTCCCGGCACAGATCGGTCTTAACGTCGGCGCGATCACGATCGGCGGCACCGCGATCGAGTCGCTGCACGGCGATCTCGAGTACGATCAGGCCGGCTGGAGCCTCAGCAATTTCCAATTGCACGCCCCGGGCATGACCGACGTCACGCTGAACGGCCGGCTCACGGGCACGCCGCAAGGCTTTGCATTCACCGGTCCGGCGACGCTGGGGTCGGCCGATCTCGACTCGCTGTTGGTTTGGCTCAACGGCCACAGCGGTGATCGCACCGCGGGCCGCATGAAGAGCATCAGTGCAAAGGGCGATGTGACGATCGCCAGCGATCGCATTGCGGTCGAGCAGCTCATGGCGACGCTTGATCACGAGCAACTCGAAGGCCAGCTCGCCTACAATTGGCCGACGGATAAGCACCCAGCCCGGCTCGATGCCCAGCTGCGCGCGGGCGACCTCAATCTCGACGCGCTCTCGACGTTCGCCAAGGCGGCGGTCGGCGAGGACGGCTTCGCGCTGCCGCAGGAAGCGGTCATTGCCCTCGACATCGGCAAGGCGACGTTAGCCGGCGTGGAGGCGCAAGCGGTCAAAGCCCACGTCAACCTCAACGCCGGTTCGTTGCAGATCGACCAACTATCCATCGGCAACCTGGCGGGCGCGAAGCTCGATGCCAGCGGAAAGATCGACGATCTTTCGTCGCAGCCTCACGGGCAGGTGAAGCTCGATCTCGACGCGCGCGATCTGAACGGCCTCGGCGATATCGCGGCCAAGTTCGCGCCGCGCGCCGCCGACGCGCTGCGCCGCGCGGCCGATCGCATGGTGCCGGCGAAAGTGAATGCCATCCTTACCGTGCAGCGCGCGCCGAGCTCCGGCAGCACCGCCCAAATCCAGGTCAAGGGAGACTTGGCGGCCATGCACCTCACGGCCAGCGGCATCGTGACCGGCGAACCGTCGCAGCTCGACGCCGCGAATGTAAATATCGACGGCAAACTCATTGCCGCTGACGGCTCGGCGCTCGTGGCGTTGCTCGGCCTTGACCGCGTGCTCGGCGTCGATCAATTGCCGGGCTCGCTGATCGTGTCGGCCGCAGGGCCGTTGACCGGCGATATTCGCGTCGACGCCAATCTCGCGGCGAGTGGCCTTGGTTCCGCGATGCAGGGGACGTTGCGCCTGGCCGGCGACGCGGTGCCGTGGGCGAAGTTGAAACTGCACGCAACGGCCGGCGATTTGCGGCCACTGCACCAGGCCATGACCGGGCAGCCCGGCGCCGCCGTTCCGGTCAGCGCGGACGCGACGTTGGCGCTCGACGGCGCCAATCTCTCATTCACCGATGTCGCGGCCACCGTCGGCAAGAGCAAGGTCCACGGGGCCATCGCTCTCGGCTTGGACAAAAGCCCGATCAGCATCGATGGCAACATCGAGGCGGACGAGATCGATGGCGCGAGCGTGTTGGCGACGTTGCTCGGATTGCCGAGCAACCTAAACGGTGGCGCGGCGGCGTCGAGCGACAAAATCGGCGCCGGCGCGTTCACCGCCATGAATGGCGGTGTGACGTTCAAGCTTGCCCGGGTGGTCTTTACGCCGGCGCTGGTCGCACGCGACCTTGCGGGAGCCGTGCATTTCCACCCCGCCATGGTCGCGTTCGACGACATCAATGGCAGCCTCGGCGGCGGCCGCATCACCAGCACCATGGCGTTCAGCCGCAACCCGGATGGAGTGACGGCTCATGGCAAGATCGAACTCGTCGACGCCGCCGCGATGATTGCCGGGCCCAGCCTCAATGCTACCGACGGACAACTGACGTTGACCTTGGAGGGCCACGGTTTCGGCGCGAGTCCGTTCGGCCTCATCGGCTCCTTGGGTGGCAGCGGCACGTTGGCGCTCAAAAACATTCAGATCGGCGGACTCGACCCGGCAGTGTTCGATGCCGCTATGCAGGCTGCCGGCCAGAGCGGCCCCGTCGACGTCGCCAAGGTCCAGGCCGCGATAAATGCCGCGCTGGCGAAGGGCCATCTCACCGTGCCCGAAGGCAGCGTGCCGATCGACATCGGGTCAGGCACGCTCAATCTCAAGGACGTGACGCTGGATGCTCAGGGCGGCAGCAAGCTTGCGTTCAAAGGCGCCATCGATCTCAGCAGCGCCGCCATCAATGCGCGGATGACACTTTCAGAATCGCCGCCGCCGAGCGCGCTGCTTTCCACGCCGCCGGAGCTTTCCGTCAACATCAAAGGTCCGTTCGTGGCGCCGCAGCGGACGCTCGACACGACCGCGCTGATGAATTTGCTCACCCTGCGCGCCGCCGAACTGCAGAGCCGCCGCATCCAATCGATCGAGTCCAGCCGATACGATGGCATGATGGCTCCCGCCATCCATCCGGATTCTCCGGATGTACGCGTCGCACCGCTTGGCGCGCTCGTCGACTCTGCAGTGCCGCCGAACCTGCTGGCCGTGCCTGTTCCGGGAACGCGAGGGGTGGAGCGGCTGCAGCCAACCGCTCCACCCGCATTGCTTGAGCAAAACGGCACGGGCTCCGAAGGCGCCACGCCCGCCGTGCCCTTGCCGGTGCCGGCCCCGATCGTGATCAGGCCCAGCCAAACGCGTGCGCCCGCACACGCAACCAAGAACACGGCGACGCTCGGTGCGGTGGAGCAGACTCGGCGGCGGCCTGCTGAGCCGCTGCCACTGATCCCCAACTTCTCTCGCGCCGACTGAGTTTCCGTGGCAGGTCCGCTATTCGGGCCGCAGTGCCGGCGGGTCCGCCACGGGCCCCATCGCGACCATCCGGCGGTGCGATTTGGGGCCGTCGCGGTGATCGCCGTCACCGTTTCCACCTTCGTTGGGGCTGTCCGGGTGTGCCTGAAAGTGATCGAGCACGAACAGCCGGATGGCCGATGACAGATTGCCGTGCCGGCGTCCCGTGTCGATCGACGCCACCAGGTCGGATAAGGTCGTGCGCCGCCCGACCGCAATATCCTTCAGCCCCTTCCAGAACGCATCTTCAAGACTGACGCTTGTCTTGTGTCCGGCAATTACGATCGAGCGCTTGACAACCGGCGACTTCATCACCCGTCTCCCCTTTCGATCCGGTGGCGCTCGAGATCCTTCTGGGCCTTGTCGTTCTGCGACCGCTGCCGCATCCGTTCACTTTTCGGACGGCCGTGGGCCAACCTGTTTCGGGCGGCCTCTTGCTCGGCTTGACGCCGTTTGGCTTGTTTGCGCGCGGTGCGAAGATTGACGATGTGGCCCATGTGAAGCTCGGCGGTAACCAGATGCTGTTGCACGGGCCATGCTGGCCCAATTTGGTCTGGAACAATTACGCCGCACGCTGGCACTGGAACACGGCAATTCAGAGTCTTTTAAGTACTTTGCAATTGCCATGGGGGAGTGTGGCTATACCCCTGACGTAGGACAACACACGGATGCTTGAGAAAAAGAACGGCGCTTCGGCTATTTCTTGTTCCGGCGCGCATCAAGAGCAGAATAGATCGAAAATAACTTGGCGATGCTTGAAGTAATCTGGGGCAGAGCTGCGCGGTCAGCGCTTGTATACTGCCGCTCATCGGGCCACGAACGTTACGTCAGTCCAAGGATGAGACAGCAATACAAATCGATACTGGTTCGCGCGATACCGCCACCGGTTAGATAAACGCTGGGGCAGGCGCCCACTGAAGCTTGCATGATCAAAAGTACGAGCGCCGTTGGTGGCGTGGGCTCTCCGACACCATAGGCTACCTAGCGGAAGTCTCGGCGCCTCATTTGCCACACGCTATCCACAATCAGGAATCTGGCCGGGTCATGCGCCGCGGTTTCACCAGGCGATCGAATTCCGCGCCGGTGACGTAGCCGAGCTTGAGGGCCTCTTCCCGTAGCGTCGTACCGTGGGCGTGGGCCGCTTTGGCGATCTGCGCCGCCTTGTCGTAGCCGATGCGCGGCGTGAGCGCGGTGACCAGCATCAGCGAGTTCTGCATCAATTCGCGGATGCGCGCTTCGTTAGCGCGGATGCCGGCGACGCAATGGTCGGTAAACGAGGCCGCCGCGTCGGCTAGAAGCCGGATCGATTGCAGCATCGCGTACGCGATCACCGGCTTGAACACGTTCAGCTCGAAGTGACCTTGGCTCGCCGCCACCGTGATCGTGGTTTGATTGCCGAAGACCTGGCAGCAGACCATGGTCATCGCTTCGGTCTGGGTCGGATTGACCTTGCCCGGCATGATCGACGAGCCGGGCTCGTTTTCCGGCAGGATCAGCTCGCCAAAGCCCGAGCGCGGACCGGAGCCGAGAAAGCGGATGTCATTGGCGATCTTGAAAAGATCGGCGGCGAGCGCGTCGAGCGCGCCGTGGGCGAACAGCAGCGCACCGTGCGAGGCCAGCGCTTCGAACTTGTTCGGCGCGCTGACAAACGGGAGGCCGGTGATGTGGGCAACGCGCTTGGCAAAGAGCTTGGCGAAGGCGCGCTTGGCGTTGAGCCCGGTGCCCACCGCGGTGCCGCCTTGCGCCAGCGGGTAGAGTTCCCTGAGCGCGCTTTTGAGGCGCGCGATGCCGGATTTCACCTGGGCCGCATAGCCGGAAAATTCCTGGCCAAGCGTGAGCGGGGTTGCGTCCTGGGTGTGGGTGCGGCCGATCTTGACGATGGAGGCGAATTCCTTGGTCTTCGCTTGCAGCGCCGCATGCAGGTGCTGCAATGCCGGCAGCAGGCGATAGATGATTTCCTGCGCGGCGGCGATATGCATGGCGGTCGGGAAGCTGTCGTTCGACGATTGGCTCAAGTTGACCTGATCGTTGGGATGGATCGGCGATTTTGCGCCCAACTTGGCGCCGAGATTTTCGTTGGCGCGATTGGCGATCACCTCGTTGACGTTCATGTTGGTCTGGGTGCCGGAGCCGGTCTGCCAGACGGCGAGCGGAAACTGATCGTCGAGTCTGCCGTCGATGATCTCCTGCGCCGCCGCCATGATCGCTTTGGCGCGGCGGGCGTCGAGCGATCCGAGTTCGAGGTTGGTTTGTGCCGCCGCCAGCTTGACGATGGCCAGCGCCGCGATCAGCGGGCGCGGCATGTGTTCGTCGCCGATGCGGAAATTAAGCCGCGAGCGCTCGGTCTGCGCGCCCCAATAGCGATCAGCCGGTACCTGGATGGGGCCGAACGAATCGGTTTCGGTGCGGGTCTTCATCTCAAGTCTCCGGCACCTGAATGTGGCCCGGCCTAATCGGAAGGAGCTTCCAAGAGCGACGGAAAGGAATCACTTCTTCCTGAACCGATCGAGGTTCACAACTTCGCCGCCGCCGGCGCTCGGCGCTCCTTCTTCTTTGCTTTCCGATGCCGGCGTGGCGTCGGCTTTTTTCGCTTCCGACGCGGGGCGAGCCGCCGGCTTTGAGGGCTTCTCAGGCGTTTTCGCCGGAAAGGCCGCCGCAGGGGCCGCGGCACCCGCCGGCGCCGCCTCGGCCGTATCGAACTGGAAGCCGAACTGCACCGCCGGATCGAAAAAGCCGGTTATCGCCTCGAACGGCACCGTCAGTTTCTCCGGTATGCCGCCGAACGAGAGGCCGACTTCGAACGTGTCGTCGCGCACCGCCAAGTCCCAGAATTGATGCTGGAGGATTATGGTCATGGTCTGCGGATACTGGGCGCGGACCCGTTCCGATATCCGCACGCCGGGCGCCGTGGTGGCGAACGTGATCTTGAAATGGTGTTCGCCCGGCAAGCCCTTCTTGGCCACGTCCGCCAAGACCGTGCGCAACACCCCCCGCAGGGCGGTCTGGGCGAGTAAGTCGTAACGGATGTGGTCCTCGGGCATCGCGGAGCCGTCGTCTCTCATCAGCGATCAGAATGGCAGGTGCAAGCTAAGACGCCAATCACAGAAGTCCAGACCTCTTGCGCGGTCCGCTTGGCGATTGCTGATGCCGGGAAACGTAAAGTGGAGGCTTCTGTTGCCAGGTGCCTCCGAACCCCGCCTAACGGAGCTTAACCCGCTAGGGCTTTAAGTCGGTCTTTCGAGCTGCGTTACGCAGCCAGAGCAACCGGAGCATAGTTGTCGTTGGCAACTATGAATTTGGCCCGATAACGCCGGAACCATGCCGAGCAAAAGCACGCCCTTTACGCCCTCGTCGATCCTATTTCGACCCCGTAGCAGGGAAAGGCATCAGCAATCGGTAATCAGAACCCGCTTCCGGCCGATTACTGACGACTGATGACCGTCCCCTGGAATTTGGTGGAGTCGCCGGGTACCGCCCCCGGGTCCGAAAGGTTTATTACGACGGCCGTTTATCGCCATATCTGGCTTGCGCCAGCGCTTGGAGTATAGGCGCAAAAGGTTGCCGAAAAAAGAGCATGGAACGGGGTTATGAAGCTCATCTCCGGCGGGCAATCGGGGGTCGACCGCGCCGTTCTCGACGTGGCCGAGGCCTGCGGCATCGCCTACGGCGGCTGGTGCCCCAAGGGCGGATGGGCGGAGGATTTTCCGCAGCCGCCGGGGTTGCTGGCGCGATATCCAAATCTTAGGCAAACGCCGCTGGCCGACCCGGCCCTGCGGGCCGAGTGGAACGTGCGCGACGCGGACGCCTGCATGATTATTGTGGATGCTGGCGGCTTACCGGCCTCGCGTGGCACCGCGCTCGCGCGCGACGTGGCGGACCGCTACGCAAAGCCGGTCATTGTCGTCGACCTTCAGGAGCCGGACGCCCTGCCACGCGGGGCGCGCTGGCTGCGCACGCAGCGCGAGACTTTCGGCTCCGGCCTTAATCTCGCCATCGGCGGTCCGCGGGAGAGCGAAGCTCCCGGAATCCATGCGTGCGCGGCCGCCTTCATCCGCGCTTTGCTCGGGGAGTATCCACCGTGACCTTGCGCTCTCTTCGTCGGCCGCTCATTTGGCGTTAGAATTCCTCCGACTCGGCCGCGAACCCACAAAATACCGATGCGCCAATATCTCGATCTGATGGACCGCGTGCTCGCCGAGGGCGTGGAAAAGCGCGACCGTACCGGCGTCGGCACCTTGTCGATCTTCGGCCATCAGGTGCGCTTCGATCTCTCCCGCGGCTTTCCGCTGGTCACCACCAAGAAGCTGCACGTCAAATCCATCATCTACGAGCTGCTGTGGTTCCTGCGCGGCGATACCAACGTCAAATATCTCAACGAGCACGGCGTCAGCATCTGGAACGAATGGGCCGACGAGAACGGCGACCTCGGCCCGATCTACGGCAAGCAATGGCGCTCATGGCCCGCGCCCGACGGCCGCACCATCGATCAGATGGCCAACGTGGTCGCGGAGATCCGCCGCAACCCGGCCTCGCGCCGGCTGATCGTCACGGCCTGGAATCCGGCGGAGATCGAGGCCATGGCGCTGCCGCCATGCCATTGCCTGTTTCAGTTCGCCGTCGCCGACGGCGCGCTGTCGTGCCAGCTCTATCAACGCTCGGCCGATGTTTTTCTCGGCGTGCCGTTCAACATCGCGTCCTACGCCCTGCTGACGCTTGTGGTCGCCCATGTGAGCGGGCTCAAGCCCGGCACGTTCATTCACAGCTTCGGCGATGCGCATCTTTATTTGAATCATTTGGAACTGGCGCGGCTGCAGTTGCAGCGCAGCCCGCGGCCACTACCGACGCTGCGCATCAATCCCGCGGCGACGGATCTGTTTGCGCTCCGCTACGAGGATTTTGCGCTCGAAGGCTACGATCCGCATCCGCACATCAAGGCCGCGGTCGCGGTGTAGGGATGGACGTTATCCTCGTTGCCGCGATTTCCGAGAACGGCGTCATCGGGCGCGACAATGCGCTGCCGTGGCGGCTCAAGTCGGACATGGTGCATTTCCGTGAGCTGACCATGGGCAAGCCGGTCATCGTGGGGCGCAAGACTTATCTGTCGATCGGCAAACCGCTGCAGGGCCGCACCACAATCGTGGTGAGCCGCGACGCGACATTCGCGGCGCCGGGGATTGTGGTTGGGCCCAGTCTCGACGCCGCATTTGACGCGGCGCGCGGCGATGCGTTGCGCCGGGGTGCGGACGCGATCGTGGTCGCCGGCGGTGCCGATATCTACGCGCAGGCGATGGCGCACGCGACGCGCCTTGCCATTACGCATGTGCACACGCGCGCCAATGGCGATGTGCGCTTTCCAGCTATCGATCCCAAGTTGTGGCGTGAAAGCGACCGCACCGAGCATCAACGCGACGCCGACGACGAAGCCGCTTTCGCCTTCATTAATTATCAGCGCATGGCGAGCGGGTTGCCCGGCACAGGCTGACAAGCCTCGGATCGTCATCAAGAATTTCGTCCGGCGGAGTTGCGTCACGTCACTTTGCGTTGCATCGGACCCGGCACTCCCCTATATCCCGGCGAACCCGGGGGGCGGCACGGCCGGTGCTGCGCCGGTGTTCAGGAGAGAATTGATGCCGTGGAGCAATCAGTCCGGCGGCCCGAGGGGTTCCGGGCCGCGGGGACCCTGGGGCTCGGGTCCGCAACAGCAGGGTCCCCGACCGCCCGATCTGGAAGAGTTTTTGCGCCGCGGCCAGGACAGGTTGCGCGGCCTTGTGCCGGGAAATTTCGGCGGCCGAGGCGTCGCGCTGATCGCTCTCGCGGCCATTGCGTTGTGGGGATTCTCCGGTTTTTTCCGCGTCGAGCCCGATGAGCTCGGCGTGGTGCTTCGCTTCGGCAAATTCGTGCGCGAGGTGCAACCCGGGCTGAATTATCATCTGCCTTATCCGATCGAGGGCGCGCTCACGGCGCCGGCACTGCGAGTCAACAAGCTCACTATCGGCATGAGCGGCCCCGAAGACACACGCGGCAGCAGCAGGGGACGCGACGTGCCGGAAGAAAGCCTGATGCTCACCGGAGACGAGAACATCGTCGATGTCGATTTCTCCGTGCTGTGGAAGATCAACCCGAACGGCGTTGGCGATTACCTCTTCCATGTCCAGAATCCCGAAGGCACCGTGAAGGCGGTGGCCGAAAGCGCCATGCGCGAGGTGATCGGGCAATCCAATATCCAGCCGATCCTTACCGGCGCGCGGCAGAACGTCGAGACGGCGGTGCAGGAATTGATGCAGAAGACCCTGGACTCTTACGGCGCCGGCATTCTGATACAGCAGGTCCAGCTGCTGAAGGTCGACTATCCCGCCCAGGTCATCGACTCCTCCCGCGACGTGCAGGCAGCACGCTCGGATCTCGAGCGCCTGCAGAACGAGGCGCAAACCTATGCCAATCGCGTGGTGCCGGAGGCCAGAGGCCGCGCCTCCAAGATCGTGCAGGACGCCGAAGCGTATAAAGCGCAGACGGTCGCCGACGCCAAGGGCCAGACCTCGCGATTTCTGCAAATCTACGATCAATACAAGAAGGCGCCGGACGTAACACGCCAGCGTATGTATCTGGAAACCATGGAGCACATTCTCGCCGGCACCGACAAGACGATCATCGATACCGGTGCGCAAGGGCCTGGCGTGGTGCCCTATCTGCCGCTGACCGAGGTCGGCAAGTCGCCGCAGGCACCCGCTCCGGGCGCGCCGACGGGAGTGAAGCCATGAGGTTGAATCTCACCGGGGGCGCCATCGCCGTTATTCTGCTGCTGGCGGTCATCGTCGGCTACAGCACGTTCTTTACCGTCGATCAGACCAGTCAGGCGATCGTGGTGCGGCTCGGACAGCCAGTGCGTGTGATCACCGATCCTGGGCTCAACGTGAAAATGCCGTTCATCGACAGCGTCATCTATATCGACAAGCGCATTCTCAACATCGAACAGCCGGCGCAGGAGGTGAATGCCTCAAGCGGGGACAATTCGAATTCGGGTGCCGGCCAGGCTGGAGAGCGACTCGTGGTCGATGCCTTCGCACGCTATCGCATCACCGATCCGCTGAAGTTCTATCAGACCGTCGGTCCCGCCGGCGCCAGTACGCAGCTCGCAATTTTGCTCGACTCGGCGCTGCGGCGTGTGCTGGGCGGAGCCACCCTCGCAGACGTGGTACGCAATAAGCGCGCCGAGCTCAGTGCGCTGATGCGCGATGAGCTCGATCACGATGCGCAGCCGTTCGGCATTCAAGTCATCGACGTTCGCATCCGCCGCGCCGACCTGCCGGAGCAGAACAGCCAGGCAGTCTACCAGCGCATGCAGACGGAACGTCAACGCGAGGCGGCCGAGTTTCGCGCTGAGGGCAGCCAAAAGGCCCAGGCGATCCGCGCCAAGGCGGATCGCGACGTGACGGTCATCATCGCCGACGCCAACCAGCAATCGGAGCAGATCCGCGGCGCGGGCGACGGCGAGCGCAACAGCATCTTCGCTAGCGCCTACGGGCAGGATCCGGGGTTCTTCACGTTCTATCGTTCGATGCAGGCTTACGAGCGGAGCTTCCAGAAAGGCGATACGAACCTGGTGCTCAAGCCCGATTCGGACTTCTTCCGTTACTTCGGCGATCCCAACGGG